>NZ_CAJPGQ010000030.1:0-90443 GCF_905339595.1 Burkholderia sp. BCC1977
GTCGACAGGTTCGTCTTCTTGTCGCCGACCGACTGGCCGTTCACGAGGATCTCGCCCTGCTGGAACGGCTCGAGGCCGTTCACGGTCTTGATCAGCGTCGACTTGCCCGAGCCCGACGGACCGCACACGACGACCACCTCGCCCTTCCTGACCTCGGTCGTGCAATCGGCGAGGACCTGAAACGGGCCGTACCACTTCGAAACGTTGCTGATGGAAATCATGAAAGTACCTGCATCGTAGTGAGGCGCGCGCGGCGCCGGTTCAGCGCGCCTTCGCGACGCGATAGCGACGCTCGAGCGCGCGGGCGTACCACGTCAGCGGGAAGCACATCGCGAAGTAGAGCAGCGCGACCAGCGCGTAGATCGGAAACGGCTTGAATACCGCGTTGGTGATGATGTTGCCGGTCTTGGTCAGTTCGGTCAGTCCGATGATCGATGTGAGCGCGGTGCTCTTCACCGCCTGCACGAGGAAACCGACGGTCGGCGGCAGCGCGATCTTCCACGCCTGCGGCCATACGACGTAGCGCAGCCGCTGCATCCACGTCATGCCGAGGCTTGCCGCCGCGTGCCACTGGCCGCGCGGTACCGCGTCGACGCAGCCGCGCCAGATGTCGGCCAGATAGGCGCTTGCGTTCAGCGTCAGCACGACCGACGCCGCGACCCAGGGCGTCACGTCGATGCCGACGAGCGGCAACCCGAAGAAGCCGAGGAACAGTTGCATCAGCAACGGCGTGCCCTGAAACAGTTCGACGTACAGGATCACGAAGCGGCGCAGCGCCGGCGCGGGCGAGATGCGCATCGCGAGCAGCGCGAACCCGGCGACGCTGCCGCCGACGAACGTGATCAGCGACAGCAGCACGGTCCAGCGCGCGGCGAGCAGCAGGTTCCAGGCAATATCCTGGAAGGTGAATTCGATCATCGTGCACGCTCCGTCGGCAGGCGGGTTTCAGGGGAGCGGGCGCGCCACGTGAAGCGGGCAACCCGGGTGCGCCGCGGCGCGGCTGCCGCACCGTGCGGCGTGCGGCCGGCGAACAGCCGCCGGCCGACGCGATTGAGCAGCATGCGCAGGGCGATCGACAGCAGCAGGTAGATTGCGGTCACGACGATGTAGATCTCGAACGCGCGGAAATTGCGCGACTGGATGAAGTTGGCCGCGTAGGTCAGGTCGGGCACCGAGATCTGCGACACGACCGCCGAGCCGAGCATCACGATCAGCACCTGCCCGAGCAGCGCGGGGTACACGTTCGCGAGCGCCTGCGGCAGCACGACGTGGCCGAACACCTGCCGGCCGTGCAGCCCGAGCGCCCGCGCGGCCTGCACTTGCCCGTGCGGCACCGATTCGATCCCGGCGCGCAGGATCTCGACCGCATAGGCGCCCAGGTTGACCGTCATCGCGAGCACGGCCGCCTGCGCTTCGTCGATGTGTACGCCGATCGCGGGCAAGCCGAAGAAGATGAAGAACAACTGCACCAGGAACGGCGTATTGCGGATCAGCTCGACGTAGGCCGCGACGAGCGCACGCGCCCCGCGCGGGCCGGCGAGCGCGATCCACGCGCCGGCGGTGCCGATCAGGCCGCCCAGCACGGTTGCGGCCGCGGTCAGGCCGAGCGTCACGCCGATGCCGCGCGCGAGCATGCCGGCGTAGAGACCGAAATCGCTGAAGTCGAACACGTAGGTCATCGCGATGCCTTGGGTCGTGAATGCGGGGCGGAGGCGGTGTGCATCACAGATCGGCCGGCAGTGCCGCGTGCAGCCACTTCTGCGACAAGGTGTTCAGCGTGCCGTTCTTCTTCGCGCCGGCGATCGCGTCGTTGACCTTCTGCATCAGGCGCGGCTCGTTCTTGTTCAGGCCGACATGATCGGGCGAGCTGAACAGCGAGAACTTCTGTTCGGGATCGATCGACGGATGACGCGCGATGATCGTTGCGCCGACGTCGTTGCCGACCACCAGCAGTTGCGCCTGTCCCGACAGGAACGCCGCGATCGCGCCGTTCGGGTCGTCGAAGCGCTTGATCGTCGCGCTGGGCGGCGCGACCTTGCTGACGCTCAGGTCCTCGAGCGTGCCGCGCGCGACCGCGACCGATTTGCCGGCGAGATCGGCGTTGCCCTTCACGGCCAGCGACTTCGGGCCGAACACCGCGAGGTAGTACGGCGCATACGCGTTCGAGAAGTCGATCACCTTGGCGCGTTCCGGCGTCTGTCCGACCGACAGCAGCATGTCGGTCTTGCGGTCGGCGAGATATGCCATCCGGTTGTCGCCGGTGACCTGGACGAGTTCGACTTTCGCGTTGAGCGCCCGGCCGATCAGGTTCGCCATGTCGATATCGTAGCCCTGCGGCTTCATGTCGGGCCCGATCGAACCGAACGGCGGATAGTCCTCGAACACGCCGATGCGGACGACGCCCGATTTCGCGATCGTGTCGAGCGCGTCGGCGTGCGCGAGCGGCGTGACGGCGGCAAGGCCGGTGGCGCACGCGCAGAGGAGGGCGGTGCGGGCGAGCAGGCGTCGCACGAGGCGGTTGGCTTGGGTCGGTGCGTTCATGGTGAGGTCCTTGTTGCTGCGCTGGGGAAGGAAAGGAAATTCAGGCGCCGCGTGCGGCGATGAGCTTGCATGCATGTGCGGGAAGTTCGGCGGCAACCGGCATGCCGACGTGCAGGTCGGGCGTCTCGCGCGGCGTGGTCGCGGCCGTCAGCGTGAAGCCGCGGCAGTCGATGGTCGCCTCGATCGACGCGCCGACGTCGCGCACGAACGTGATCGTGCCGGCCAGCGTGTTCGGTGCCGCCGCCGGCTGCCCCGGGCGCACGCAGACGTCCTCGGGACGAATCAGCAGGCGCACGGCGTCGGACGCGCGTGGCGTGTCCGGCGTGCGCCGGATCGCGAGACGCTGCCCGCCCGGCAGGACGATTGCGTCGTCGCCGTCGCGCGCGACCGGCAGGATGTTGCCGAGGCCGATGAAGTCGGCGACGAATTCGTTGACCGGATCGCGGTAGATGTCGAGCGGCCGGCCGACCTGCTGGATCCGGCCTTGCTCCATCACGACGATCTCGTCGGCCATCGTCATCGCTTCGCGCTGGTCGTGCGTGACCATGATCGTCGTGATGCCGAGCCGTTGCTGGAGCAGCCGGATCTCGACCTGCATCGCCTCGCGCAGCTTCGCGTCGAGCGCCGACAACGGCTCGTCGAGCAGCAGCAGGCGCGGCGACGACGCGATCGCGCGCGCAATCGCGACGCGCTGGCGCTGCCCGCCGGACAGCTGCGTGACGAGCCGGTCGGCCATGTGCGGAAGCTGGATCAGCTCCAGCAGCTCGGCCACGCGCCGCGCCTGCGCGGCCCTGGCCGTCTTGCGCAGCCGCAGCGGGTACGCGATGTTCTGCGCGACCGTCATGTGCGGAAACAGCGCGAGCGACTGGAACACCATCCCGAAGTCGCGCCGGTTGGCGGGCACGTGCGTGAGGTCGCGGCCGGCGAACGTCAGGGCGCCGGAGGTCGGCGTTTCGAGGCCGGCGATGATTCGCATCAGCGTGGTCTTGCCGCAGCCGGACGGGCCGAGAAAGCAGACGAGCTTGCCGTCCGGCACCGACAGGTCGACGTGATCGACCGCATACGCCTGATGAAAGCGCTTCGTCACGTTCTGGAGGATGAGCTGGGTCATGAGGGTTCCTTGCACGGGCGTGGGCGAGGCAGTGCGCGCGTCAGAGCGCGACACCCTTGTCGCCGACGAGTTTTTCGAGCATCCAGATCAGCGCGAAGTCGATCGCGACCGTGAACACGGCGAAGCAGAACACGGTCGGGTCGAGCGACGACACGGTGCGGCTGTAGAGCCAGACCGGCAGGGTCATCGTGTCGATGCTGTACAGGAAGAACGTCACCGTGAATTCGTTGAACGACACGATGAACGCGAACAGCATCCCGGCGAGGATGCCGGGCCGCATCAGCGGCAGCACGACGTCGACGAGCGCGCGGCGCGGGCTCGCGCCCATCAGGCATGCGGCTTCCTCGAAGTCGGGGCCGATCGACGCGACCGAGGCGGCGCAGTTCTTCACGGTGAACGGCAGCGTGAGGATCACGTGCGCGACGACGAGCCGCACGATGCCGAGCTCGACCGGCAGCGCGTTGAACACGATCAGCAGCGCGAGGCCGAGCATCACGAGCGGGTAGACGATCGGCAACGCGACGAGCTGCTCGACGAGCGTCTTGCCGCGGAAGCGGCAGCGCGACAGCGCGTAAGCCGCGGGTACCGACACGGCGGTCGCGATCAGCATCGTCGCGACCGCGACGACGAGGCTCGTCGTCAACGCGGCGCCCATCGACTGCGCGCTGCCCGCATCGGACGACATGAACGTCTGCCACGCGGCGCGATACCAGTGCAGGCTGAAATCGCGCGGCGGAAATTCGAGCGTGCCCGATGCGCCGAACGACATCGTGATCATCGTCAGGATCGGCAGCGCGGCGAGGAACAGCACGAGCGTCGCGAGCGCACCCGTCGCGCGTCCGAGGCGGCCGGGCATGGGCGCACGCAAGAGCAGGGTATTCATCGGTTCACCTCGCCGGTGCGTTGCAGGGTGCGCACGAGGCGCTGGGAAACCGCCATCACGACGAGCGTCGCGCCCATCAGCACGACGCCGGATGCCGACGCGGCGGGCCAGTTGAGCAGCGGTGCGACCTGGTCGTGCACGAGCACCGCGAGCATCGGCACGCGTCGACCGCCCAGCAGCAGCGGCACCGCGAACGCGCTGGCGTTGTACGCGAACACGAGCAGCGCGCCGGAGACGAGGCCGGGCATCGCGAGCGGCAGCGTCACGTGCCGCAGCGTCTGCCAGCGGCTCGCGCCGAGCGTCGCGGCGGCTTCGTCGTACGCGCGGGATACCGCACGCAGCGCGCTCGACAGCGGCAGCACGGCGAGCGGGAACGCGGTCTGGATCAGCCCGAGCAGCACGCCGTGCTCGCGGTACAGCAGCTGCAGCGGCCGCTCGATCACGCCCGAGGCCAGCAGCGCACGATTGAGCAATCCGGCCGGGCCGAGCATCACGAGCCAGCCATAGCCTTGCAGCAGCAGGTTCACGAGCAGCGGCAGCAGCACGCCGGCGAGCAGCAGCCGGCGCGCGAGCCGCGATTCGGTGCGCGCCATCGCGAGTGCAACCGGGATCGCGAGCAGCACCGCGCACACCATGCTCTGGAACGCGAGGCGCAGCGTGAGCCACAGCGACTTCGTGAAGTACGGGTCTGCAAGGTCGGCGTAGTTCTGCAGCGTGAAGGTCCGCCATTCGTCGCCGGATACGCCGACGCTCATTCGCAGCACCGTGAGCGTCGCGGCGGCGAGCACCGCGAGGAACGCGAGGATCGGCGCGAGCAGCAGCCAGGGCGGCACGCCGGGCAGTGCGGGCCCGGCGCCGGCACCGGCCGGTGCCGCGGCGGCCGGCCCCGCATCGCGGGAGGAGGACAGGGAGGCCATGTCGTTATGCCGAGAAGAGGCCCGTATAGCGCTTGATCCACGCGGGCTGGACGGCCGCGAGCGCCTTGTCGTCGTGCAGCACGGCCTTCTCCGCGATCTGCTGCGGCGACGGCACGAACGCGCGGCTTTCCGCGGGAATCACGGCCTTGCCGTTCACGGGGCCGTTCAGCACGTCGGCCGCCATCCGGCCCTGCACGCCCGCGTCGAGCGAATGGTTGATGAACGCGTGGATCAGGTCGAGGTCGCCCGGGTGCGCCTTCGGGATCACCGTGAACATCAGTTGCGTCGCGAAGCCTTCCTTCATCCCGTACGTCACGCCCATCTTGTAGTCGGGCTTGCGGATCTGGTCCGGGAAGAACGCCGGCGAGTAGATGCCGCCGATGTCGAGCGAGCCGGTGCGAAACAGGTCGGCGACCTGGTTCGGGTTCTCGCCGAGGGTCATCACGCGATCCTTGAGCTGCGCGAGCTTCCTGAACCCGGGATCGATGTTCTGCTGCGAACCGCCGGCCAGCTTCGCGGCGATGATCGCGAGGTCGACCGCTTCGGCCCACTCGGGCGGCGGCAGGAACAGGCGGCCCGCATACTTCGGATCCCACAGCGCCTCGTAGCTCGACGGCGCGCTCTTGACGGTCGACGTGTTGTAGATCAGCCCGTCCGACCACAGCAGGTAGCCGATGCCGAAGCCGTTCGCGCCCGTGCGGTATTGCGGCGCGACGTCCTTCAGGTTCGGCAGCTGGTTCAGGTCGGGCTTCGCGAGCAGGCCGGCGTCGGCGAGACCGGCCGCGCCGACGCCGGCGAGCGTGATGACGTCGTAGGTCGGCCGCTCGCCCGCGGCCTTGACCTTCGCGACCATCCCCGACGTGCCGTCCGCGCGATCGGCGATCACGCGTGCGCCGGTCTGCTTGCTGAACGTTTCCGCGATGTTGCGCAGCGCGGCCGCGCCGGTATCGTCAGACCACGTGAGCAGGCGCAAGGTCTTGCCTGCAAAGCTCTTCGACTGTGCCTTCGCAGTACTGATGAATGGCATCGGAAGGGCGGATGCGGCGAGTGCCGTGCCGAGGGTTTTGATCACCTGCCGTCTTCCCGCCTTGAAGTGTTGCATGGCCGTCTCCTGATGAACGATGCCGTGTGGTTCGATGCCGGTCGCCGAACTGCGGCGCGGGGTGTGGATGAACTGTAGGGAGGTCAAATTTCCGCAACAAACGAAATATCCGCATGCGCGGCATGACATAAACGCATGGGCCTGCCGGCTCAGCGGGCCGGCATCATGACCTGCTTGACCTCCTGGAATGCGGCCAGCCCGAACGGGCCCAGCTCGCGCCCGATGCTGCTGCGCTTGTAGCCGCCCCATGAGGTTTGCGGATAGATCAGTTGCGGTGTGTTGATCCAGACGACGCCTGCCTCGAGCGCATCGGCGACCCGCCTGCCGCGCGCCGCGTCGCGCGTGACGACGGTTGCGACGAGCCCGTATTCGGTATCGTTGGCGGCCGCGATCGCGTCGTCCTCGGTATCGAACGCGCGAACGCACAGCACCGGTCCGAAAATCTCGTCACGCCATAGCGCGCAGTCGGCCGGCACGTCGGCGAGCAGCGCGGGCCGGATGAAGTAGCCGGGGCCGGCGAGCGCGTCGCCGCCGGTCACGAGCCGCGCGCCGTCGGCCCGGCCTTGTGCGATGTGGCGCTTCACGCGTTCGTATTGCGCGCGGTTGGTCAGCGGGCCCATCTGTACGCCGGGCGCGAACGGGGGGCCGACGACGGTGGCGTCGATCCGTCGCGCGAGGCGCGCGATCAGGTCGTCGGCGAGCGGGGCGGCAACGAGCACGCGCGAGGTTGCCGAACACATCTGCCCGGCGTTGAACAGGCCGCCGCCCGCGATCAGTTCGACCGCGTGATCGAGGTCGGCGTCGTCGAACACGACGATCGACGATTTGCCGCCGAGTTCGAGGCCGATGCCCTTGATCGTGTCCGCGGCCGTCTTCATGACCTGCGCGCCGACTGCCGTGCTGCCGGTAAACGACACCTTCGCGACGAGCGGATGCGCGCACAGCCGGGCGCCGACGTCGTGGCCGGTGCCCGTCACGACGTTCAGCACACCAGGCGGCAGGCCCGCTTCCGCGACGATCGCGACGAGTTCGAGTTCGGGCAGCGGCGTGATCTCGGACGGCTTCAGCACGACGGTGCAGCCGGCAGCGAGCGCGGGCGCGAGCTTCCACGCGGTCGTGACCATCGGGAAATTCCATGGCACGATCAAGGCGGCGACGCCGGCCGGCTCGCGCTGGATCCATGCGCGATGGTCGCCGCCGGGCAGCGCGATCTCGGTTTCGCCGTCGGTGTCGAGACGTTCCGCGAGGTCCGCGTAGTAGTCGAAGGTGGCGATCACGTCCGCGACGTCGATCTCGGCTTCGGCGAACGGCTTGCCGTTATTGATCGATTGCAGGGTCGCGAGCCGCACGCGGCGCGCGTCGACGCCGCGCGCGATCGCGCGGAGCAGGGCCGCGCGCGCGGCACCCGTCGTGCGCTTCCAGCCGGGAAACGCGCGCGATGCGGCTTGCACCGCACGCTCGACGTCGGCCTCGCCGCCCGCGCTGACGTCGGCGATGACCGCTTCCGTCGACGGGTCGACGACAGGCAGCGTCGCGCCGCTGAAGCTCGCGCGCCAGGTACCGTCGATGAAGTGGCGCGCGTGCAGCGGCGGATCGAACGCGAGATTCGGTGTCGTGCTCATCGCGGCACCCGACCGAACCAGGTTGCCTCGTCGATTTCGATCACGGTCGGAATCGTGCGTGCCGTGGCGTCGCGCAGCGCTTCGGCCAGCGCGTCGGGCGTCGCGGCCGCCTGCGCCGCGCAGCCGAAGCCGCGTGCGAGTGCCAGGAAATCGGGCGTATACGGATCGACGCCGACCGGCGTGATGTCGCGCGCGACCATGTATTTGCGGATCTCGCCGTAGCCGCGGTTGTTCCAGACGATCACGATCACCGGCACGCGCGCCTCGACCGCGCTCGCGAGCTCCGGCAGCGTGAATTGCACGCCGCCGTCGCCGATCAGGCACACGACCGGCCGCGCGGGCGCGGCGAGCTGTGCGCCGATCGCGGCGGGCAGCCCGTAGCCGAGCGTGCCGTAGCCGGTCGACGAGTTGAACCAGCTGCGTGGTGCCGGTGCATCGTGCGTGAAATTGCCGACATAGACGGGGCTCGTCGAATCGCCGGCGATGATCGCGCCGGGCAGCGCCATGACGATGGTGTCGATCAGCAGCGCCTGGGCACGCGCGGCGCCGTCGTGGCCGGACGCGATCGCGGCGCGCACGGCGGCGACCCGCTGCGCGCCCCAGCCGGGCTCGGGTGTCGGCGCGGGCCTTTCGTGCAGGCGGGTCGACAGCGCGCCGAGCGCCAGCCGCGCATCGCCGGCGATCGCGATCTCCGCGCGGGCATTGCGCATCAGCTGTTGCGCGTCGATATCGATGCGGATCAGCCGGCCGTCGATCGCGAAGCCGCCGTCGAACGTGACGTCGTAATCGGTTTCGCCGAGTTCGGTGCCGACGGCGAGCACCACGTCGGCATCGCGGATCGCCGCGCGGGTGGCCGGCAGCGACTGGGTGGAGCCGATCAGCAACGGGTGGCCGGCCGGCAGCAGGCCCTTCGCGTTGATCGTCAGCGCGACCGGTGCGTGCAGGCGTTCGGCGAGTTCGCGCAGTTCCGCCGCCGCGTGGATCGCGCCGCCGCCTGCCAGGATCAGCGGCCGGCGCGCGTGCGCGAGCAGGTCGGCCGCCGCCGCGAGGGCGTTCGCGTCCGGCGCGGGTCGCGCGGGCAGCGCGAGCGGAGCGGCGGGCAGCGCGGGCGCCGGCATCACGATCACGTCGAGCGGAATCTCGATATGCACGGGCCGCGGGCGCGCGCTTTCGAACACCGCGAATGCGCGCGCGAGGACCTGCGGCAGGTCGGCGGCGTCGAGCAGCGTGTGCGAGAACGCGGTGAGTCCCGCGAACACGTCGCGCTGCGACGGCAGCTCGTGCAGGCGGCCGTCGCCGCTGCCGAGCTCGCGTCGTGCGTTGACGCTCGAGATCACCAGCATCGGAATCGAATCCGCGTAGGCCTGCGCCATCGCGGTCGCGATATTGGTCATCCCCGGCCCGGTGATGATGAAGCAGACTCCCGGCCGGCCCGTGACGCGGGCATAGCCGTCGGCCATGAAGCCGGCACCCTGTTCGTGGCGCGGCGTCACATGACGGATCGACGACGCGGCAAGGCCGCGATAGAGCTCGACGGTATGCACGCCGGGAATGCCGAACACGCATTCGACACCCTGGCGTTCGAGCAGGTCGACGAGCGCTTCGCCGCAGGTGCGGGGGCGGACAGGGAACGGTGCCGCCGCGGCCGTGCGGGCCTCGGCGATGCAGGAGACGATGGCTGGATGGCTCATGGATCGTGATGTGCCGATGGGGAGGATGAGTGGCCCGTACCGAAAACGAGGGGGCATGGAGCGGATTGTCGGTGTCGATCCTCGGTGCCAACAATCGATTAGTTCTCATGCGGCGCATGAGCGCCGTGCATGGCGGAGCCGATTCGCGCGATGGCGGCTGCCGGTCGTCGTGCAAGCCGGTTCGGCATTCCCGATTTCGCACGCCGAGTCGCGCAACCGTTGCGATCGAATCCGGAATTTGTCTAGTCATCCTTGAGATTGGAGCGTCCTTTTTGCACCAAGTGCGTGCCTGAATTCACCGCGACGAGGCATGTTCGACGCCTGAAATTAGGGGATTTCCCGCGTTTACGCGGTTTTTTTTGATCGCAGCTTGTCTCACTGTTTTTCTTCTTGCATGCTTGTATAGACAAATTCCTGAGGCGGCTTGCTGCAGCACCGAAGGGATGACGAACTTCAACGCAAGGAGAAATCTCGTGAACGGCAAGCGGATCAAGTTGGCAATCAGGACCATCGGCGTCATCGCGGCCGCGGCGGCAACGCTCGCCGCACCGGTGCAGGCGAAGGAATGGAAGACGGTGACGGTCGCGCTCGAAGGCGGCTACGCACCGTGGAACCTCACGCTGCCGGGCGGCAAGCTGGGCGGTTTCGAACCGGAGCTGCTCGCCAACGTGTGCGAGCGGATCAAGGTGCAGTGCAACATGGTCGCGCAGGACTGGGACGGGATGATTCCCGGCCTGCAGGCCGGCAAGTTCGACATCCTGATGGATGCGATTTCCATCACGCCGGAGCGCGAAAAGATCCTGCTGTTCTCGCGTCCGTATGCGGCGACGCCCGCGACGTTCGCCGTCACCGATACCAAGATCCTGCCGAAGGCCGCGCCCGGCGCGCCGACCGTCAAGCTGACGGGTGACGCGAACGCGGACAAGCCCACCGTCGATGCGCTGCGCAAGCAGCTGAAGGGCAAGACGATCGGCATCCAGTCGGGCACCGTCTATACGAAGTTCATCAACGACAGCTTCAAGGACATCGCATCGATCCGCGTGTACAAGACCTCGCCGGAGCGCGACCTCGACCTCGTCGCCGGGCGCATCGATGCATCGTTCGACGACGTCACGTACTACGCGGCGAACAACGCGAAGAAGGACAACGCGTCGATCGTGCTCGCGGGGCCGAAGCTCGGCGGGCCGATCTGGGGGCCGGGCGAAGGGCTCGCGTTCCGCAAGCAGGATGCCGATCTGAAGACGAAGTTCGATACGGCGATCGGCGCGGCGCTCGCGGACGGCACGGTGAAGAAGCTGGCCGACAAGTGGTTCAAGACCGACGTCACGCCGTAAGCGTGCATCCGGCCGCCGCCGCGTGAGCGACTTGAACGACGCGCGGCGGCAGGCATCCTGCCGATTCACTCAACGCTTGCCGGGAGGCACGCATGGCGATTCTTGAAATGCTCGGCTTCGGAACCGAAGGCTGGGGCGGTGTGCTGCTGCTCGCCGCACTGATGACGGTCGCGCTGACGCTTGCCGCGCTCGCGGTCGGCGCCGTGATCGGCGCGGCGATCGCGGCGGCGAAGCTGTCGCGCTACCGCAGCGCCCGCCTGCTCGGCGACCTGTACACGACGGTGTTTCGCGGCGTGCCCGAACTGCTCGTCATCTATCTGTTCTACTTCGGCGGCTCGACGCTCGTCACGGCCGTCGGCCAGTGGTTCGGCGCGGAGGGCTTCATCGGCGTGCCGCCGTTCGTGATCGGCGCGCTCGCGGTCGGCATGATCTCGGGCGCCTACCAGGCGGAGGTGTATCGCGCGGCGGTGCTCGCGGTGTCGAAGGGCGAGCTCGAGGCGGCGCGCTCGATCGGCATGCCGGGCAGCATGGTGCTGCGCCGCATCCTGATTCCGCAGGTGCTGCGCTTCGCGCTGCCCGGGATCGGCAACGTGTGGCAGTTGAGCCTCAAGGACTCGGCACTGATCTCGGTCACCGGCCTCGCCGAGCTGCTGCGCACGAGCCAGATCGCCGCCAATTCGACCCATCAATACTTCGTGTTCTTCGTCGCGGGCGGTGCGTTGTACCTGGTGATGACGGGCTTGTCGAACCGCGTGTTCAACCGGGCGGAAGCGATCGTCGGCCGGTCGTTCCGCCGCAATTTCGCGCGTAACTGACGGAGAACGTGCATGTCCATCGATTTCGACTTTCTCTTCGATACGCTGCGCCAGCTGCTCGCGGCCGTGCCGACCACGCTCGGCCTGTTCTTCGCATCGCTCGTGCTCGGCGGCCTGCTGTCGCTCGTGATCGTCACGATGCGCGTGTCGCCGCGCTGGCTGCCGAACCGCTTTGCACGTGCCTACATCCTCGTGTTTCGCGGCTCGCCGCTGCTGATCCAGATGTTCCTCGTGTATTACGGGCTCGGCCAGTTCGGCGTGATCCGCGAAAGCTTCATGTGGCCGCTGCTGCGCGAGCCGTACGTGTGCGCGGTGCTGTCGCTCGCGCTGTGTACGGCGGGCTACACGGCCGAGATCCTGCGCGGCGGGCTGATGGCCGTGCCGATCGGGCAGATCGAGGCCGGGTATTCGATCGGCCTGTCGGGCTTCGCGCTGCTGCGGCGCGTGATCGGCCCGATCGCGTTGCGCCAGTGCCTGCCCGCGTATTCGACCGAAGCCGTGCTGCTCGTCAAGTCGACCGCGCTGGCCAGCCTCGTCACGGTGTGGGAAGTGACGGGCGTCGCGCAGCAGATCATCCAGCAAACCTATCGGACGACCGAGGTGTTCGTCTGCGCGGCCCTCATCTATCTGGGCCTGAACTTCATCGTCGTGCGCCTGCTCGGCGCGCTCGAATGGCGGCTCTCCGGGCACCTGCGTGCGCCGAAGCCGTCCGGTGCGCCCGCCGCGACGACGCGCAATCATCGACGCGTCGCATCCTGAGCGTCCCCGTCCTTTCCAGGAGAATCCGATGAACACCGCTGCTCCCGTTGCGCTGTCGGTCAAGAACATCCACAAGTCGTTCGGCGATCATCATGTGCTGAAGGGCATTTCGCTCGACGCGCATGAGGGCGACGTCATCTCGATCCTCGGCGCGAGCGGATCGGGCAAGAGCACGTTCCTGCGCTGCCTGAACCTGCTCGAGACACCCGACGACGGCTCCGTCGCACTCGCCGGGGAAGCGCTCGCGATGAAGCGTGCGCGCGACGGCAAGCTGCATCCGAGCGACCGGCGCCAGGTCGACCGGATCCGCTCCCAGCTCGGGATGGTGTTCCAGAACTTCAACCTGTGGTCCCACATGACGGTGCTCGACAACCTCGTCGAGGGACCGCTGCGCGTGCAGAAGCGCAGCCGCGCCGAAGCGGTCGAGGAGGCCGAGGCGCTGCTGGCGCGCGTCGGCCTCGCGGACAAGCGCGGCTACTATCCGGCACACCTGTCGGGCGGCCAGCAGCAGCGCGTCGCGATCGCCCGCGCGCTCGCGATGCATCCGAAAGTGATGCTGTTCGACGAACCGACGTCGGCGCTCGATCCGGAACTGGTCGGCGAGGTGCTGCGCGTGATGCGCTCGCTCGCGGAGGAAGGTCGCACGATGCTGGTCGTCACGCATGAAATGGGCTTCGCGCGGCACGTGTCGAATCGCGTGATGTTCCTGCATCAGGGCGAAGTCGATACGGACGGGACGCCCGACGAAGTCTTCGGCGGCCAGACCTCCGAGCGCTTCCGGCAATTCGTGTCGAGCCACCACGACCGCACCACCAACTGAGGCTGCCATGACCGTATTCCGTGCGGCGCGGCCGCTTGACTGGCGACAGGTTGCGGCGGTGGCGGCCGGCGAGCCGCTGGCGTTGGCCGACGATGCGCGCGCGCGCGTGGTTGCCGCCCGCGAACTCGTCGACGAGATCGTCGCGCGCGGGATTCGCGCATACGGCGTCAATACCGGCGTCGGCGCGCTGTGCGACGTGATCGTGTCGCCGGAGCAGCAGAGCACGCTGTCGCGCAACATCCTGATGAGCCACGCGGTCGGCGTCGGCGCGCCGCTCGGCGCGGCCGAGACGCGCGCGATCATCGCGGCCGCGATCAACAACTATGCGCACGGGCATTCGGGCGTCCGTGCCGACGTCGTCGAACAGCTCGTCGCGCTGCTCGAGCACGATTGCCTGCCGGAGGTGCCGGCGCACGGCTCGGTCGGCTATCTGACCCACATGGCGCACGTCGCGCTCGTCTGCATCGGGCATGGCCATGCGCGCCATCGCGGCGAACGCATTCGCGGCGACGAGGCACTGCGGCGCATCGGCCGCGCACCGCTCATGCTCGGTGCGAAGGAGGGGCTGAGCCTGGTCAACGGCACGCCGTGCGTCACGGGGCTCGCCGCGCTCGCACTGGCCCGCGCGGAACGGCTGCTCGATTGGGCCGACTGGATCGCGGCGACGAGCTTCGAGAATCTCGGCGGGCAGCTCGCCGCGTTCGACCCGGCGTCGCTCGCGCTGCGGATCTCGCCCGGCATCGGGCACGTCGGCGCACGCTTGCGGGCGATGCTGGCCGACAGCCCGATGCTCGCCGCGGCGAGCGGGCGGCGTACACAGGATCCGCTGAGCCTGCGCACGATTCCGCATGTGCATGGCGCGGCGCGCGACGTGTTCGCGGTGACGGCGGATGTCGTCGATCGCGAGCTTGCGTCCGTCACGGACAATCCGATCGTCGCCGGTACGCGCGACGCGCCGGCCGTTCATTCGCAGGCGCATGCGGTCGGCGCGGGCATCGCGCTGGCGATGGACAGCCTCGCGGCCGCGATGGCGCAGGTGGCGGCGATCGCCGAGCGGCGGCTGGACCGTCTCGTCAATCCGCTCGTGAGCGGGCTGCCGGCGTTTCTCGCGGCGCCGGGCGGCACGTGTTCGGGCTTCATGATCGCGCAGTACACGGCAGTCGCGCTGGTCGCGCAGAACCAGCGACTCGCGGCGCCGGCGAGCCTCGACGGCGGCATTACGTCGGGGTTGCAGGAAGATCACCTGTGTCACGCGACGCCGGCCGCGCTGAAGGCGCTCGACATCATCGAGAATGCGACGCGCGTGCTCGCGATCGAGCTGCTCGCCGCCGCGCAGGCGTACGATCTGCAGGCGAACGAAACGGGGCGGGCCGCGTCGACCGACGCGCTGTGGCGGCACGTGCGCGAACGTGTACCGGCGTATCGCGACGACCGGCCGCTCGCGGACGACATCGCGATCGCGGCCGGCATCGTCGCGGGGGCGCCGCCGCCATTGCAGTGACGACGGGCGACGACTGGCGGATCATCCATCATTCATTCGGTCGAGGGCGCATGAACGAAACGGAACGACAATTTTCCGCACGGCCGGCGAGGGCATCGGGCGATGCCGTGCCGGCGCGTGCACTGCCGGCCTATCAGCAGATCAAGCGCTACGTCGTCGAGCGGATCGCGAAGGGGGACTGGAAGCCCGGTGGCGCGATCCCGACCGAGGCCGAGCTGGTCAAGGAATTCGGCGTGGCCCGGATGACGGTGTCGCGCGCGCTGCGCGAACTGACGGCCGAACGCGTGCTGACCCGCATCCAGGGGGCCGGCACGTTCGTCGAGCGCCGGCATTACGAATCGACGGTGCTGGAGATCCGCAACATCGCGGACGAGATTGCCGAACGGGGTCATCGGCACAGCGCACGGGTGTTGCTGATCGAGCGCAGCGTCGACCCGGAAGCGATCGATGCGCTCGGGCTTCGTTCCGGGCCCGTGTTTCATTCACGCATCGTCCATTACGAGGAAGACGAGCCGATCCAGTTCGAGGATCGCTACGTCAATCCGGCATTGTTTCCTGCGTATCTGGAGCAGGATTTCACGATCGATACGCCGAACCACTACATGGTGCGACTGGCGCCGATCCAGCGCGCGGAGTTCCGGATCTATGCGGAGAAGCCCAATGCGCAGGTGCGTCGGCATCTCGTGATGGAAATCGGCGAACCGTGCCTGGTGTTGAGGCGCCGCACGTGGGTCGGCGAGCACGTCGCGACGTCGGTCAGGCTGTGGCATCCGGCATCGCGGTTTCATCTGGCGGGGAAGATGTAGGGGTGCCGGAGGCGGCCCGGATCCGGAAGCGGGCCGCAAAGTCGAGGGTGCGATCCAGGCGCTCAATGCGGCCCGGCGGCCAGGCGGCTCAATGGCACGGCGGTCGCAGGCGGCGGCCACCCGGGATGTGCCGACGGCAACGAAGGCCGGCGAATTGACGGTCACGGTCTTCCAGGATGCGGCCGGGCAAGGGCGCGGTGCGATCGACACCGCGTTGCGGCCATGCACGGCGACAAGGTGCCGAACCGGATCAGCCACCGGCATGCCCGGTTCGGCCCGCAAGCGTGCCTGCTGCGGTTAGTGCAGTTCGCTGAAGCGCGGATCGATATACGCGTCGACGTCCTGCGACTGTTTGTACACGGCGTTACGCACGTTGAACGCATTCGCGTTGCGCGTGGAGCCATAGATGGAGTCGAGCCCGTCGCCCTTCCGGAACGCACGCTTCGCGGCAGCCTCGTCGAGCAGGTGCGTGCCCTTCAGCAGCGGAAGGTATTGTGCCGGCGCGAGCCCGACGCGCGCGGACATGATCCTGACCGCGTCGGCCTGCGTCTTCGGGTCGTTGATGTAAGCGACGCAGCGATACCAGACCTTGACCACCTTCGCCCAGTCGGCCCGGCGCGCGGCGAGGCTTGTCGGCGCGACCGTGATCGCATCGTAGATCAGCCCGGGCGCATCCGCCGACGTGAAGATCGCCCGTGCGCCCGGTGCGCGTTTCAACGCCTCGCCCGCGTTCGGCTGCCATGCGGCCACCGCGGCGATGTCGGCCGACGAACCGAGCACCTGCGGCAGTTCGTTGGTTTTCGCATTCACGAGCGTCACGTCGCCGTCCTTGAGCCCGTGCTTCTGCAGCGCGGTCTCGAGAAGCAGGTGATCGACCAGGCCGAGTTCGACGCCGACTTTCTTGCCCTTCAGCGCCTCGACGGTGCGCAGCGGCGGCTTCGCGACGATCATGTCGTTGCCGGCCGAATAGTCGGTCAGCAGGATCATGACGTTCTTCGCGCCGGCCGCACCGGTGACGAGCGCATCGCCGTTGGTCGCCGCGACCGCGTCGAGCTTGCCCGCGGAAAACGCGTCGAGCGATGCCGAATAATCGAACCATTCGAAGTCGACGTCGACGCCGGCTTCCTTGAACCAGCCCTTGTCGATCGCGACCTGGAACGCGACCCAGCCGGGCCAGTCGCTGTAGCCGATCTTCAACGGGGCTGCCGCGTGCACGGCGGGCGCCGCCAATAGCGCGGCAGCCGTGACGGCGGCCCCCAGGGCGTGACGGACGAAACGGACGAAGCGGACGAAGCGGAGGGACGGCAGGCGGCGGAACGCCGGGGCGGGACGGGTCATCGTTGTTCTCCAGGAGACCGGGATCGGGATCGTCGATTCGGACCGCGCCTGTGCGCGGTCCGGCCGCGTGGCCGGTTCCTGCGGATGCGGAACGAACGAAGCGGCCACGGAGAGGCGCGACGGCCGTTGCCATCGCCAATCTCCCGGGCTTTTGTCCCGCCGTGTAGCGCGCGTGCATCCGGTCTCGCGATCGGACGAACCCGCGCCGGGCTGCTCTCGGACCAGACGTTCGATGAACCGGAACCCTAGCACCCCTAAGATGCGATGCCGCCGCACCTCTCGGCGTCATGCCGAGCGAGAAGCGTGCCAATGGCGCGCGGCAACGCGATTCAACGACGGCGTGCGGCGCGCTGAAGTTCGATGAAGCGGGCCGAGAACAGCGCGCTCAATGCGCGCCGGAGCAGGTCGAGCTTGTTCATGAAGGGTGGGGAATCGAGTGACGGTGCATTGGTTCAGCAATGCCCATGCCATCGCCGATCGTGCGGTGCACGTGCGCGCGATGCGCACTGCGCCGGTGCGCGATCGCGTGCGCATGGTGCGCCGCACGCCCGCTGCGAGGGCAAGCGTCCGCCGCCGATTCGTGCGTGCCGTGCTTCATCGCGCCGCCGTGCCGCGTCGTGCGGTCGTTGCGCGGCGGCTGGCACGCAACTCGCTTAATCGACGCCCGAGAGGTGCGAAGCAATTTGCATCATCTTCAGGATCGCTAGGGTTCCGGTCGTGCGGTGTTCGCGCCGCGCGATGACTGGTCCGAGAGCAATCCGGTCTTGCCTTCGCCTCGATTCGAGGAAACGGCGAGGCTCCACGGAGGGATAAAAGCCCGGGAGGTCGCGATGTCGTTCGGTCGCCCTCTCACGCCTTTTGTCCAACCGACCACGGAGCCGCCATGTCGCCGAGCCCCCAAGCCGTCCCCGTCCTTGTTCCGCCGCCACACGTCGTGTGGGAAACGCTGATTCCCGCAGGAACCCACTGGTCCGGCATCCTGCGCCGCGGCCTCGCGCTGCGCATCGTCGATGTCGACGGCGGCGCGAACCTGTCCGCCGTCTTTCATCGCCAGGAAGACCCGCTCGAACGCTACAACATGGCCGATACGCTGAAGGCGCAGCACACCGCGCATCTCACGCGCGGCCATGCGCTGTACACGGACATGGGGCGCGTGATCGCGTCGATCACGGCCGACACGCTCGGCTGGCACGACCCGCTGGGCGGCGTCGGCGATGCGCGGTTGTTCGCGCACAAGTACGGCACGACGTCGTACCAGGCCGATCGCAACGCGATGATCCGCAACGGCCGCGACAGCCTCGTGCTCGAACTCGCGAAATACGGACTGTCGGCGCGCGATCTCGCCGCGAACGTCAACTTCTTCAGCAGGCTCGACACGCGCGACGACGGCGCGCTCGATTTCGTCGCCGGACATTCGCCGGCCGGCAGTGCCGTCGACCTGCGCTTCGAGATGAACACGCTCGCGGCGTTCTCGACCGCACCGCATCCGCTCGATCCGCGTGCGGACTATGCACCGAAGCCCGTGAAGCTGATCGCGTACCGCGCGTATCCGGCGGACGGCGCCGCGCCCGAGGACGACCCGTGCCGGCGCGCGTGTGCGGAGAACACGCGCGGCTTCGCCAACACCGACCGACTGTTCGCATAAGGAGCCGGGCCATGCCGATCATCGAAAGCCGTCTCGACCCGCGCGACGCGATCCACGACACCACGCTGAAAGCGGGCGAGCCGTGGCTGCACGACCTGAAACGCGGACAGGTCTTCCGCATCCTCGACCTGGAAGGCAACCAGGCTGTCGACACGTTGTTCTACCGCTCCGACGATACCGAGGAGCGCTACAGCGCGCAGGACACGATTCGCGCACAGCGCAACCTGTACCTGAGCGCGGGCAGCGTGCTGCTGTCCAGCCGGGGCAACCCGATGGCGACGATCGTCGCGGACACCTGCGGCCGCCACGACACGCTCGGTGGCGCGTGCGCGGCCGAGAGCAATGCCGTGCGCTATGCGCTCGACAAGCGTTACATGCACAACTGCCGCGACAGCTTCCTCAACGCGCTCGCGCACTGCACGTGCGGCGCGGGCGCGCGGCTCGGCAAGCGCGATCTCGTCGGCAACGTCAACTTCTTCATGAACGTGCCCGTCACGCCGCTCGGCGGGCTGACGTTCGAGGACGGCATTTCCGCGCCCGGCAAGTACGTCGAGATGCGCACGGAGATGGACATCACGGTGCTGATCTCGAACTGCCCGCAACTCAACAATCCGTGCAACGGCTACAACCCGACGCCCGTGCGCCTCACGGTCTGGGAGGCTGAATGAACGACCCCCGCGCTCACTTGCTTTGGATGGGACCGGCGTACGCGCCGAAGCGCTACGCCGGGTCGACACGTTCGCTGCCCCCCGAGGGGGCGGTTGCCTTCCTTGGGGCGACCCGGCGGGAGGCAACATGAGATTCGCCAAAGTCCTCGTCGCGAACCGCGGCGAAATCGCGTGCCGCGTGATCCGCACGTTGAAGCGGCTCGGCATCGCATCGGTCGCGATCTATTCGGATGCCGATCGCGACGCGCGTCACGTGGCGCTCGCCGACGAAGCCGTGCGTGTCGGGCCCGCGCCGGCGGCCGACAGCTACCTGAACGTCGCGGCAATCCTCGCCGCCGCGCGCGAGACCGGCGCGCAGGCCGTGCATCCCGGCTACGGGTTCCTGTCCGAGCATGCCGGTTTTGCCGACGCATGCGAAGCGGCGGGCCTGCGCTTCATCGGGCCGCGCGGCGATCACATGCGCGCGTTCGGCCTCAAGCACACCGCGCGCGCGCTCGCCGCCGCGCAGGGCGTCGCGCTGCTGCCGGGCACGGGCCTGCTCGACGACGTGGCGATCGCGCTTGCCGAAGCCGGCGCGATCGGTTATCCGGTGATGCTGAAAAGCACCGCTGGCGGCGGCGGGATCGGCATGTCGCTCTGCCGCGACGCCGCGCAGCTCGAGGCGGCCTTCGAATCCGTCGTGCGGCTCGGCAACGCGAACTTCGCGCATGCGGGTGTCTATCTCGAGAAGTTCGTCGAACACGCGCGGCACATCGAAGTGCAGATCTTCGGCGACGGCCGGGGCGGTGCGATCGCGCTCGGTGAACGCGATTGTTCCGTGCAGCGCCGCAACCAGAAGGTGATCGAGGAAACGCCCGCGCCGGACCTGACGGGCGCCGAGCGCGACGCGCTGCACGCGAGCGCGGTGCGGCTCGTCCGCGCAGTCGGCTACGCGTCGGCCGGCACGGTCGAATTCGTGTTCGACGCGAACGCGCGGCGCTTCTATTTCCTCGAGGTGAACACGCGCCTGCAGGTCGAGCATTGCGTGACCGAAGCGGTGACGGGTGTCGATCTGGTGGAATGGATGATCCTGCAGGCCGAAGGCGACCTGCCGCCGCTCGACACGCTCGCCGTTGCGCCCCGCGGCGCGAGCATCCAGGTGCGGCTGTATGCGGAGGATCCGCACAAGCAGTTCCTGCCGAGCGCCGGCCTGCTCACGCACGTCGCGTTTCCGGACAACGTGCGTGTCGACGGCTGGATCGACGCGGGCACCGAGATCAGCGCGCATTACGATCCGTTGCTCGCGAAGCTGATCGTGCGCGGCGATACGCGGCGCGACGCGCTGGCCGCGTTGCAGGCCGCGCTGGCGCATACCGAACTGTACGGGATCGAGACCAACCTCGACTACCTGCGCGCCGTTGTCGGCTCGGACACGTTCGCGCGCGGCGCGCCGACCACGGCATTCCTGTCGCGCTTCGCGTTCGCGCCGCACACGATCGACGTGCTCGACGGCGGCGTGCAGACCACCGTGCAGCAGGCCCCGGGGCGCGTCGGCTACTGGAGCGTCGGCGTGCCGCCGTCCGGGCCGATGGACGATCGCGCGTTCAACCTCGCGAACGCGCTGCTCGGCAACGCGCGCGATGCGGCCGGGCTGGAATTCACGATGGTCGGCGCGACGCTGCGCTTCAACACGGCGACGCTGTTCGTGCTCGGCGGCGCGCCGCTCGCGGCCACGCTCGACGGCGAGCCCGCGCCGTTCTGGCAGGTGCTGCGCGCACGGCCGGGCACGGTGCTGAAGCTCGGCGGCGTGACCGGCGCGGGCGTGCGCGCATGCCTGGCCGTGAAAGGCGGGCTGCAGGTGCCCGACTATCTCGGCAGCAAGGCGACCTTCACGCTCGGCCAGTTCGGCGGTCACGCGGGGCGCGCGCTGCGCAAGGGCGACGTGCTGCATCTGCACGCGGACGCGGGGTGCGGCGACGCGGGCGCGACGCCGGCCGCGGCCGACATTCCCGCGCTGACGCATGCATGGACGCTCGGCGTGCTCGACGGTCCGCACGGCGCGCCGGATTTCTTCACGCCCGACGACATTGCGATGCTCTACGGCACGCAGTGGACGGTCCATTACAACTCCAGCCGCACCGGCGTGCGGCTGATCGGCCCGAAGCCGCAGTGGGCGCGCGTGGATGGCGGCGAGGCAGGCCTGCATCCGTCGAACATCCACGACAACGCGTATGCGATCGGTGCGGTCGATTTCACCGGCGACATGCCGGTGATCCTGGGCCCCGACGGTCCGAGCCTCGGCGGCTTCGTCTGTCCGGTGACGGTCGTGCGCGACGAGTGGTGGAAGCTCGGGCAGTTGCGCCCGGGCGATACCGTGCAGTTCGTGCGCGCCCGCGTGTCGCCCGCGCATGCCGCCGCCGCGGTCGTGCCGGCGGCACCCGCCGGCGCGCCGGACGATTGCGTGCTGCATCGCGACCCGTCGGCCGGCGGCGGCATCGGCGTGGTCTACCGGCGCTCGGGCGATCGCAACGTGCTGGTCGAATACGGGCCGCTGGTGCTCGACCTCAACTTGCGCTTTCGTGTGCACGCACTGATGTGCTGGCTCGACGCGCACCGGCTGCCCGGCATGCTCGACCTGACGCCGGGGATTCGCTCCCTGCAGGTGCAGTTCGACGCGCGGACGTTGCCGCTTGCCGCGTTGCTCGCGCATCTGCAGGCCGCCGAACGCGAACTGCCCGACGTGGCCGACATGCGTGTGCCGAACCGCATCGTGCATCTGCCGCTGTCGTGGGACGACCCATCGACGCGCGTCGCGATCGAGCGCTACATGCAGTCGGTGCGGCCCGACGCGCCGTGGTGCCCGAGCAATATCGAGTTCATCCGGCGCATCAACGGCCTGGCGAGCATCGACGACGTCAAGCGCATCGTGTTCGACGCGCGCTATCTGGTGATGGGGCTCGGTGACGTCTACCTCGGTGCGCCGGTCGCGACGCCGATCGATCCGCGGCACCGGCTCGTGACGACGAAGTACAACCCCGCGCGCACCTGGACGCCGGAGAACGCGGTCGGCATCGGCGGCGCGTATCTGTGCGTGTACGGGATGGAAGGACCCGGCGGCTACCAGTTCGTCGGCCGTACCGTGCAGATGTGGAACCGCCACCGCACCACGCGCGAATTCGAGGCCGGCAAGCCGTGGCTGCTGCGCTTCTTCGACGAGATCCGCTTTTACGAAGTCAGCGAGGCCGAGCTGACCGCGCTGCGCGCGGATTTCATCGCGGGCCGCGCGGCGCTGAAGATCGAGGAATCCGTGTTCGATCTGGGCGCATACAACCGCTTCCTGCGCGACGAGGCGGATTCGATCGCGACGTTCAAGGCCGCGCAGCAAACCGCGTTCGATGCCGAGCGCGAGCGATGGCGAGCGGCCGGGCAGGCGGACTACGTCGGTGAAGCGGAGCAGGGCGACGCGCAGGCGGCACGCGGAGCGGGTGCGCTCGACGACACGCAGCGGGCGATTGCCGCGGACGTGTCGGGCAGCGTGTGGAAGGTGCTGGTGGAGGCCGGCGAGCGCGTGACCGAAGGGCAGGTCGTCGCGATCGTCGAATCGATGAAGATGGAGGTGGCGGTGACGGCAACGGAAGACGGCACGATCGAGACGATCGATTGCGTGCAGGGCGCGGCGGTGGTGGCCGGCCAGCGGCTGATGGTGATGAAGACCGGCGCCGCCGAGGCGGTCGCATGAGCACGACGGAACGCTCCATCCTGCCCGGGCTGCGCTCGATGGCCGCGCTGCGTGCGCGCCATGAAGCGGGCGACCTGACGCCGCATGCGCTCGTCGACGCGATCGCCGCGCACTTCGACGCGGGCGATCCGCATCATGCGTGGATCCGGCCGCTGACGCGCGCGGAGATGACGCGGTATGCCGACGCGCTCACCGGGCGCGACCTCGCGTCGTTGCCGCTCTACGGCGTGCCGTTCGCGATCAAGGACAACATCGACCTCGCCGGCATTCCGACGACGGCGGCCTGCCCGGCCTATGCGTACACGCCGGCACGCAGCGCGCCCGTCGTCGAGCGGCTGATCGCGGCCGGCGCGATTCCCGTCGGCAAGACCAATCTCGACCAGTTCGCGACGGGGCTCTCGGGACAGCGCTCGCCTTACGGCGCGTGCCGCAATGCGCTCGATCCGCGCCATGCGTCGGGCGGGTCGAGTTCCGGGTCGGCGGTCGCGGTCGCGCTCGGCGTCGCGACGTTCTCGCTCGGCACCGACACGGCCGGTTCGGGGCGCGTGCCGGCCGCGTTCCACGGGCTCGTCGGGCTCAAGCCGACGCGGGGCGTGCTGAGCACGCTCGGCGTGGTGCCGGCCTGCCGGTCGCTCGATTGCGTGTCGGTGTTCGCGCACTCGTCGGCGGATGCACGTGCGGTGTTCGACGTCGCGCATGGCGTGACCGAAGGCGATCCGTACGGGCGCGCATGGCAGCCGCTGCCGGGCGCGGACGGACTGCGCGCGCATCCGGTGCGGCCGCTCGCGCAGTTGCGCTTCGGCGCGCCGCGTGCCGAGCAGCTCGAATTCTTCGGCGACGAATCGTATCGCGCGGCATGGGGCGTGGCGCTCGAACGCCTGCGCGCGACCGGCGCGCGGGTCGTCGAGATCGATTTCAGTCCGTTCCTGGCTGCCGCGCGGCTGCTGTACGAAGGCCCGTGGGTTGCCGAGCGGCTCGCCGCGATCGGCGCATTCGCCGCGCGGGAACCCGATGCGCTGCATCCGGTGATCCGCGAAATCGTCGGCGGTGCGTCGCGCTTCAGCGCGGCCGACGCGTTCGCGGCATTCGACCGGCTCGCGACGCTGCGCGTGGAGGCGGACCGCGCGTGGGGCGGGCTCGATGCGATCGTGATGCCGACCTCGGCGACGACCGCGACCGTCGACGCGCTCGAAGCCGACCCGATCGGCGTCAACTCGCGCTTCGGCTATTACACGAACTTCGTCAACCTGCTCGACCTGTCGGCGATCGCGGTGCCGGCCGGCATGTGCGAAACCGGGCGGCATGCCGGCTTGCCGTTCGGGATCACGTTCGTCGGCCGCGCGCACGACGATGCGCGGCTGCTGGATCTCGCGCAGGCGTGGGCCGACGGCACTGTCGCTGCCGGCGATGCGGCTGTCGGCGATGCCGGGTCGCCCGCGCCGGCGGCACCTGTGCCCGACGGGTCGTCCGGCTTGGCGTCCGATGTGGTGCGCGTGGCCGTCGTCGGCGCGCATCTGCGTGGCGAGCCGTTGAACGGGCAGCTCACGCAGCGGGGCGCGCGTTTCGTCGCCGCGACGACGACGGCAGCCGCCTATCGCCTCTACGCGCTGTCCGCGGCGGCATGCGGCGGCGTCGCCAAGCCGGGCCTCGTGCGCGTGCCGGACGGCGGCGCGCCGATCGCGGTCGAGATCTGGGAGATGCCTGTCGACGCCTACGGCAGCTTCGTCGCCGGGATCGCGGCGCCGCTCGGCATCGGCACGCTGACGCTCGCGGACGGCTCGCGGGTGCAGGGCTTCCTGTGCGAAAGCGCGGCACTCGACGATGCGCAGGACATCACGCGCTTCGGCGGCTGGCGCGCTTACCGCGCCCAGGCCGCCAGCGGCGCATTGCAATGAACGCCCGGTCGCGCGTTGCCCCGGCATCCGCGCGGCCGGCACCCGAAACGATACGGAGATTCCCATGTCAACGACCCGCAACACGACCGGATGGCTCGCCGTGCGCCGCGAGCTGACGGCGCGCGGCAGATGGACCCTCGGCCTGGCGTCCTTCCTGCTGCCGTTCGCCGTCTGGTGCCTGATCAGCTATGTGCCGTTCGTCTGGCATCCGCAAATGCGCATCACGAATCCGGGGAGTGTCGACTATTTCCAGACCGGCATGCAGATCGACCGCGACGTGTTCGACGACGAGCGCGCGCATGCGCGTGCGACGCACGCGGCCGTGCCCGAGGGCGTGCGCGCGAATCCGGTGTACCTGCCTGCGCCGCATCAGGTGCTGCGCGCGTTCTATACGGCGTTCACGACGCCGCCTGCGTCGCGCGACGGCGTGTGGCTGCACGAGAGCCTGTGGCACAGCATCCGGATCATCTTCTGGGGCTTCGTGATCTCGTCCGCGATCGGTGTGCCGCTCGGCATCGTCTGTGGCACCTTCAGTGCGCTCGCGCGGCTGCAGGAGCCGTTCCTGGAGTTCTTCCGCTACCTGCCCGCGCCGGCATTCGGCGCGCTGATGGTCGCGATTCTCGGCATCTACGACGCGCCGAAGATCGCGATCATCGTGATCGGCACGCTGTTCCAGCAGGTGCTGATCGTCGCGAACACGACGCGCAAGCTCGAATACGGGCTGTTCGAGGCCGCGATGACGCTCGGCACGAAGACGCTGAAGCTGCTCACGCACGTCGTGATTCCGGGCGTGCTGCCGGACCTGTATCGCGACCAGCGGATCCTGCTCGGCTGGGCGTGGACCTACCTGATCGTCGCGGAACTCGTCGGCACGAGTTCGGGCATCACGTGGTACATCAGCCAGCAGGCGCGCTACCAGCATTTCGACAACGTATACGCGGCGATCCTGATGATCGGGATCATCGGACTCGGCACCGACATCGTGCTCGGGCTGCTCGGCCGCAAGCTGTTTCCGTGGGATCGCACGCTGAAGGCGTGACGCTCTTCGACTCGCATCCATCGACCGATTTCCGTAGAGGGCATCATGCAGAATCCGCAAGCCGTTCCCGATTACCTGATTCAATCCGATGCGGTGCGCGAGCGCTTCGCGCGGTTGAAAGCCCGCGACGTGATACTCGACGTGCGTCATGTCGGCAAGCGTTTCGCGACGCCGCAGGGCGAGTGCGTCGCGCTCGACGACATCAGCTTCCGTACGCACCGGCGCGAATTCGTGTGCGTGATCGGCCCGTCCGGCTGCGGCAAGTCGACGCTGATCCGCATCCTGGCGGGGCTCGACGCGCAGACGAGCGGCGAGGTGCTGCTGGACGGCAAGCCCGTGCAGGGGCCGGGCGCCGATCGCGGGATGGTGTTCCAGGGCTATACGCTGTTTCCGTGGCTCACCGTGAAGAAGAACGTGATGTTCGGTCTGCGGATGAACGGCAGCAGCAGCGGCGAGGCCGAGCGCGAAGCGCTGCAGTGGCTCGATCTGGTCGGACTGACGCGTTTCGCCGACGTGTATCCGCACCAGTTGTCGGGCGGCATGAAGCAGCGCGTGGCGATCGCCCGCGCGCTCGCGAACCGTCCGCGCATCCTGCTGATGGACGAGCCGTTCGGCGCACTCGACGCGCAGACGCGTGCGCGGATGCAGACACACCTGCTCGACATCTGGCGCAACATCGACGTGACGATCCTGTTCATCACGCACGATCTCGACGAGGCGATTTTCCTGGCGGACCGGATTCTCGTGCTGAAGGCGAACCCGGGAGGCGTGCAGGAACTGATCGAGGTGCCGGTGGCGCGGCCGCGGGATGACTCGCAGGTCAACACGCCCGAATTCATTGCGACCAAGGCGCGGCTCGAAGCGCTGATCCATCCGAAGGAGGCGGCGGCGGCGGACGACGAAGGTGTCAAGCCGCACATGCTCCGGATGACGGACGTTTCGGACAATGTCGAATAGCGGGCGCGCCAGCCGCGCGGATGTGCCCGTGATCTCGTACCGGGGGCGATCAGTACGACTGCGTGACGGGTTATCGGCCACGATCGAGCGCGAACCTATATCGTCGGTGATTTCGGTTCGGTTTTTTTATTAATCTTGCCTGATGGCGTGCGGGGCGAAATAATGTCGTTGCAGGTTCGGTTAAATAATGACGGCGTTCGATGCGATTCGTGTGAATATTTTTGTTTCGATTTCGCATCTAATATGGAGGTCAATTAACCTGTGTGGCCCTCAAGATCATGGATTCGTATCGAAAACGGCGGCGTCGATAACCGTATTGCCGAAGCGGCGACATATTCCTTTGGGTCCGCGCGTCGCCGACCTGGCGGTGATGACAAACCCGTCTCCCGCGATCGATACGGCGGACGCCCCGGCCAGTGCGTGCGTGGCGCATCCGGTTTGCGTCCCGGCCCATCTCGCGAGGGCTTCGCTCCCGGCACGCGGATTCTGCATTCTTGGAAACTGTATGAAATATGGAGTCAATCAGGGATATTGTTTTAGTAAATTTGAATCTCCATAAAAATAATCGAGAACTGTCAGCATTTACAGGTTTTTCGGGTTAAGTGATCGGTGTAAATTTAAATCGCGGAACAGCTTGAGGTTTCAAGGTTTCATGCGAATCGTCATCCGCTCGGCGCTTGACGGTCGTCTGGAGCAGTCCGCGCACCGGCAACCCCATTTACCTGAACTGGAGTTCCTATGTCACGCGTTACCGATGTGCTCGTCTCGATCGATACCGAAACGATTCTCCAGAAATATCCGAATCCCAGCCGGGATCCGAAAAGCCCGACGCTGATCGACTGGAAGCACGTGTACATGGTCACGAACCAGGACAACGTCGTTTCCGGGCAGGCGGGCGGCGAACTCGACCTGAGAGCCCAGGTCGGCGACCTGATCCGATGGCGTGAAACGAGCCTGTCGCTGGGCTTCGAGAAGCAGGTGGTGTTCTACGGCTTCATCGCCAACCAGGGCAAGGACCTGATTTCGACGCCGACGCCGCGCAAGGCCACTGCATCGGTCCCGATTCCGAATCCGAGCTCGCCGTCGACGCCGACCTGCCAGAAGGTGGACAACTACTACTGGTCGTCGGAAACGCTGTCGGAAGGCCGCGTCACCTACCACTTCTACTTCCAGATCATCGATCGCAACTGCCAGTCGCTGGGTTGCTATCAGTGGGATCCGTTCATCTCGATCCACAACTGATCTCGGCAGGCGGGCGGCCGCACGGCGGTCGCCCGCGTCATTTTCCTGTTCCGGAGGACGTGCCATGTCTGGTCTTCGTTGCGATGTGCTCGCGATCGTCGATGCCGTCACGCTGCTGTCGGCCTATCCCGATGCGAGCAGGAACGCCGATACGCCGACCGTGATCGACGGCCGCCACATCTACGTGGTGAGCCCCGGTGACACCGGGCCGCTCGGCCGCAACGACAGCCGGCTGTTTGCCGGCCTGGCGGCGGGCGACCAGCTCCGCCTGCGCGAAACGGCGCTGGCGCTGCGTGCCGAAGTGAGCGTTCTGTTCATCCGGTTTGCGTTGAAGGACGCGGGCATCGTCGCGCCGATCGAAGCGGAGGTGCGCGACGCCACGACGCCGGTGCCGTCCGACGACGACCTGCTGCATCCGCAGTGCCGGCCGATGCGGGACCATTACTGGCGCGGCGATGTACTGGCTGCGGGCGCCACGACGTGTACGGCCGATTTCGCCGTACTCGACCGCGACGGTGCCGTGTCCGGCTATTTTCGATGGGAGACGTCGATCGAGATCGCCGGTGGCCAGGCGGATTCGAAGCAGCCCGATTTCAAGCCGTCGTCGGACCGCAACGGCAACTTCAACCTGCCGCCCCATACCGACTTCAAGGCGATCTTCTATGCGAATGCCGCTTTCAAGCAAGACCTCAAGCTGTTCATCGACGATGCGACCGAACCGGCTGCCGCGTTTCTGGGAAGCAGTGACGATGGCGTCAGGATGTTCACCCTGAACTCGAACGGCGGAAAAATCCGGATCGATGCGTCGGCGAAGGGCAGGAAATCCGCAACGGATGCCCGGTTGGCGCCATTGTCCGCAGGGGAGCGGGCCTGGCTGGGCTGGCTCGGTGCCGAGGATGGCGTCGATGCCGATTTCAACGACGGCATCGTCATCTTGCAATGGCCGATCAGCTGAAGCAGCGTGCGCGCAAGAGGGTTCGGGATTCCGTGCCCGAGGACGGTCGACGGACGCTGCCCGACTGAACTTCGCGGCATTCAAGCGTCTGGCCGCGACCTGCGACCTGCTGTTGATGCGGGTCGAAAATGAGATCCGTGCCTGGGTCGCGCTACTGCCACGGTCGTCGTTGACGACGCCACGCGACAATGGATCAGGCGTCGCGCGGCGCGCACCCATCGCCCCATTCGTTCCTGCGCTCGTCGGCATGCGTAAGCGCATTTACCAGCCTGAATCCCCGCGGAGAGTGGCGCATAATGTTTTGAGGTCGACCCTTGGCAGGAAGAGGGTTTTATGCGCTGCACACTCTGCGGATCCGAGAATCCTCCCGGTGCGAGGTTCTGCCAGGAATGTCAGGCCGTGCTGTCCCGCACATGCCCGCAGTGCGGGCATGAGGCGGAGCCGGCAGCCCGCTTCTGCAGCCATTGCGGGACGTCGCTCGCGCCCCCCGCCGCGGTGCCGCCATTGTCTCGACCGTCGGGGCAGGCGCCGTCGCCCACGCCGATCCATTACACGCCCGATCATCTGGCCGAGCGCATCCGTGCCGAACACGCGGCCATGGAAGCGCGCGGCGAGCCGGCCGGCGAGCGCAAGACCGTTACCGCGCTGTTTGCCGACATGGCCGGGTCGACCGCGTTGATCCACGATCTCGATCCCGAAGTGGCGCATCGCCTGATCGTGCCGGTGGTCGAGCTGATGATGGAAGCGGTTCACTACTACGAGGGGTACGTCGCCAAATCGCTCGGCGACGGCATCCTCGCGCTGTTCGGCGCGCCGATCGCCCACGAAGACCACGCGCAGCGCGCGCTGTTCGCCGCATTGCGCATGCAGCAGGCGATGCGCCAGCATGGCGACCGCATTCGTCTGCAGGAAGGCATTCCTCTGCAGATTCGCGTCGGCGTTCATACCGGCGAGGTCGTCGTCCGTTCGATCCGCACCGACGACCTGCACACCGAATATGACCCGCTCGGGCATACGATCCACATCGCGTCGCGGATCGAGGGCATTGCCGCGCCCACGTCGATTCTCGTCAGCGAATCCACCCACAAGCTGGCCGAAGGCTATTTCGAGTTCAAGGCGCTGGGGGCCACGCAACTCAAGGGCATCCCCGCGCCGCTGTGCGTCTACGAGGTGCTGGGCCTGGGTGCATTACGCACGCGCCTGCAGTTGTCGGCGCACCGTGGTCTCGCGCGGTTCGTCGGCCGCGAAACGGAAATGGAACACCTGAACCGGGCCCTGGAGACCATGCGGGCCGGGCATGGGCGCGTGGTCGGCGTCGTCGGGGAGGCCGGTGTCGGAAAGTCGCGCCTTTTCCACGAGTTCAAGGAGCGTTCACGACGCGGCGCGCTGGTGCTGGAGACGTTCTCGGTATCGCACGGCAAGGCGTTTTCCAATTTGCCGCTGATCGAACTCCTGAAGAATTACTTCCAGATCACGACGCAGGACGACGAGCGGCGCTGCCGGGAAAAGGTCATCGGCAAGGCGCTGACGCTCGAGCGCAGTTTCGAGGACCTCGTGCCATACATCCTCTATCTGCTCGGCATCGGCGAGGGCGGGTCGGTGCTCGTCGAGATGGATCCGCAGATCCGGCGCGACCGCACCTTCGACGCGATCAGGCAGATCTTCGTGCGCGAGAGCCAGAATCAGCCGGTCCATTTGCTGTTCGAGGATCTGCAATGGCTGGATCGCGAAACGGAAGCATTCCTCACCTACCTGATCGACCACGTGCCGGACGCACGCATCCTGCTGTTGGTGAACTACCGGCCCGAGTATCGGCCTGCGTGGGCCGGCGCGGGTCATTGCAGCAAGATCCGGCTCGAACCGCTCGGCCCGTCCGATGCGCAAGGACTGCTCACGGCGCTGCTCGGCGAGGATCGCACGCTCGTGCCGCTGAAACAGCTCATTCTGGAGAAGACGGAGGGCAACCCGTTCTTCATGGAGGAAGTGGTCCAGACGCTCGTCGAAGAGAAGTCGCTGCTCGGCGATGCGGGCCGTTATCGCATCGTGGAGACGCCGACGACGCTGCACATCCCGACCACCGTGCAGGGCGTGCTGGCTGCCCGGATCGACCGGCTTCCGATCGAGGAAAAGGAACTGCTGCAGGCGCTTGCCGTGATCGGCCACGAGTTTCCGTTCAGCCTGATCCGGCGCATTTGCGGTGAGGTGTCGGCGCGGGACGACGAACTGCGCCGCCTGCTCGCCCATCTGGAAGCCGCGGAGTTCATCTACGAACGGCCCGCCTTTCCCGAGGTCAATTATTCGTTCAAGCACGCGCTGACCCAGGAGGTCGCCGGGCGCTCGTTGCTCACGGAGCGGCGCACCACGCTGCACGAGCGCACCGCGCAGGCGATCGAGGTGCTGTTTCCGACGCGCATCGCCGATTACTGCAGCGAACTGGCGCACCACTACAGTCAGAGCGGAAACATTCCCAAGGCCGTCGAATACCTGCATCGTGCGGCTCAGCAGGCGCTGCGCCATGCTGCCCATCACGATGCCATGAATCACCTCGGCGCGGCGCTTGCGTTGCTGAAGGGCTTGCCGGACACACCCATGCGCGCGCATTGGGAGCTGACACTGCTGCTTTCCCTCGGGCCGGTCTTGATGGATGTGCGCGGGTATGGCGCGACGGAGGTGGGCGCGACCTATACGCGAGCGCTCGAGTTGTGCGAGCGGACCGGCGAGGTAGCGCAGCGCTTTGCGACTCAGCTGGGATTGCGGATGTACCACGTCGTGCGCGGCGAGTATGCGCTCGCGACCGACCTGGGCCAGCAGATGCTCGGTACCGCCAGCGATGCGAACGACCCCGGCTTTCTCATCGAGGCCCATAGTGCGCTGGGTTCGTGCTTCTTTCTGCAGGGCGATTTCACGGCTGCCCGCACCCACCTGGAACAGGCGCTCGCGATCTACGATCCGGAGCAGCATCAGGCACACGTCTTCGCGCACGGGGTCGATCCGGGCATCCGGGCGCTCAGCTTCCTCGTGTTGACCTTGTGGATTCAGGGATACCCCGACCAGGCGCTCAAGCGCAGCGCCGAAGCACTCGCGCTCGCACGGTACCTTTCCTATGGGCCGTCCCTGGCGTTCAGCCTGACCTACACGGCGCACTTGCATCAGCTGCGGCGGGAGCCGACGCTTGCCGCCGAGCGCGCGGAAGCTGTCATTGCCGTATCGACCGAGCACGGATTGCCGTACTGGCTCGCGTGGGGGACGCTCCTGCGAGGCTGGGCGATGAGCGCGCAAGGACACATCCAGGACGGCATCGCGCAGATGCGGCTGGGCCTCGACGCGCAGCGGGCAGCCGGCGGCGAAGACCAGCGGCCCTATTCGCTCGCGTTGCTCGCCGACAGTTACTGGCGCGCGGGTGACAAGCGGGCGGCACGGGACATGCTGGAAGAGGCGACGGCGATCGTCGAGCAATCCGGCGAGCATTGCTACGAGGCCGAGTTGTATCGGCTCAGGGGAATCTATTTGACTGGAGCGGCAAGCGATGAGGCTACCGCGGCCGCATGCGATGAAGAAGCGCTCGACTGTTTCCGCCGGGCGATCGCGCGAGCACGCCAGCAGGGTGCCGGAGCGTTCGAGTTGCGAGCCGCGATGGACCTTGCGCGGCTATTGCAACGGCAGGGTAAGCCGGTCGAGGCAAGGCAAGCGCTGTCCGAGGTGGTCGCCTGCTTCACGGAAGGCTTCGACACGAGCGACCTGCGCGAGGCGAAAGCGCTGCTGGATGCATTGGACGCGCGCGCAGGATGAATGGAACGACGGCGCACGGCGACGTATCGCGCGACGACGTGCGTTCGATGACCTGCCGCTGCTCCGCGTGAACGGAGCGCTGAGGAGACGGGCATGGCAACCACGCACACAAGACGCCGCAACGATGTCCCGCGCAAACCGATCGCGCTCGCGTTGCAGGGCGGCGGAATGCACGGCGCGTTCACCTGGGGCGTGCTCGACCGGATGCTCGAAGACGGCAGGCTCGACATCGAAGGCGTCAGCGCAACCAGCGCCGGCGCGATGAACGCCGCGGTACTCGCGTATGGGCTGCAAAAGGGCGGCGAAGACGGTGCGCGTCAGGCACTGCACGACTTCTGGCAGGCGGTCGCGAAATCGGCGGAGCGCTACAACCCGCTGCGCTGGGCGCCGTGGCTGAAGGGCACGCACAGCTTCGGGCTCGATCATTCGCCGCTGTATGCGTTCGCCGACATGATGCTGCGCGTTTTTTCGCCGTATCAGTTCAATCCGCACAACCTGAATCCGCTGCGCGAGGTGCTCGAAGGCCAGGTCGATTTCGACGCGTTGCGCAAGCACTGTCCGATTCGGTTGTACCTGTGCGCGACCAACGTCGAGACGGGGAAAATACGCCTCTTCACCGGCGTGGACGTCAGTGCCGACGCAGTGCTTGCATCGGCCTGTGTGCCGACACTGTTCCAGGCGGTCTCGATCGACGGCGAGTACTACTGGGATGGCGGGTACATGGGAAATCCGGCCATCTATCCGCTCATCTACAACTGCGCGACGCGCGACGTCGTGATCGTCCACATCAATCCGCTCGTGCGCCGCGGTGTACCGATCACGGCCGCGGAAATTCTCAACCGTATCAGCGAGATCAGTTTCAACTCGTCGCTGATGCGCGAGATGCGCGCCATCGCGTTCGTCACCGACCTGATCCAGCAAGGCACGATACAACGCGGCGACATGAAGGAAATGCTGATTCATTCCATTCGCGCCGACGACGCGCTGTGTGCGCTGAGCATCTCGAGCAAGTACAACGCGGATTGGGGATTTCTGCGCGAGCTGCATGACCATGGACGACGCGAAGCGGATGCGTGGCTCGCGCATCACTACGGAAACATCGGACAGCGCTCGAGTATCGACATTCGCCGGGAATTTCTCTGAGCGCATCGCAGTCATGTCGGCATGGGGCGCGCATGCGTAGCCGTCCCGGGCCAAGGAGCGAACGTGAAGCGGACGCAGGCGCGGTTCGTCGCGTTGTGGTCGTGCAGCGGCGGGACGCATGCCGAGGAGGTCTATCGCATGCTGGCGCAATGCTATACGGAGCCGGCGCGCCACTACCATACGCTCGTGCATGTCCGGCGATGCTTGCGTCACCTCGACCTGGCGCGGCACGCGATTCCCGAGCCGGATGCCGTCGAACTCGCGCTCTGGTTTCATGACGTGATTTTCGTTCCCGGCGCGCAGGACAACGAGCAGCGCAGCGCGGACTGGTTCCGACACCAGGCGGCGGGGCGAATCCGCGCGTGCGACCGCATCTGCGCGATGATTCTCGCGACGACCCACTCGGGCACGGCTGCGGAACTCGATACCCGTTTCGCGTGCGACATCGACCTGGCGGCGCTGGGCGCGCCTCGCCGTCGATTTCGCGAAGACGGCCGGCGCCTGCGGGCGGAGCGCCCCGAGCTTGACGACCGGGCTTACGATTTTCACGAGCGGACGATTCTGCGCGGGCTGTTCGTACGCCCGCGCATCTATCAGACCGATTTCTTCTACACGCGCTGCGAGATGCGGGCGCGCAAGAATTTGAGCTGGCGAATGCGGTTGCCGATTCCGGAATGACGACGCGCGGCTGCACCGACGTGCGGTTTGATCGAAGCCGGGTGGCATCGGCGATCCGGGCTGGCCGGATGCTTCGCCGAAATTCGCTGGAATCCTCTGCCGGAGCGACTTTCCATTTTCAAGTTATTCGTGACCTAGTGCCCACGTGTGATTCAAATATAAACAGATCGGCCAGATTGCGATATTCGAATGTTTATGGATGAAACGACTGAGTGGCCCGCAAAGGGGGGGCTGGCGGCGAGCAGCGATATTATGAAATTGATTTGTAATGAATGTCGGGCCGATGTCGTGCGGCCATTCGAAAATCCCGTGGCGTCACGCGTACCATTTTTGAAGGGATGTTGAAAAATGGCTGTCTCGAAAGAAAATCGTGTCGATGTTTACGATGGAATGGCTTCAATTTTTCGCATGAAATTCATCAATATCGTTCCCGCGCGAGGCTTTGATGCGATGGAACCTCCGCTGACGTATCAAGCAACCGTACGCGAGGTGGAAATCATTGAACAAACGTGGTGATTATTGCTGCTTTCGATCGGGCCGCAAGATAATCAAGCCCTATTTATTTAGATTCCCGGTCGAATAAATCCCTCTACACTGTCTTCTGCAACGGCCGTTATTCAGCGACCCGGAGCGCCGCAGGCGGGGCTGAAAGGTTGATGCGTGAAGTGACGTGGTGGTATCTGGTTTTAAAAACACAAGAAAACTGAAAAAGAATCGCTCTAGAGCCTAACCGTATAGGAAAGAGCATGCAAAGACCGGGGACAGATGTCCGCAGCGCGGGCATATTGCACGACGTCGGCGCGGCGGCGTGCGCCGAGACCGCCATTTGCCGGCTCGACATCGTCCTGCCCGCACAGGTATCGCGATTGCCGGGCGTCGTGCGATGAAGGGGCTACGGAACGGGGCCGCTTGCGGCCCGGACGCGTGCGCGCACGGCAACGGCACGCTCGACGCGCATGCGCTGATCGGCGTGTCGGCAGCCTTTCGCCAACTGGTCCGGATGATCGATCGGGTGGCGCCGACCGAGCATACGCTACTGATTGTCGGGCCGACCGGCTCTGGAAAGGAACTGGTGGCGCGGCGCCTTCACGCAAACGGCCCGCGGCGCGACATGCCGTTCATCGACGTGAACTGCGGCGCCATTCCCCATGATCTGATCGAAGCGGAATTCTTCGGTCATGTCCGTGGCGCGTTCACGGGCGCGGTCGACGACCACCGCGGCCTGTTCGACCAGGTCGGGGCCGGCACGCTCTTTCTCGACGAGATCGGCGAGCTGCCGCTGGCGCTGCAGCCCAAACTGCTGCGCGTGCTCGAAACGCGCACGTTCCGGCCGATCGGCGCCTCGGCAAGCCAGCGCTTTGCCGGGCGCATCGTTGCGGCTACCCATCGAAACCTGCTGGAAGAAGCGCGGGTTGGCCGCTTCAGGGAGGACTTGTTCTACCGGCTGGCGGTTTTCATCCTCAATGTGCCGGGGCTCGCGCAACGCAGCGAGGACATCCCGCTGCTGGTCGCGCATTTTGCCGCCCAGCAAACGCGCGCGATCGCGTTTACGCCGGCGGCGATCAAGCGCATGTGCGAGCATCCGTGGCCGGGCAACGTTCGCCAGTTGCGCAATCTTGTCAGCCAGCTCAGCGTGTTCGCGGAGCATGCGCGGATCGACGCCGACACGCTCGCCCCGTTTCTGGCCACGGACGCGCCCGACGCGATGGCGTGCGCGCTGCTCGCGGACCGCCTGCTCGAATTCGGTGGCAGCGACAAGCTGGCCGCGGCCGAGCGCCTGCTCATCGACCGCGCGCTCGAACGGACGTCGTATAACAAGAGCGCCGCGGCCGCGTTGCTCGGGGTCGGCCGGAAGGTCGTCGAGCGCCGGCTCAAGGCGCGCGAAGCGCAGCACGGGGAGGCTCGACAGTGCCTGGAGCGTGCCGAGGCGTTGGCCGGCGCGATCCAGTATCGCGAATCCGTCGCGCAGCTGCACCGCTGCCTCGATCTCCTGAAAAAGGCCAGTCCGACCGAGGAGAGCCGCCGCTTGCAGTTCGGTGCGTATCGCCTGCTTGCCGTCGTGCTGCGAGGCATCCACGGCTGGCAGTTTCCCGAAGCGACGGCGTGTTACGAGGCGGCATTGTCGATCGGCGATGGCGTATGCGACGCCCGCGAACTCGCCACCGTGCAGTTCGGCATCTGGATGACGCAACTGGTGACGCTGCAACTCACGCGGGCGCGTGCCACCGCGCAGGAACTGCTTCACCGCGCGCACGCGATCGACGATCGGGCGATGCTCGACGACGCGCACGTTGCGCTCGCCAACACACTGTTCTGGCTCGGCGACAGTGAGGAAGCGCTGGCGTTGCTTTCCCGTGGCGGGCTGACCGGCATCGGCCGCGCCGACCGGCGGCTCGGCGTCTCGGGCGCCGATGTCGCGGGGCTCGCATTGACGTTCGAGGGTCTCGCCGCTTACCAGACCGGCGCACTCGACGACGCACGCGATGCCATGGAGCGTCTGACCGAGCGCGCGGAACTCGATCCGCCGTATGTGCCCGGTCGTGCGCTCGACCTGCAAGGCGCGGCGTGGCTGGCGATGCTCTTCAACGACGTCGAGCGGCTCGGGAACCTGACCCGTGCATTCGACGCGATACCGGCGACCGACGCACCGGCCTGTTCGGGCGGTGCGGTGCGGATTTTCAGGGCGTGCTATCTGAGTGCGATCGGCGAATTCCGCGACGCCGAGGCGATGCTGCTGGACGGCTATGAAAACGAAATCGAAAAGCAGGGCGGCGCGCTGTTCTATTCGATCAAGACCTGGAAGCATGGCGAGATACTGTTGAGCACGGGGCGCGCGCAGCAATGCGAAGCGCTCGTTTCCGATGCGCTCGACAAGGTGATTCGCAGGCAGGAGCGTGCGTATCTCGGTGAGCTGTTGATCCTCAAGGCGCGTGCGCAATCGATGCTGGGCGATACCGCGGGTGCGGAGCAGGGGTTGCGCATCGCGATCTCGACGGCGTTGGCGCTGGGCTCGGTGCCCGCGCGTCTTGCCGCGATGGGACATCTCGCGGATCTGTCGCGGCAGGCCGTCCGCCCGGCGTCGATCATCGAAGCGATCGACCGGCCGTTGCACGTGCCCGTCGCAGTCCGCCCGCCCTCCACGCCGCTCCAGGATCCGGGCCTGCTTCCTGGCCTGCTGTAGCGATCGCATCGACGCGATGTCCTGAGCGCGCGGCACGGCGGATTGCGCGCGTGACACCTTTCTCCCGAGACCGTGGCGAACGGCGCATGCCGGCGCAGCGTCGCCGTGTCGACGCGCGCCGGGTCTTTTCCCACCTTGCACGCCGGCACGCGTCCGCGGCACCGGACCTCGCGCGCGTGCATTCGGACGATCGGGCGGTCCCGCCGCGGATGGACACATTCGTCCATCGCGCAGCAAACGGCGGGACGAATTCGTCCTCGGATGGTCGAGCGGCGGCAGCGCGCACGGACACAGGCCCGTCGATCCACGACTGGCACATCGGTTGCTTGATCTATTGCTCGCGGAGCTTCCGCGAATCGGCACGACGACCTTTTTAGCGAGAACGTCATGAACAGGGAAACCGGCCACGTCATTCCGCCTTATGGCGTAGCGATCCACCAGGCCATATCGGATGGCGATGTGTCAAGGATGAAGGCCTTGCTCAGCCAGGCCGAAGCGGTTCTGAAGCAGCACGAGGACCTTGCCGCGGCGGTCGGCAAGCTCAAGCAGGAGATCGTGAGGCGCGAGCGGGCCTGAGCTGGCGTCGCACGCATCGCCGTTTCGTTCACCACGCAGGAGGACCAAATGTCAGAAAACGCACGTACCGGGCTTTTCCCCGCGGGCTATGTCATCGGCACAGGAATGCCGGGCGCACCGACGCTCAGGCTCGCCTTGCTCGTGGATGCGCCCGAGGGCAGTGTGGTTGGCACCGCAACGATCGGGCAGGCAGTGAATCCGCCGGTCGACTTCCATGCCGACGTCTGGGGCAACTACACCTATATGGCGCTGATGCCGCCGGTCAACACGCGCATCCTGGTGACGCTGCAGGGCAACGACGGCGGCCCGAACTCGAATTCGATCGTGACGTTCCGGCTGCATCTCGTGCTGGAAAACGACTGGCAAGGCGGCGTCGCGTCGTACAGCTTTTTCGACGACGGCAGCTGGCGCTCGTTCGAGAACGTGCCGGCACGGATCGATCGGGAATTCGTCCCCCTCGAGCCCGGCCCGGTGATCGTCGAGCCGCACGGCGGGCCGCGGCCTTTGTACGGTGCGCCCATTCAGCAGGCGGCGGCCTCCGGCGATCTCGCGCACATGAAGACGGTCGCAGCCGCGGCGAAGCACCAGCTGCAAAGCCGTGACGAAATTGCTGCGGCGCTGGCGGCGCTGAAGACCGAAATCGCGCGACTCGAAGCCGGTAACTGAAACCGGTCCGGTTGCCCCGATCCCTATTCGCTACAGGAGCCATTTCATGTCCGTCGCTCTTTTTCCCGTGAATTTTCGCGTCGCAACGCCGGCTATCGGCGCACCTGTCCTCACGCTGGCGCTACTGGTCAACGCGCCGGCCAAGAAGGTCAGCGGCGTGGCGCGCATCACCCAGACGACCTGGCCGCCGCTCGAATTCAGTGCGCAGGTCTGGGGCCAGTTCAGCCCGATCGTGCTGACGCCGGGCGGCAAGACGCAACTCGTCCTCAGCCTGCAGGGCAACCCGTCCGGGCCGACCAGCGGCCTGGCCGAAACGTTCCGGCTGCAGGGCATGGTCGAGGCGGACTGGAAGTCGGGGGTCGCCAGCTACCGGTTCTTCGAAGGGGACCGCTGGCATGCAGTCGAACACGCGATCATGACGGTGGCCGGCGCGCCGCAACCGTTCGAACCCCGCCATCCGGTCACGCCGCTGTACGGCGTCGGCCTGCAGCAGGCGACGCAATCGGGCGATCTCGGCCGCATGAAGGCGCTCGCCCGCCAGGCCGAACAACAGCTCGCCGATGCAGGCCGTATCGAGCAAGCCCTTGCCGGTCTGAACGCCGAGATCGCCCGGCTGGAAGCCGGGCGCTGAGCAGGTGCGAGGCGGCGGTGCCTGCCGCGGTTCGCGGCGGCCGCCGCCGACGGCCGGTCGGTGAGTGGCGGGTGCGGGACAGACGATACGCGAGGACATCGAAATGGACGAGAATCAGGTGCGCCCGGTTCGCTTCCTGAGCGAACAGGACTACGAACGGTTCGTCCCGGTGCACGTCGTGTGGGAAATCACGCTGGCGTGCGACCTGAAGTGCCTGCACTGCGGATCGCGTGCGGGCCACCGACGCACCAACGAACTGTCGACCGCCGAGTGTCTCGACGTGATCGATGCGCTGGCGCGGCTCGGTACGCGAGAAGTGTCGATGATCGGCGGCGAGGCATACCTGCGCAAGGACTGGGCGCAACTCATCAAGGCGATCCGCTCGCACGGGATGTACTGCGCGGTGCAGACGGGCGGCCGCAATCTGACGCCGGCCCGGCTCGCGCAGGCCGTCGAGGCGGGCCTCAACGGGCTGGGGGTCTCGCTGGACGGCCTGGCGCCGCTGCACGACAAGTTGCGCAATGTCCCGGGATCGTTCGACCGGGCCGTCGATACACTGAAGCGTGCCCGTGCGCACGGTCTCGCGGTCAGTGTGAACACGCAGATCGGTTCGGCAACGATGCGCGATCTCCCGGCGTTGATGGATACGATCATCGAGATCGGGGCGACCCACTGGCAGATTCAGTTGACGGTCGCGATGGGCAACGCGGTCGATCACGACGAATTGCTCCTGCAGCCGTACCAGCTCGAGGAGCTGATGCCGCTGCTCGCCGATCTCTACAAGCGGGGGCTTGAGCGCGGCCTGCTGATGAATGTCGGCAACAACATCGGCTACTTCGGGCCGCACGAGCATCTGTGGCGCGGCTTCGGGGACGAGCGGGTGCACTGGACCGGGTGCGCGGCCGGGCAGACCGTCATCGCGCTCGAAGCGGACGGCACGGTCAAGGGGTGCCCGTCGCTCGCGACGGTCGGTTTCGCGGGCGGCAACGTTCGGGATCTGTCGCTGGAGGAAATCTGGCGCACCAGCGAGGCGATCCATTTCGGCCGGCTGCGCTCGGTGGACGACCTGTGGGGATTCTGTCGCACCTGTTACTACGCCGACGTGTGTCGCGGTGGCTGCACGTGGACCTCGCATTCGCTGCTCGGCAAGCCGGGCAACAATCCCTATTGCCACTATCGCGTGCTCGAATTGAAGAAGCAGGGGCTGCGCGAGCGCATCGAGAAGATCGAGGATGCGGCGCCCACGTCGTTCGCGGTGGGGCGCTTCGATCTGGTCACCGAACGCATTGCCGACGGCACCCCCGTATCGAGCATTTCCCGCTCGGGACAGACCGTCGAACTCGCGTGGAAACACAAGGGCAAGCGTGCGCCGGAAGTCGGGAGGGTCCCGCCGAGGCTGGTCGTCTGCCGCGCCTGCAACAGCTACGTCCAGCAGCACGAATCCCGATGCCCGCACTGCGGGGCGGACATCGCGGCGGCCGAGCGTGCTTACGAACACGACGCGCGGCGTCGTCATGCACTCATCGAGGAGGTCGAGCGGCTGTTGAGTTGAGTGAGCCGGGTCGCGCATCTCGTCGATCGTCGAGTGGAGTCCAGCCACCACTTTAAAAAACGGTGACCATGTTCGATCGGTCATGAAATACGGACTTTACGGGGAATATTCATGAGCAACGTTCAAGCGGAAGTGGCGCCGGTGGCCGGTGTCGGTACGTACACCTGGGAACTGTCGTTGTATGAATACCAGGGAACCTGCTGGATCAAGTGGTCCACGAATTCGCCGTTTCGAGCACAGCAAGGTCGAGTCTGCCTGTATGCGGGAAGCTTTCCGTCCAATCCGACCGAAGCGAAGGCGTGGAGCTGGGATAACGAAAACGGCCAGAATTTCAATACGAAGCAGCCGTGGGGCGCCGGGTGGTGTGCGGCATACATCGCCGAAAGGAGTCCGAACGGGCCGTACACCTATTTCGCGAAAACCCAGGTGACGAAAACCTGAGTCCGCTGGTCGCCCGACGGGGCTCGCTCCGTCAGGTAATGGGGCGTCGTCTCGATTTCACGGGTTGCTGTCGTATCGTTCGTGGTGCCGGTGCGCAACTCGAACGCCCCATCCGCCACGCGTGCCGAACCGTCCGTCGGAGGCCGGAGCGACCGTCATGAAATTGCGTGGCGCATCAAGAGATGTCCGGCCGGTGTCGTCGAACGATGCCGGCCGCTTTCCGTCCGGGTTGTCCTGACGTCGCCCGGGCCTCGGCGCGAAACGATGCCGGGCTGTGGGCGTCGCACGGCATCGATGCGGTGCGAGTCGGCAGGCATGTCGTATCACGGCGCGTGCCTTCCGGGCCGGCCGGATGCATTCGGTAATGCGGGCGGGCAATGGCGCCTTCTCGTCGGCGTGTCCGCGACCGGGATGACGGCAATCCGGCTCGAGGGGGCGAACGGGCAACATGGCGGGCATTGGCTCACGGCAAGGGCGCGATTCAAACTTAAACGAAATGTGACCCCTGCCACCGGCAAAATTTTGCACAATGGCGACAGCGCGGCGTTGCGCCGCGATTCGCCCCGGGCAGGCCGGCTTGCCGGACCCTGGCCGGCCAGAACCGCCGTTCGAGACCGAAGACGGCCGCCGACCTGCCGCCCCCGACCGCCATGGACCACCCCAAACGCATCCTGATCGTCGAAGACGATGCCGACATCGCCGACGTGCTGAGCCTGCACCTGCGCGACGAGCGCTACGAGGTCGTGCACAGCGCCGACGGCACGGAAGGGTTGCGCCTGCTCGAACAGGGCAACTGGGACGCGCTGATCCTCGACCTGATGCTGCCGGGCGTCGACGGCCTGGAAATCTGCCGGCGCGCCCGCGCGATGGCGCGCTACACGCCGATCATCATCACCAGCGCGCGCTCGAGCGAAGTGCACCGGATCCTCGGCCTCGAACTCGGCGCCGACGATTACCTGGCGAAGCCATTTTCGGTGCTCGAGCTCGTCGCGCGGGTCAAGGCGTTGCTGCGGCGCGTCGACGCGCTCGCGCGCGATTCGCGGATCGACGCGGGCACGCTCGACATCGCCGGGCTGTCGATCGACCCGATCGCGCGGGAAGCCGCCGTCGACGGCACCCGCATCGACCTCACGCCGCGCGAATTCGACCTGCTGTATTTTTTCGCGCGGCACCCGGGCAAGGTGTTCTCGCGGATGGATCTGCTCAATGCCGTGTGGGGCTACCAGCACGAGGGCTACGAACACACGGTGAACACCCACATCAACCGGTTGCGCGCGAAGATCGAGGCCGATCCCGCCGAGCCCGCGCGGATCCTCACCGTGTGGGGACGCGGCTACAAGCTCGCCGCGCCGGACCAGCGGGACACGTGATGAAACTGACCCTCACCCAGCGGCTGTCGTGCGTGTTCGCGGTGCTGCTGCTCGCGTGCTCGGGCGTGTCGGCGTGGCTGCAGATCCGCGCGAACGACATGCGCGAGAAGGAAGTCGTGCAGGGCCTGTCGCGCGATCTCGCCGCGCACATCGCGGGCAGCACGCCGCTGATGGACGCGAACGGATTGCGCCCGGACGCCGTGCGCACGCTGTTCGGCCAGTTGATGGGCGTGAACCCCAGCGTCGAGGTGTACCTGCTCGACAACGCGGGGCGCATCAAGGGCGACGACGCGCCGCCGGGCCACGTGAAGCGCGATCGCGTCGACCTCGCGCCGGTGCGGCGTTTCATCGCGGGCGAGCCGCTGCCGATCCTCGGCGACGATCCGCGCAGCCCCGACGCGCGCAAGGTGTTCAGCGCCGCGCCGCTGCAGCGCGCGGGCCAGTCGCCGTCCGGCTATATCTACGTGGTGCTGCTCGGCGAAGCGCATGACCGGCTGGCCGCGCGCGTCGACGCCGGCAACGTGCTGCGCACGACGCTGTGGTCGATGGCGGTCGTCGCGCTGCTCGGCCTGCTCGCGGGCCTGACCGCGTTCAGTTTCATCACGCGCCCGCTGCGCCGGCTGACCGATGCGATGCGCCGCTTCGACGCCAACGGCGCGCCCGACACGCAGCCGCCGGTGCCGCGCTCGCCGCCGGGCCGGCGCGGCGACGACATCGCGGTGCTCGAATCCGCGTTCGCGCAGATGGCCGACCGGATCGGCGACCAGTGGCGCGCGCTGACGCGCCAGGACCAGCAGCGGCGCGAACTGATCACCAACATCTCGCACGACCTGCGCACGCCGCTGACGTCGCTGCACGGCTATCTGGAAACGCTGTCGCTGAAGTCCGACACGCTCGCCGAGGCCGAACGCCGCCGCTACCTGTCGATCGCGCTCGCACAGAGCACGAAGGTCGGGCGGCTCGCGCAGGCGCTGTTCGAACTCGCGCGGCTCGAATCGGGCGGCGTGCAGGCCGAGCGCGAGCCGTTCTCGCTCGTCGATCTCGTGCAGGACGTATTCCAGAAGTTCGAACTGGCCGCGCAGTCGCGCGGCATCGCGCTGCATGCGCGGATCCCGCCGCGCGTGCCGGTCGTGTCGGCCGATCTCGGGATGATCGAGCGCGTGCTGACCAATCTGCTCGACAACGCCTTGCGGCACACGCCGCAGCACGGCGAGGTCGAGGTCGCGCTGACGCCGCTGGACGATCGCGTGGTGGTGACCGTGTCGGATACCGGCGAAGGGATTCCGCCGGCGCGGCGCGCGGGGCTGTTCCAGCGGCCGCAGCGGCCGATGAGCGGCGGCGCGGCGACGAGCGGCGGGCTCGGGCTGCTGATCGTGCACCGGATGCTGGCGCTCAACGGCAGCGGGATTCGGCTCGTCGACCGGGACGGGCGCGGCGCGGTGTTCGAGTTTGCGCTGGCGGTGGCGCAGCCGGGGGGCGGTGAAGTGCGATGAAGCTGGCGGCGCTGTCGTCGCGAATTCCGCGCGAATTCATGCGCGGAAATCGCGGAGGTTCGACTCCGGCCCGTCAGTCGTTCGCGGCTCCAGATGATGGGGCTGTTGGTACGTTTCGGTCGGACGATGTCACAATTTCAGCAGATCGGCGAGGGCGCTCCTGCTCGCCGGATCGTCGAGAATGACGGCGGTCACCCAATCCGTCATTTCCTGAAACGACGACAAGTTTGCGAGTCTGTCACCGAATTCCCGTTTCAGCATGTACTCGACGGCGGCGCGAATCAGCACGGGAGTTTCGACGACACCGGACTGCTTCAGGTGATCGATTCGCGCACGCAGAACCGCATTTGGATCGGCGGCCTTGGGTTCTTGCTGACGCGTCCGCCCCGTGAGTGCGGATTCCGCTCGGACTTTCTCCGCAACCTGCCGCGATTTCCTCGAAAGCTCGTGATGAAGCAACTGACTGATTTGATCGATCATGGGACCGGAAGCCATGGGATTCGCAAGCCTTACGGTTTGGACGGCGGGGTATATCGATTCCCGGCAACCCACTCCGGCACATGATCGACGGAGGCCTCCGTCTGCGCCAACGGGTCGGCGATTTTCTCGATCACGGCCGCGACATAGTGATTGATCAGCGGATACCGTCGATTCGACACCATACCCAGACGCAACTGGCGAAGTGCATCGTCGAAACGGTCGTGAACCAGCTCGACCAGCCCCGATTTGAAGATGCGCAATGTGTCATCGGCCGGTAGCGCATCGAGGGGCGCCCACGCGTGCAGGGCCAGTTCGACTTCCCCGTTTGTCAGCTCCAGAAAGCCGAGCATGAACCGCGCGACCGCATAATCGGGTGCAAGCGTCAGTGCTGCGATGAAATCCGTCTTCGCATGCGCATAATCGTGCTGACTGGCGTAGGTCGCGCCACGCAACAGGTGAAGACGCGGGTCCGACGACCACGTCTCCAGCGTTCCGGTCAATGCTTGCAGTGACGAGGCACCGGGTTCCTGCATCGCTTTCAGGACATCGGCCATTGCGCTATCGGGACAAAAAGACACGGCGTTCAGTTCTTCGGTCATGGGATTCATGTCTTGAGGTAGAGGTTTTCGATGGTGCCGACGTTGTTCCGGAGCTTTGCCAGCGCGGCACGATGCATCTGCGATACGCGTCCTTTCGTCAGGTCAAGAATGTCGCCGATCTGATCGAAAGTCAGGCCGTGGAAGTAATGATGCTGCACGATCTTGCGTTCTCGATCCGGGAGGTCGGCAATTGCGTCGTTCAATCGCGTCTTGGTCTGGCGCCATGCAAGCGTCCGATACGCATGATCGTGGTTTCCCGGCGCGACGCTCGACGAGCGATCGATCATCCCGGTTTCGTCGAGGACGAAGCCGATCGCTAGCCCCATCGTCAGTCCGGCCAATGCCTGAAACGCGTCCATTGTCCGAGTTCCGCCGGGTTCGTTGAGCGACTCGAGCCGCTCTTTCCGGATCTTCGCTCGCAACGCGACCTGCTCCTGCCCGTCGCTCAGCCGTACCACGCCGTCGAGCACGTTGCCCTGGATCCGTCGTGTCGCAAAGGTTCTGAAACCGGTGCTGCGAGCGACATCGAAGCGATCGATGGCTTCGAGGAGCCCGATGCAGGCGAACTGCAGATAGTCCCTGAACTCGACGTCGTCATGGCGGCGGCTTCGGTACAGTTGCCCCGCGAGCGCCGTTGCGTACGGCAGGTGGAGATCGAACAGCCGCTCTCGGGACGTCGCACACCGGTCGTGGAGAACGGCATGCCACAGCCGCTGCTCGACGGATTCGTCCGCGGTCGTCGCCGACGATGGTTCGGCCGAGGCGGGGAGCGTCATTTGAAGCTTCCCAGAACGCCGCGCAGGATCAACCCCCATCCGTCCACCAGTACGAACATCAACACCTTGAGCGGCAGCGAAATCGTTGCCGGCGGCACCATCAGCATCCCGAGCGAAAGCAGGACGCTCGATACGACGAGATCGATGAGCAGGAACGGCAGCAGGATCACGAAACCGATCTGAAATGCCACGCGCAATTCGTTGAGGATGAACGCGGGTGTCAATTGCAACAGGCTCACGTCGGCCGGCGTTGCCGGCAGCGGTTGATGCGAAAGCGCGTACATCAGCTGCAGCTCGTCCTCGCGAACCTGCCGCAGCATGAAGTCGCGAATCGGTCCGCTGCCGTGGTCGATGGCCGATTTCAGGTCGATCCGGCCGTCCATGAACGGCTGCAATGCGTCGTGATTGATCGTCTGCAGCGTCGGCAGCATCGCGAATATCGTCAGGAACAGCGCAAGGCTGATCAGCACGGGCGTAGGCGGCGTTTCAGGCATGCCGAACGCATGGCGAATCATCGACAGCACGATGGCGATCCGGATGAACGCGGTCATCGACACCACGAGCGCGGGCCCGACACTCAGCACGGTGAGCAGCGTCGCAATGCGAACGGCTTCCGATGTACTCTGCCCGGTGCGGGCCAGATCCGCCGCCCCCGACAGCGACAGCGGCGCGACGACGCTTGCGCCGGTCGCAGCGTGCGCCAGGCTTGGGCCGAGACACGCAAGCAACGCCAGACCGATCAGGGCGCCATGAATCGGAACGCGTGGTCGCATATCAGCAATCCGGATCGAGATCATGTGCATCGAGCACCTTGACGCCGGTCGCATCCGTGACGAGCATCACGATTCGACGGTCGTACTCGACGAGATGCAGGGTCGTGCGTGGCGCCAGGCGCGTCTGTTCGACGATGCGCATGCGGGATGCCGGCGCGGCACGGGACATCGCGCCATGCAGCAGGCGTTTGCGCAACATCAGGATGGCGGCGATGCCGAGCCCGATGCATAGCAGCGTCGCAGCCGCGACATGGCCCCAATCGACATCGGGATAGCGTGCCGCGGCGGCACCGGAGGCGGGCGCCAGCCAGGATGACGAGGTCAGGCTCATCAGCAGGCCGGCGCGATGCCGAGGATGCGGACGCCGAAATTCCCGTCGACCGCGACGATTTCTCCGTGCGCGATCGGCTTGCCGTTCAACAGGACGTCGACGGGGGCGCCGACGGCCCGCTCGAGCTCAATCACGGCCCCGGTCTGGAGTGCGAGCATATCCTTGACGGTCAGGGTGGCACGGCCGAGGCGAACGTCGATGTCGACCTTCACGTCGTCCAGCAGGCCGAGCGCGGGACGATTCGCGTCGGTGTCGAGGGGGGCGGGTTGATGTTCCGGAAGCGTCACGCGCGTGACCGTCGAGCGTTGCGGGAGCGTATGTGTCGTCATGAGGCGGCGGGCGTCGAAAGCGACGTCAATTGAAAGGAGAGGGAAGTACCCGTGCGGCCTGGCGTGCCGGTGCCGACGGGCATCGAGGTGCCGTCGATCGTCAGGGTGACGGGCGCGTCCAGCGCCTGATCGAGCGGGATGACGTCCCCGATGGCGAGCGTGGCGAGTTCGGCGGCGGTCAGGCGGCATCTGCCGAGCCTTACCGACAGGGCGACAGGGCTGTCGTCGAGCGCGACGACGCGCGGGACGACCGTTTCGCCGGGCGGCGGCACCTTGCCTGGCGTACCGGCCGTTCCGGCCAGCGTCCAAATCCGGGTGACGTCGCAAGCGACTTTGGCCAGCGGCGAACCGTTCGTCGACACGATGCTCATTTCGACCGCGCCGTATCTGGGCGGCGTGGCAATCGATTCGCCCTGCTCGTGGGCCCGCCAGCCGGCCGGCGCTCGCGACGAAGCGTCGGACGCCGACCGAAGCAGGTCGGCCAGTTCATCGATCATCGTTGTCGCGATGGCGGTCAGCGCGTCGTGGCAGCCCGGAGCGCAAAACGTCCGACGGTCGATCGCATAGACAGCTTCCGCCAGCAGCCGGTCGGCGTCGGGCGACGACACGAATCGCACGCCGTCGGCGTGCGCGCGGCAGGTATATCCGTCATGCTCGGGAAGCGGCATACCCGCCGGTACCCGGACGACATCATCGACGGCAAATGTAGCGGTGACGAACCAGCGCGTCTGCCACTGAGCCAACGCACCATCCAGCCAGGTGCGGGCCTCGACCAGATCCCGCTCGCTGTCGGGACGCCATGCGACGGGCTGCGTACTCATCCCTGCCCTCGCATCTGGAACAGCTGCATGATCATTTCATTGGCGGCGCTGATGACCTGGGACGACGCCTGGTAGCCACGCTGGATCAGGATCAGTCGGCCGAACTCGGTCGACAGGTCGACGTTGGACGCTTCGGTCGCACCTGAAATGAGCGTGCCGACACCGGGCCCCTTACTGGTCCGGTAGTTGGGTGTCGCCGCGTGCGTGCCGTCGAAGAGGCCGTTGCCCATCTGGATCAGTTGCTGCGGGTTGGCGAAACTGGCGAGTGCGACCGCGTCGAGTGTGGCGGTCTGGCCGTTCGAATAGCCGATCGCCAGCAGGCCGTCCTGGTCGATGCTCAACGACGCCAGCGTGCCGGCCGTGTATCCGTCCTTGGTGGCGACCCGCAAGGTCGACGTGCTGCCCGCCGAAAAGCTCGTCACGCCGCTCGAGAAATCGAGCGTGACGGTCAGTGCCGGAGCGTCGGCCGGGCGCAGCGTCACGTCGATCTTGTCGCGACCCGGCTCGACGATGCCGCCGATGAACTGCAACGCGCTTTCCTGGACGGGAATGCCGTTCTCGTCGGAGACGGAGACTTTCCAGCGACCGGGGATGATGCGCGAATCGGGCTCGAAATCGATCTTGAGCGTATGCACGCCGCCGTTGGCATCGTAGACGTCGACGTTCGGAATCGAAAAACTGGTCGATCCCGTCGACAGGTTGTCCGAAAACTGCACGACGCTCGTCGCGTGGGGCGGACTGACTTGCTTGCCGGCGATGGACAGTTCACCCAGACTGCCCGACGACGTGAGCGCCGCGAGCTTCAGGCCAGTGGCCTTGTCTCGAATGGTGCCGTCGTCCTGCACGGCGAATTGCCCGGTTCGCGCATGGCGAACGGCCTCGCCGTCGAGCAGCGTAAGAAAGCCGTCACCCTGAATCGCGAGATCGAGCTGGCCTCCGCTCGCACGCAGGTCGCCTTGTGTGAAGTTCAGAGACGCATAGCCATATTCGACGCCGCTGCCGAGAGACATCGCGTTCGATTTCCCCGGCGCGCTCCGCGCGAACTGCTGCCCGTAGTAGAGATCGGCGAATTGCGGGGAAGACGTCTTGAAACCGGCGGTATTCAGGTTGGCGACGTTGTTGCTGATGGTTTGCAATCCTTTCGAGTAAGCCGTCAGGCCGCTCATTCCAATGTAGATGCTTTCAAGCACGTCGTTCTCCTGAATCGCGGGTTATCGGACGGACACGATTTGCGTGACGGTCGCGTTGGTCAGGAACTGACCGTCGGACGTTTCGATCGTGAGTTGAGGTTGCGCATCCTTGAACGACACGCTCTTCACCACGCCGCTCAGCGTGGCCGAGTCGGTTTTCACGTCCACGTTGCGCCCGAGCAGCCCCAACGTCTGCGTGGCGGACTGCACCGACAGCAGGCTGTCGATCTTGTCGGTCATCTGGCGCGTCTGTTCCAGCGACGTGAACTGCGCGAGCTGCGACACGAACTCGAAGTTGTCGACCGGCTTCAACGGGTCCTGGTAGGTGAGCTGCGTCAGAATGATCTGCAGCAGCGATTGCATGTCGAGGCCGATCGAATCGATCCGGTTACCGAGATCGGACGAGGCGCCAACCGGGTTAATCGCCATGGGTTTGTTCTCCTGGAATCGTCAGGTTGCGGTCGATACCATTGACCAGCAGGGTGGCGGAACCGATGCCGTAGCGACGCAGCGCCTGCCAGGCATGCAGTGCGAGGGCTTCGAGGTCGTCGTCGCGGGGCAGCCGGACACGAAGCGCGATCGTCACGCCCCCGTCTCCATTCGCGACGACGACGCTAAACGGCTCGGCGGCTGTCGCAGGCCGGGACGATGCCGAGCGAGCGATCGATGGAAGGCCAGATTCCGGCCCGGAATCGCCGCACGCGGGTCGGGAGCCAGGCGCACCGCGTCGCTCCGGCACGGGCAACAGTGTGTCGAGCGAGCCGGCGAGCACGGCGGGCGATGCGTCGCGCCGTGCGCGGGCGGACGAATCGAGCGCCGGTGCGGGCGTCTCCGGCACGACGGAAGGGATACGGCAACGGTCGCTGACAGGGTGCCGGCCGTCGGCGATATCGGGGCGTTCGTTGGAGGTACGATCCGCCATGCCCGTCGGCTGCAAACGTGTCGCCGCCGGTTCGCGTGAGTGCGCGGCGCGCATGCCGGCTTCACGACCCGGTCGCACCGGCTGCGATGCACCGGTCCATACGTCCCGCTCCAGCGAGCGAAGCAGTTGCCCGAAGGCATTCTTCGATTCCGTGTCGGCCGGCGCGGATCGGTGGCGAGCCGGACCGGTGGCCGATAAGGTCTGTCCGTCGACTTTCATCGATCCTCCATCGTGGCTGTGGACCGGATTTCGCGCTCCGCCATGCGGCGCTCGTCAAGTGCCCGGCGATACTGCCCTTCGGCCGCCGCGACCTGCTCGTTTGCCAGTTCCGCGAGCCGGTCGTGCTGCGTCAGCTGTTGCAGGCATGCATCGAGTGCTGCCTGCCGCTGAATTTGCTGCGCGCGTGCGGTGTCGCATTCGGCGGCGAGTCCGGCGATTGCGCCGGCAAAGTTGGTCAGGAGCGCCGGAACGAGCTGACCCGCCGTGCCGACTGCGGCGCGCCACGCGGCAAAATGGGCATCGCGTGCGGCCACGGCACGCGACTCGCGCTCGCGTCCGGCGTCGCGCAGCGCCTGTGCGCCGGCTGCGTCGGTCAACGCACGCTGGCGCAGCAACTTGCGCAGGCTGGCGATTTCATGGGCACGGTCGAGGCGGGCGCGCGTTTTCATGCGACGTCTTCCAGCAATCGAGCCAGCGCCGCCAGCGCATCGTCCCGTGGGACGGCCTCTCCGACGTCCTGTCTCAGGAACGCGATAAGGTCGCGCCGAACACGCAGTGCGTTGTCGAGCGGCGGGTTGCTTCCGGACACGTAAAGACCCGCTTCGATCAGCGTGCGTGAGGTTTCGTACAGCGACAGGCCGGCCAGCGCCCGCGACGCCAGCGCCCGTTGCGTATCGGACGCGACGTGCTGCATCACGCGGCTGATGCTGCGCATGACGTCGATAGCCGGAAAGTGTCCCTGTTCGGCGAGTGCGCGGGTCAGCACGATATGCCCGTCGAGCAACGCTCGCATGGTTTCCGCCATCGGATCGTCGATTTCGTCGGTCTCCGCGAGCACGGTCATCAGCGCGGTGATCGCGCCGTGGCCGCGCAACGCGCCGCAGCGTTCGACGACCTTGGGCAGGGCCGCGAACACCCCCGGCGTATAGGCGCGTACGGTCGGCGGCTCGCCGGCGGCAAGGCCGATCTCGCGAAGCGCGAGCCCGTAGCGGGTGACAGAGTCGAGCAGGAGCAGCACGTGCTTGCCCTGCGCCCGGAAATATTCGGCATGCGCCAGCGCGGCCAGTACGCTGCGCGCGCGCAGGATGGCAGGTTGATCCGACGTGGCCACGACCATCAGTGAACGCGCGCGCGCGGTGTCCGACAACGCCCGTTGCCAGAACTCCTCCGCTTCGCGACCGCGTTCGCCGACCAGGCAAAGAACACAGACGTCGGCGTCGACGTGACGGGCAAGCGCGGCTAGCAGCGTGGTCTTGCCGACGCCGCTGCCGGCAAAGATCCCGACGCGTTGCCCGACGCCCAGCGTCAGCATCGTGTCGATGGCGCGGATGCCGGTTGGCAGCGGGACCGTCGGCGAGATGCGGTCGAGCGGCTGCGTTTCGCGCCCCGCGAGCGGCCAGCGCTCGACGGTCGGGACGCCAGGGCCGCCGTCGAGCGGGTGACCGAACGGATCGATCACGCGGCCCAGATAGGCGTCGCCGACCGCGAGCGTGGCGTCGGCATGGACGGCGCGGACGCTGTCGCCGACGCGAATCGACGCGACGGACTGGTAGGGGGCGAGCGTGACCCGCCCGCGTTCAGCCCGCGTGACTTCCGCGAACCGGGGACGCGCGGTATCCGGTCCGATGGCGCACAGGGCGCCGATCGGCACGCCGGGGCCGTCAGCTTCCAGAAAGGTCGGCATGATGCGCGTGACCCGACCGAACTGCATGACCGGATCGAAATGACGCAGGGCGGCGAGGGCCGGGTGAGCGATCCGGGCGTCAGTCATCGCGAGGTCCTCCGCTCAGCAGATTGGCGGTCCGCGCGTGCTGGCCAGGAATGCTTGCGTCGATTCGCCCGAGCTGAAGATCAATGAAGCAGGCGCCTGCCTGCAACGCTGGGTCGGCAACGAGTTCGACATGCGATCCCGCGTCGATCTGCTCAAGCGCGCCTGCATCCGGGAAGTCGGTCGCCGAGACGCGGACGGCCAGCATCGATCCCTCGGCGATCGTCGTCATGCGATGACGAACGGTGGCGACGACGAGACGCGCGTAGTCGTCCGGATTGCCGAGCACGCGTTCCAGCGCCGCCAGCGAGATCTCGGTCGCAAGCGCGTCCAGCGCGTCGAGCTTTCGGGAGAACTCGCCTCGCGCAGCGTCGACAGCCTTCTGCAACAACGCGACCCGCTCGGCCTCAGCCTGAACGAACCGGCCACGAGCGGTTTCGGCGCCCTGTTCGAACGCGTCGTTCACATGCGATTCCAGCGCGGCCTCGTGTTCCGCCAGCCGCGCCTCGAGTTCGGCGATGCGTGCGTTCAGGGCGGCCCGTTCCCGCACGGCGGTATCGTCGCGGACCGATTCATCGGAAACGCACGGAGCCGGGCCGGGCGACGGGACGGCCGTACCGTGTTCGCGTGTCGCGCCTTGCCGGTCCGGCAGCATCGCGCGCTCAGGGGTCAACAGAACGCGACCGGCCTTGATGATCGCCATCACGCACGCCCCTTGCGAAAGCTACGGACCAGACGCCGGGCCCATGTCGTACGCGCCGTGTCGGCAACCGTGTCTTCCGTCGGTGCCGGCGCCGAAAGCGTGTCTGCTGCCTGGCGCGCCCGTTGCATCAACGCCTCGTGCGCGCGCGAGGTGAGTGGTGGCGTCGCAGGTTGGCGCGACAACGTTTCGCGCCGGTCCACGGGAACCTGCGCGAGGAATGCATCGACCTGCTGGCTGCCGAACGACCGGACGGCACGCATCAGCAATGCATCCGGCCAATGACCCGCCAGTCGCGCGAGCACGGCCGGGATGCCGTCCTCGTGCGGGGCATCTGCCTGGCCATCGGGCGGCTCTGTCGGCGGTGCCGCGACAAGCTCGAGTGCCACCGAGGACAGCGCCGCAGCCGCATCCGCCAGCAGCGGCCCCAGTTGCGCACGCTCGTCGTCGGTCAACGCATGCCAGACGGCCTCGATGTCGGCCATCGGGCGGTGCGCCAGTTGCGCCACTGCGCCACGGAGACGACGATCGTGTCGAGACAGGGAATCAGCCGCCATGCTGGCCTCGTGCGTCGGCAAGCAGTGTGCGCAATCGCAATACATACCGCTCCCGCTCCGATTCGCTCAGCAGCCGGGTGCGGCGACGTTTCACCCATGCGCCGCGCACGAGCCGCAGCACGACGAAGGAGATCAGTCCGGTCACGCCGAGATAGCCGACGAGCGGTCGGAGCGGATCGAGTTCGCGAATGATCCGCTTGATGTCGCGTTTGACCGCCACGTAGGTCGAGTTCGCGGGATGGGCGGGATGGGCTGGACGAGCGGCGTGGTCGCCGGGCACAACCGGGACGGGCGCGAGGAGTTGCGACGACGACGGATGTGCCGCGCGCCGGCTGGCAAACGCCGAAACGGTATCGCCGCGCGCCGTATTGGCGCCGACGGCCGCGCTTGCAACGGTCCTCAAGCGTTCCAGCGCGTCGTCCGGCAACGCACCGTCGACGACGATGCCGACACTCAGGCGCTTGATTGCCCCCGGTGCGGATACGATCTGTTCGACCCTGCGCTCGCTGCGCGTTCCATCATTGGCGGCAGCAGGCGACGGCAACGGCGGCAGGCCGGCCGGCGGCAGTGCCTGCTTGCCGGCCGGCAGCGCCGGAACCGTGCCATTGTCGTTCACGATCGGCTGGCTGATGCCGGACTCGCGGGTCGTGCGTACCTGATCGAAATCGAGCGCGGCGTCGACGCTGACGGTGGCGTGCAGCGCCCCGATCAGCGGAGCGATCTGGCCGGTGATCTTGCGCACGTATTCCCGCTCGATCGCATGCTTGAGCGCGTAATGCGGATCGTCCAGGTCCGATTCGCGCGAATTGACCGGACCGCCGCGTTGATCGACCACGGTCACGTCGGCTGGCGCCATCTGCGGGATGGCGGCCGCGATCAGGCGCTGAATGCCGCCGATCGTATCTGGCGTGAGCGTTTGCCCGTCGCGCGCGAACAGCGCAACGGAAGCTTTCGGACGATCGTCGACGCGGCGGAAGATCGACGATTCGGGCAGCGTCAGATGCACGCGTGCCATGTCGATCTCGTCCAGCGACATGATCGTGCGCGCGAGTTCGCCCTGAAGCGCGCGCTGATAATTGACCTTCTGCGCGAAATCCGTCAGACCGAGATCCGAGTTGTTGAACAGCTCGAATCCGACCGTGCCTCGCAGGCGCAGGTCGGCGCTCATCAGCTTCAGGCGCGTGGCGCGCGTGTCGCCGTCCGGAACGAGAATCGCATGGCTTGCTTCGTCGATACGGAACGGCACTTTCTGGCGTTCCAGTTCGGCAATGATCGCAGCCGCGTCCTGCGGCTTGAGATCGCTGAACAGCACCTGATAACTCGGGCGCAGCGCCCAGTAGCCGGCGAACGCGACGGCGGCGATCAGCGCGACGAGGCCGGCGATCCACGCGAGCTGTCGGCCGGGAGGCGCGTCGCTGAAGCGGGCGCGATAGCGGGATAGCAATGTCATGATGGGAGTCGGTTACAGCTGCATCCGCATGAGTTCCTGATAGCCCTCGACGAGCCGCGCGCGAACCTGCAACGCGAACTGCAAGGACATCCTGGCTTCCTCGAGCGCCATCATCACCTGATGCGGCGGCGTCGAGCCGTCGAGTGCGAACCCGGCGACTGCCCGGTCGGCAGCGACGACCGCGTGATCGACGCGGGTCACGCCGTCGGACAGCCAGTCGGCGAAGCCGGGGCGATCGACCAGCCGTGGCGACAGCGACGCCTGCGTGGCGAAAGCCGGCGGCAGCGGCTGAACGGATTCGACGGAGTCGATGCTCATGAGCGACTCCCCAGTTCGAGCGCGCGCATATACATCGAGCGGGCCGCGTTGAACATGACGGTATCCGCCTCGTAGGTACGCAAGGTCTGCACCATCAGCGACATCTCGCCTGCATGATCGATGCCGGGATAGGCAACGAACCCCTTCGCGTCGGCGTGCGGATGGGCAGGGTCGTGGACGAGCCGGGCCGGTGCGTCGACACGCTCGATCCCGTAGCTCTGCACGCCGGCCAGACCGGCCGCGGGCGATGGAGCGCCGGCCTGCAGGTGATCGTTGAACGACGCGCCGACGCGCGGGCCCGAAACGAGGCGCAGCGGGCGATACGGTTCGCCGGTCGCCGTTCGGGTCGTGCCGGCGTTGGCGATGTTTTGCGCGATGATCTCCATGCGCTGGTGTTCGACGTCGAGCCCGGAGCGGGCGATCGCAAAGATGGAATCGCTCATGCTCAGGCTCCCTTGATGGCCAGTTGTCGAAGCTGCAGGGTTCGGTCGAGCATGCCGATCAGCATCGCATAGCGTGCCGATGTCTCGGATGCCGTCGCGATTTCGCTGTCGACGCGCACGCCGTTTCCGTCGACCGGGAGCGGCGTGTCGATGCGCGGGATCACGGCGCGCACGCGGGCGAGACGGTCCGCGGCGTCGTTGTTCGTGCGCGCTGCGGCCGCATCGCGCAATTCGGCTTCGAAGGACACGCGCAGCGGCGCATAGTTGGCCGAGTTGGCATTCGCGATGTTCTGCGCGGTCGCGGCCTGCCTTGCATACAGGCCATCGAGCGCTTTCGCGGTGACGGCGGTCACCAGATCGATCGGCACGAGCATTCTCCTTATTGAACGATGATGTCGGCATGCAACGCGCCGGCGGCCTTGATGGCTTCCAGGATCGCGATGACGTCGCGCGTACTGACATGGCTGGACCTGAGCGCCTGAACGAGTTCGCCGACGCTGCCGCGCGGGAACGACCCAGCGACGGTCTGGCCCGGTTCGTCGACCCGCATTTCGCTGTTGCCGACGACCAGACTGTGCACGTTCGGTCCCGTAACGCCGATCAGGCCCGGTTGCGATGCGTTGTACTGCGTTGCGACCGACACCCTGATGTCGCCATGCGAGATCGTGATCGCCGCGATGCGCAGGTCGCCGCCCGCGACGACCGTTCCGGTGCGTTCGTTGATCACGACGCGCGAGCTCCGGTCCGGCGCGACGGCAAGCGTTTCGATCTGCGCGACGAAGCGATTCAGGCCGGCGTCGGCGTGCGGTGCGCGAATCCGGATCGTTTTCGCGTCGATCGAATGGGCGGTGTCGAGGCCGAGCAGTTGATTGATGCGGTCGGCCGTGCGTTCTGCGGTGGTCGCGTCCGCCTCCTTGAGCACGAAGGTCAGGTAGCCGTCGTGATTGACGAGATCGGCGCTCACCGGCACCTCGACCGTCGCCCCTTCGGGAACGATGCCGACGGTGGGGTGGTTCTTGATACGCATGTTGCCGTTGGCGTCGTAGCGATAGCCGCCGACCGTCAGCGGGCCCTGCGCCAGCGCATACACACGCCGGTCCGGGCCGCGCAGCGGCGTCATGATCAGCGTGCCGCCGGACAGGCTGCGGGCGTCGCCTACCGACGTTACGTTGATGTCGATCTTGTCGCCGACGTTGGCCGTCGGCGGCAGCGATGCCGTGATCATGACCATGGCCACGTTGCGGCTCTGCAGTTGCTCCTGGGTCAGGTTCAGGTCGAACTGCGACAGCATGTTGGTCATGGCCTGGCGCGTGGCCAGGTTGCGCGGCGTGTCGCCGGAGCCTGACAGACCGGCGACCACGCCGTACCCGACCAGCATGTTGTCGCGCCAGCCGAGGAAGCGGCCGAGATCCTTGAGGCGGACGTCCGCCGGCGCGCCGAGCGTCGCGATGCTGACAAGGCCGGTTGCCAGCGCGCACACGAGCCGCGATGCGATGCGTTTCACCATAATCCGAGCCACGCGAGGAATCGCGGAATGAGACCGGGTTTCGACCGGTCGGTGATGAAGCCTTCGCCGACATAGTCGATCTTCGCGTCGGCGAGGCGCGTGGACAGCACGGTGTTGTTCGCGGCGATATCCACTGGCCGCACACGCCCCTCGAGGCGAATCCGGGTCTTTTCGCCGTTGACGTCGATCGCCTGATCGCCGGCGACGAGCAGGTCGCCGGCCGGCGTCACGTCGACCACGTTGACGCTCAACTGGGCGAGCAGCTTCCCGGCGCGCTGAATCTGGCCTTTGCCGCCATAGTTGTCGCCGACGCCGAACTGGACTTCGTTTTGCCCGGCATACATCGTCGAGATGCTGCCCTGCAGCCCGACGTTCGACTTCGTCGACGTGTCGGCGCTGTTGCTCGCACTCGAGTTCTCGTACACCAGGATCGTGACGATGTCGCCCGGTTTCGAGGCGCGCCGGTCGGCGGTCAGCGACTGATAGGACGCGCCCTGGTAGAGATCGGCAGCCGATGCCGCGACCGGCGGGACGAGCACGCAAGCCAGCACGAGACGGATCGTGAGCGGAAGGACGCGCCGCATATCATTGCCTCCGAGCGGTCGAATCCGCGTGCCACAAGGCCGTCTCGCCGTCGACGGTCCGCACGATGACGGAACGGTCTTCCGCGGCGTCGGCGAGCGACGCGCCGTGGCGCACGACGGTGGTTGCGCCGACCTGGACACGGCGTGTGACGATTTCGCCGCGCCGGACGGAGGCGATTCGCTGACGCGGCGGCTTCACGACGATCTCCCCGACATCGAGCGGACGGGCGGCGCGCACGATGTGTGTGGCGGTGTCGTAGCGCCAGGCACGCGGGCGTTCGCTGTCGCTGCAGGTTGCCGGGCGGAACGCTGCGGGTGTCGGCGCGGAACCGGTGTCGAGCGCGTGCAGCAGTTCGACGCAAGGCGATCGTGCAGGGGGCGATGCGACGACCGGCATGCCGTTTCGGCGGACGATTTCGATCTCCTGCCCGGAGACCCCATCGAGCCAGGGCGCCAGGATCGGCATCTGCCTGCGTGCCGATTCGACGAGCCGCCGGGCATCGATGCGGGCACCGGACAGCGACGGCAGGGGGGCGAGCACGACAAGCCGCGCAGCGCGCTCTCGAAGCGCAGCGGGCAATGGAGTCAGGTCCGCCACATCCGACAACAGCACCGGCGCACCGTCGATCCTGACTGGCGAATGGAGTTGCAGCGGGGCCCCGGGCACCGCCGCGGTCGGCGCGAGCGGAACGGCCAGGAGCGCGCACAGCCCGCCCGCGACGATCGCACGCCGCCCCTTCCGGGAACAGGAAGCCGACATCACGCAATCGGTCATCGCTTCAGCCCGTTCGCGATCGACATCAGCTCGTCGCCGACCTGAACGAGCCGCGCATTTGCGGCATAGGCGCGCTGATAGAGCATCAGCCCGACGAGCTCGTCGGGCAGCGACACGTTGGACGCCTCGCTGAAGCCTTGCGCGAGCAACCCTGCGTTGTCTTCGCCCGGACGCATGCGGGACACGGATTGACCTTCATCGCGGACACGATAGAGGCCGCCGCCGGCCGACTCCAGCGAACGTGCGTCGGCCGGCATCAGCAACTCGATTTCGCCGAGATCGATCGGATCGGACTGGCTGGTCACGAGCGCCTGAACCTGGCCGGTGGGCGAGATCGTCACGGCGGACGCGTCGCGCGGTACCGAGATCATCGCGCGCAGGCGCAACCCGTTCGTCGCGGTCAGATAGCCGTCCGCTCCCACCTGAAGCGTGCCGCCGCGCCACAGCATCGTCTGTCCGGCATCCGACGCCAGCTCGATGAAACCGTCCCCTCGGACCGCGAGATCGAGCGCGTTGCCGGTCGGATGCAGCTCGCCCGCCGTCAGAACCGGTAGCATCGTGGTCGCCGCGACACCCGCTGCAACCGCGGACGTCTCGCCCGCATACTCGCGTGTCAACGACGCGGGCGCCGATGTCAGCAATGCGGAGAACGCCACCTCGCTGCGCTTGAAGGCGGGCGTGTTCATGTTGGCAATGTTGTTTGCCGTGGTGTCCACGGCAGTCTGCTGCGCGTTCAGGCCTGTCGCGCCGATATAGAAAACGTTGTTCATGCTTACATGTCTCCCAGGCGTTGCAAGACGGTCGCCATCATGTCGTCGTAGGTATGGACGAGCTTCTGTCCCGATTCGATGCGGCGCACGGCTTCCATCATCCTCACCATCTCGTTGCCGTTCGACACGTTCGAGGCCTCGAGAAAGCCTTGCAGCACGCGCGGGTCGGCCAGTTCGACCGGCTGGACGCCGTCCGCCCGGTACAGGCCGCTCCCGAGCCGGGTCAGTTTTCCGGGATTGCCGAACGAGGCCGTGCCGATCACCGCGACGGCGTTGCCGTCGTCGATCACCGTCCCGTCGGACGCGATCTTCCAGTCGGACGAACGGACGCTGACGTCGCCGCCGCCGGCGCTCTGCAGGACCCAGCCCTGCTGCGTGACGAACCGGCCGCCGGCGTCCAGCTGGAACGTGCCGCCGCGGATAAAGGCGGGCCCTTCGGGCGTCGATACCTCGAGGAAGCCGCCGCCGCCCAGTGCCAGGTCGAGCGGATTGCCGGTATGAACCAGCTTGCCCGGCATGAAGTCGCTTGCCACGGCCCGGTTCGTCGGCACGACCGGCGCGGCCGGGGACGCGCCTTCCCGCGACAGGAGGTCGGAGAAGGCGATTTCGCGCTTGTAGCCGGGCGTCGCGAGATTCGCGATGTTCTGCGCGGCCGTTTCGACCTGCCGTGTTTCGGAAACGATCAGGCCGACAGCGAGGGTCATCAGGTTATCCATGGCCGGGTATCCGTAAGCGTTGAATGACGACGATCAGGCCGCGCGCGGAACCGGCGCGACCGCTTGCGGCGCATCGACGGATACCATCGCGAACGAACGCAGGTTGATGACGTGCGGAATTTCGTTCATCGACAGGACGGCGAGATGCGGCGCGATGCGTCGGGAAAAGATCTTCAGGTGGCGCCGCAGCTCGGGGCGGCACAACAGGACGGGCGACAGGTTCTGGCGCAACATCGACTCCACTTGCCCGGCAAGCCGCGCGAGGAGCGATTCGGCGAGACGCGGATCCAGCACGAACGCGCCGGTGCCGTCGGCGCCCTGGAGATTGTGCGCAATGGCGTTTTCGAGCACCGGATCGAGCGTCAGTACCGCGAGCGCGTCCTTGTCGCCCTGCAGGCGCTGGCAAATCCCGTGGCCGAGCTTCTGTCGCACGCGCTCGACGAGCAGCGCCGGCTCCTTCTCGTGGCGCCCCGCATCGGCGAGCACTTCGACGATCTGGTCGATATTCCTGATCGGCACGTTTTCCGTCAGCAATCCCTGGAGGACGGACTGGATATCGCTCACCGACATGAGGTGCGGGACCAGCTCTTCGACCAGTCCGGGAGAACGGGTTCGCACGCCCTCGAGAAGCGAGACGACGTCGGTGCGCGACAGCAGCGTCGCGATATTGGCGCGAACGATTTCCGTCACGTGCGTGATCAACACCGTGAGCGGATCGACCGTCGAATAGCCGGCCGTTTTCGCGCGTGCCAACAGGTCGCCGTCGATCCAGATCGCGGGCAAGCCGAACGCCGGATCGTGCGTCGCGATGCCGGGCAGCGCGTCTCCCTTGGGCGATGGATTGATCGCCAGCGTCTTGCCCGGATACAGCGTGGCGGCGCCGAACCGGTTGCCGTACAGCGATACGCGATAGTCGTTCGAACCGAGCTGCGCATTGTCCCGGACGACGACCGCCGGCACCGTCGCGCCCATGTCTTCCGCGTACTGTTTGCGGAATGCCGCGATACGGTCGGCCAGCAGACTTTGTTGCGGAATCCACGCGCGGGACAATTCGGCGCCGAGCCCGACCTCGATTGCCGGCACCGCGGCTTGCGCTTCGACGGTGCCTTCGGGTATGCCCGTGTCGCTCTGCGTTTCGTCCTCGATCGCGCGTGGCTGCCGCGTCAGCCACCAGGCCCAGAAGATCGCCGGCGCGATGAGCAGGACAGGCCACTTCGGCATTCCGGGAAGCGCGAGCAAGCCGACGAGAGCGCCCGCGACCAGCACCTGGATCTTCGGAAAGCGCACGAGCTGGTTCAATACCTCGTTACTCAGTTCGCCGTCCGACGCGGAGCGCGTCACGATGATCCCGGTGGCCACCGAGATGATCAGCGCCGGCACTTGCGTGACGATGCCGTCGCCGATCGTCAGCAGCGTGAACTTCTGCAACGCGTCGCCGAGCGACATGCCCATCTGCGCGACGCCGACCGCCCAGCCGCCGAAAATGTCGATCAGCATGATGATGATGCCGGCAATCGCGTCGCCCTTGACGAACTTGCTCGCGCCGTCCATCGAGCCATAGAAGCCGGCTTCCTTTTCGAGCGCCTTGCGCCGCCGCTTGGCTTCATCCTGGTCGATGAGCCCCATGTTCAGGTCGGCGTCGATACTCATCTGCTGGCCCGGCATCGCGTCGAGCACGAAACGTGCGGCCACTTCCGACACACGCTGGGCGCCCGTCGTCACGACCACGTATTGGACGACGATCAGGATGAAGAAGATGATCAGCCCGATGACGAAATTCCCTTGAACGACGAATTCGCCGATCGCGCCGATGACCTGGCCGGCTTCGCCGCCGGACAGGATCAGACGCGTGGCCGCGATGTTGAGCGCGAGCCGAAACAGCGTCGCGATCAGCAGCAGCGACGGGAAGGTCGAGAAATCGACCGGGCGCGTGACATAGAACGTCAGCAGCAGGATCGTGAACGCGAACGAGAAGTTCACGATGATCAGCAGGTCGAGCATCACCGACGGGATCGGCGTGAACAGGATCAGCAGGATCCCGACCACGGCGAACACCAGCACGAGGTCGGCGTGACGACGCATCAGGGCATTCATGCGCGCTGCTCCGCGCGGGCCGGGTGCCGCCTGATCTTCAGATAGACCGATGCGACATCCCGATACATCGCGCCGGGCACTTCGCGCTCGACCGTCCCGTAACGATGCAGTTCGCGCGCCAATTGCCTCGACTCGATCACGGGCACGCCGTAGATGAACGCAAGCTTCTTCAGGCGCCGCGCGAATTCTCCGGAACCTTTGGCGACGACCTGCGGCGCGGTCATTTCGGTCGCATCGTAGCGCAGCCCGATCGCATAATGCGTCGGATTGGTGACGAGCACATCGGCGCCTCGCACGTTGCGCATGCTCTGCGCACGCTGCAGCAGTTCGCGCTGCAATTGCTTGCGACGCTGCCTGATTCTCGGATCGCCCTCCCGTTGCTTGATCTCCTGTTTCTGTTCGTACCGGCTCATGCGCATCTTCCGTGCGAATGCGCGCCGGACCAGGATCTGGTCGATCGCGGCGAAGACGATCGCCGCCGCGAGCAGATGCCCGATCAGTCGAAGCGTTTCATGCAGCAGCGCGCCGGCAAGATCGGACACGGACGCCGTCGCGTGTGCGGCCGAGACAACGGTGTCCCGAATCGTGTAATAGGCGATGGCCGTATAGACGATCATCTTGACGCACGCCTTCAGCGCGTCGATGAGCATCTGTATCGACATCAAGCGCTTGATGCCTTGCACCGGGTTCAGCTTCGACCAATCCGCCTTCAATGCCTTGGGCGCGAACAGCAGGCCGGTTTGTGCAAGCGTCGCCACCAGTGCGCCGCCAGCCGCGACCCCAATCAGCGGTGCGATGGCACGCGCGGAATCCAGGATGAGCGCGGCCGCTTCGTGTTTCAGCGTGCCGGTATTGGCCCCGACCGTACCGGCAACTGAAAACGCACGCGCGAAACGCGTGGCGAGCCGGGCCGCCAGGTCGCCGCCCCAGGCCGACAGGTACAGGCTGCAGGCGACGAGGCTCACCACCATGCCAAGTTCCGGGCTGCGCGGAATCATGCCTTTCTTGCGCGCCTGTTCCAGCTTGTAGGCGGTTGCCTGCTCGGATTTGTTCTGCTCGATGTCGGACATGGTCAGGCCAGCGAGAAAACGAAATCGAGCGACGCATGCATCAGCCGCAGCGTCGCGGGACCGAGCAGGCCGGCCGACATCGCCAGCACGGTCAGGGTAGCGATCGTCTTGACCTGCAGGCCGAGGAGCAGCGCATTCATCTGCGGCAATGCGCGAGACAGGAAGGCAATCGTGATGTCGATCAGAAACAGCGTCAGCGTGATGGCCAGCGTTGCGACGAATCCCAGCGTCATCACGACGCCGAGGTAGCGGATGAACGAGTCGGGACCGCCGAGCATGGGTACTTGCCCGGGTGGAAGAATGTCGAGCGTGCGAGCAACGAGTTGCAGCAGCGCGAGGTGGCCGTTTTCCGCGAAGAAGATCGCGCCGGCAACCAGCGTCAGGATCGAGCCGAACAGCGGAGACTGCGTGCGGGATCCCGGCAGGATGACCGTGGCGAGGCCGTATCCGGCCTGGACGTCGAGCGCGCGTCCGGCAAGCGACAATGCCGCGAACGCGGCCTGCAGCGCGAAGGCGATCGCCAGGCCAAGCAGCAGTTCGGTGGCGAGCGCGATGACCAGCAGCGCGCCATCGTGTGCGAAGCGGGGAGAAACCGGTGTGGCGATGCAGGCTGACAGCGCCAGCGTCATCGCCACGCGTACGCGCAGAGGCGCCTGAATCAGCGAGAACGGCGGGGCAAGCACGATCGTCGGTCCGATGCGCATCGCGATCAGCAACACGGCGAGCGCCCAGCCGGTGCTGGCGTTGATGTCGAGCGGCGCCACGAGTGTTATCCGAGGCTCGGAATGGTGTTGAAGAGCGCCGCGGCGAAGCCCACCAGCCGCGACAGCATCGAATGGGCCAGCACGACGATCGCGACCGCTGCCACGATCAGCTTCGGGATGTAGCTGAGACTCATCTCCTGCAATTGCGTGACGACCTGGAAGACGCTGACGAGCAAGCCGACTGCGAGGGTGGCGCCGAGAATGGGCCCCGCGATCAGAAAGCTGTTCCAGAACAATTGCGCCAGCATGTGCAGCGCTTGATCAGATGTCAATTTAGGATCCCCCAAGAGTGGAGAATCCTCTCAACAATCGGGATGACGGACAATCGGACAGGTCTGAAAATAAATGGCTGACTTGATTCGCATGCGTTCTCGAAATGTCTTTCCGGCGAGAAGCGAGGACGATCGACCTACCGCGGTCCGAGCGTGGCCGATCCGATCGCATCATCGCGCTCAACGAGCGCATCTGGGCGCCAGGTCATTCGATCGCGCGCTGGTTGCCGGTATACGTCGCCAATCTTTGCAGAAGCGTTCGATTGTCGGTGCCGAATGGGCGGCGGAGCGCGGCATCGATCGTCGCCTTCGAACCCACGCTTTCGCCTTCGGCGTCTTGCAGCATGCCGAGTGCAAGTGCGGCGGAAGCGCAAGCCTTGTCGAGTCGCTGCGCGGTTTCGATGTGGGTGCGCGCACTGGCAAGCAATCCTTCCTTGATATCGAGGACGGCGAGCGATCCGTGCGCTTCGGCGAAGGTGCGGTCAACGGCAACGGCCGTGTCGAACGCCCGGCGTGCCGTGGCGAGATCACCCTTGTACAGGTATGCCCAGCCTGCCGCGATCCATGCCCCCGAATGAGACCGGAAGCTGCGTGCCGCGGCGGACAATGTGTTGCCGGCAGCGTCGAATTGCCGTCGTGCCATTTGCACGAGCCCCATGCCGAGCTGGGCGCGCGCATGTTCCGGCTGGTATTGGAGCGCCCTGGCGAGATGCCATTCGGCGGCATCGATGGCGCCTGTCTCGAGGTCGAGGAGTGCCAGGATGACCCATGCATCCGGCGAGTGGCCGGCACGCTGGGCGTATGTTCGGGCCGCATCGGCGTTTCCGGCATCGAACAGTGCGACGGCATACGGCGCGGCGATTTCGGGCACGGATTCGGCGTATTGCTCGCCGAGTGCGAGCGCTTCTTCCAGCCGCTTCAGATGATGCAGCACGCGGATCCGCAGTGCAACCGCCAATGGCATGGCGGCCGGATCGGCAGCCGTCAACGAATTCAGCGCTTCTTCGTACTGCCCCGTCAATGCCAGTGCATACGCTTCGTTGTATTGCACGACCGCTCCGCGAGCGGCTGCAGGGATCGAGCGAAACACCTCGATGGCCCGTTCCGGCAGGCCGCGGGCCAACGCATTCAGACCCTCCAGATTCAGGAGCGCGGCCGATTGAGGCTCGTCCTGGCGCAACGCGTCGAGCATTCTCTCGCACAGGTCGTGCTGGCCGGAATCGAATGCGGCATGGGCGAGATCGATCCTGAGGGATCGATTCGTCGGGTCGGTCGAGAGATATGACAGCAGGCGCTGGACGCGGTCTTCGGGCGAGGACGTGGTGGTGTGCATGAATGGATTCCCGGCGAACGGATTGGACGGCAGGTCAGTTCAGAATGGCTCTATATGCATCATCCGGGCGACACGTGTCAATGAACGAATGGAGAAAGTGAGGGGGCGACGGCTTGAGGAAGGGAAACTGATCGGACATGTCTGAAAATAATCTCGATTGCTAAACGAAATTTTCAAAGCCCCGATAACTTGTTCATCTGGCGCGACGTAGCGTGCGCGCTTTCATCTATTCGAACAAGCAGAGGCACAGATGGTTTCGATCGTCACCGGTAATGGTCTGGGTTTGCAGTCGTCGTCGGCATTGGGGCTGGGCAACAACGGAAAGTTGGGCAATGCGTCGTTCGGCCAGACGGGCGAACGGGTGTACGTGAATGCGGCGACGGGGAACCTGATCATCCAGGATCGAGACCAGATGTTGCTGGGGCAGGGCGTGAACGGGGCGGTCTATCGCGCATACAACAGTCTCGGCCTGATCGGAGGCGATAACTGGCGGCCGGGCGGGACCCGGACCGTGACGGGCCTCGCCGGCTCGCTGAATGCAGCAGGCAGTTCGGTCACGTTGACCGACTGGGACGGATCGACGACGGTGTTCGGGTATGAGGCGACACGAAAGACCTATGTGTCGACGGCGTGGAATGGTGCTGATGTCTCGTTCGGTGATGGAGCAGGCCGGGCCGATGTGACTGGCACGGTCGCGCGCGCGACGCTGGCGTTCGACTGCGCGTCAAACGCGTGGCAGTGGCGCGATGGCGTGGGATCTCTGACGGAAACTTACGACGCGTCGCATGGCGGTCGACTGGTGTCGAGCAAGGATCGAGATGGCAATACGGTCAATTATGTCTACCACGCGGCTGGGAAACTGTCGCAAGTCACCACGGCCAATGGCGATGTCACGAACCTCGAGTACAACGCGACCGGACAACTGAGTGCGTTGCGCAGCGTCTACCGCAACGCGAACGGGCAGACGATCACGTCGACCGCCATGCGCTACGTCTACGACACGCAGAGGCGACTGTCCGAGGTGATCGTCGATTTGAGCCCGGAAGACAATAGCATAGCGGATGACCGGGTTTTCAAGACTACGTATACCTACGATGGCACGAGCAACCGGATTGCGTCGATCGCGCAGTCGGATGGAGCCCAGGTCTCGTTCGGCTATCGACTGATCGGTGGCGAGTATCGGGTCGTGAAGATCTCCGAGCGGGGAGACGGCGGCGCCCAGCGTGTAACGAAGCTCGCGTACGACACGGCTAACAATACTACGACGATCACTGATCCGCTGGGCTACGCGAAGATGATGAAGTATGACGTGCAGGGACGGTTGACGTCGATTGAGTCAGTCGCGGGTGCTGATGTTCAACTCGAATATCTGAGGATCAGCTACGAGAACGGAAAAGTGCTTCGGGAATACAGGACGGACGGAAAGACTGTCACGCTTCTGTTCGATGCCTTGGGAAATCTGATCAAGCAAGCCGATTCATCCGCAGCGGTCTCGCGCACGTACGGCCCGAACAATGAGGTGTTGACTGAGGCCGTTACCGATAACAATGATCCGGCGCGGCCGCAACGAACGACACGCTACATTTACGATGCAGCTGGGCATTTGCGCTTTGTTGTGAGTGGCGACGGGCGCGTAACGGAATATCGATACAACGCTGCTGGTCAAAGAACCTCAGAAATTCAGTATACCGATGCAGCTTACAACATCAGCGACCTGTCGGCTCAAAATGCGCTGAACGAAGCGCAATTGAAATCGTGGCTCACTGGTGTGGACCTGCGCGCTGCACGGCGTGCGGATATGACTTACGACTATCGTGGCAAGGTCGCGAGTGTGACGCGCTACACGAAGCTGCAAGCAGACGGAAGTGGCGATCTGACCAGCGGAATCAGTCAGTCCCACTACGTCTACGATCCGTTTGGTCGGGTGCTTCAGCATATCGACGGCGTAACGGGTCAGACGCGCGTCGAGCAATTTGCGTACGACGGTCTGGGGCGATTGTTGTCATCGACGAACTTCGCAGGAGTATCGACGCTGTATCGCTATGACGACGCCACGCATGCGGTGGCGATCACGTTCAACAACGGCTTGACGCGGACGTCGACATACAACGCGGTCGGAGAAGCGATCGGCGTGGCGGATTCGGTTGCCGGCAGGGTCGTCTCGCAGACGAAGAGCGCTTACGACGCGAACGGACGGCTTCGGATGACGACCGACACGCTGGGGCGGAATACGCACTACCTGTACAACAGCCGCGGGCAGATTGTGGCTGACATCACTCCGGACGGCACATTGACCGAATATGTCCACGCGATCACGACGGGGAAATTGACACGGACGGTAACGTATGATGTGCGTCTCACGGCGACGCAGCTCGCCTCGTTGGTCAATGCGGATGGTAGTCCGGTGATAACGGTTGCCGGAACCAACACGACCTTCTCACTCGAAAGCAGCAAACTGCGTCCGGCAGTAAGTCAGGGAGATCGCTCGACTTGGGTATATTGGGATACTGATTCGATTAGCCACGTGATCGACGCCGATGGTTTCGTGACGCAGACCCAATACGACGGGCATGGCCGGCCGATTGCGGTGACGGCATTTGCCAACCGTGTGACCATCTCTGGCGCGAAACCGGTAGCGGATCTGCCGACTGCGGACTCGTCCAACGATCGCACGACGCGCTACTTCTACGATGCTGACGGCCGGTTGACTGGCGAGCTCGATGCATCCGGCTATCTGACCGAGTATCGATACAACGGCGCGGGCGAGCGCGTCGAGACGATCCGCTACGCGACGGCGACTGCGACGGCATTGCGTGATAGGGGTACGATTGCATCGCTGCGTCCGCGCGATAGCGCGCAGGATGTTCACGTCAATTTCGTCTACGACGCGAGTGGCAGATTGAGTACCGAAATCGATGGCGAGGGTTACGTGACGCGCTACCGGTACGACGCGTTCGGAAACCTCGTCGAGCGAGTCCGAGGCCAGCAGATCGATGCGAGACAACTATCTGCGCCGCAGCAGATGACGGTCAAGTTCAAGGCGAACATTACGACTGCGATGTCCATCGAGGTGTGGGTCGATGGCGTGAGGGGCGGAACGGTGCCCCTGAAACCGGGGGCGGGGGGAGATTATTCGGTACCAGTGAACAGTACCGTGCCGTTTGCCAACCACTCGATCGAGTTCCGCTACGGCAGTGCGAAAAATGGATTATCGATTACCGACGTGATGCTCGGTGACCAGAAAGGGCAGTCGGCCTCGGTCACGCCGTCGTTCATGGTGGGGACGAGCGGCACGATTGCCGCGCGCTTTACATTCGATATTGCGTCGGCGCTCGCGTTGGCGTCGACGCCGGGTCATCTCGAGCGGACCGCATACGCCTACGACGTGATGGGCCGCCTGGTCGAGCGGACCGATTTTTCGGACGGCGGCGACGTAACATCGCGCTATACCTATGACGATCAGGGCAACCTGATCTCGGAATCCGTACGGAATCGCACGCTTTCCTATCGCTACGATACGCAAGGACGCCTGATCGGCCAGTTGACTGGGGAGGGAACCGCGAAGCTGCAGGCGCTCGGCGCGAACCCAACGCAAACGCAGATCGATGCGGTCTGGACACGGAACGGCCTGACCTATCGCTACGATGCCGCCGGAAATCGCGCCGCGATGGTGGATGCGATGGGCAACACCACGTTGTATTACTACGATCACGCAGGGCGGTTGTCTCACGTCGTGAATCCGGTCGGTGAAGTTGCTGCCTACACCTACGATACGTTTGGCGATCTGAGCGCGACGACGGCCTACGCTACACGCGTTGCGAGGACGCTTTCGATGCGGAAGGGCGGTGCGCTGACGGACGAATTGCGTCAGGCGTTTGATGCATTGGGCGACGATGGCCAGGCATCGATCACCTCGTTCTCATACAGCGCGGCTGGCCGCCTGACGCGACGCACTGACGCAGAGGGTTTCAGCGCATTCTACGAGTACAACGCGTTCGGTGAACGGACGTCCGTCGTACAGGAAATCTCGGCAAACGCGCGCGTGCGGGAGTCATCTGTCTTCGACAAGCGCGGGAACATGGTCGTTCGTCAGAAATACGACGTCGGCGGCTTGAATCTGCTGACATCGGTCGTCTATGACGCATTCGGTCGGGTCGTGCAAAACACCGACGCGAACGGTGTGGTGCGTAAGACGCAGTACGACCGGAGCGGCAACGTGGTCATCGTCACAGACGGAACGGGCGCCGAGTCGAAGCTGACCTACGACGCGTTCGGTAATGTGCTGACGAGCACGGATCGCACAGGTGCGACCACGTCGTATGCGTACGCGCAGTTCAACCGGGAAATCAGCGTAACGATGCCGGAAGGTATTCGCACCACGACCCGGTACGACGAATTGGGACAGATCATTGCGTTGACCGACGGGCGAGGCAATACCACATCGTATCGCTACGACCTGAGCGGCAATTTGGTCGAGACAATCGCGCCTGCGGGAACGACCCAGCAGAAGTACGATGCGGAGGGGCACCTGATCGAGGTTACGGATGCACTCGGCATTCTGTCTAGGTTGTCGTACGACGCGGCAGGACGGGTGTTGACGCGAACCGTCGATGCGAATGGGTTGAGGCTGGTCACGACCTATACCTACGATGCCAAGGGCCAAGTCATTCGTGTGACCGATCCGTCCGGGACGGTCACGCAGACGAGCTATGACCGTAATGGGCAGGCCATCTCGGTTGTACAGGATCCGGGTGGTTTGAACTTGACGACGACGTTCACATTCGACGGACTCGGCAACGTTCTGACCGTTGCGGAGGGCGCCGGAAGCGCTACGTCTCGCGTGACCCAGCACGTGTACGACCAGGGCGGGCGGCTGGTCAGTACGATCGTCGATCCGGTCGGCCTAAAGTTAACGACGAGATACACCTACGACAACAACGGCAATGTTCTGTCTGCCACCGGTGCGGCCGGAGGTGTGACGCGTTACGCCTACGATGCGGAAGGGCGTCAGACTTGGTCTGTGGGGCCGACGGGCGCCGTGATTGCGCAGGAATACGACGCCGAGGGGCGACTGACGGTGCGGCGCGCGTATGCCAATACAATTTCGCTGACTGGTTTGCCGGGGCCGGCGAGCGGACAGGACCTGGCAAAGCGCGTGTTGGCAGCAGCACAGGATCACATTGAGCGCTACGCGTACGACGCTGATGGTCGGTTGGTCTATACGGTCGATGGGTTGAACAACGTGGTTGGCTTCACCTACGACGCTAACGGGAACGTGACATCGACCACGCGTTTCGCCGGCACGGTCGCAGGAAGCTTCTCCAAAGCCGAAATCGATGCGGCCGTCCAGCGTCGCAGCGCGGCGCTGATGGCGCAGGATCGCATCAGCAGCACTGTGTACGATGTCGCGAATCGATCAGTCTACACCATCGACCCGATCGGCAACGTGACCCAAAACCGTTACGACGCTAGTGGCAATGTGGTGGAGAAAACGCAATTTGCCGCAGCGTTTTCGAGCGTACGGGGGGCGACGGAAGCAGCGCTGAAGGTGTGGGTGGGTAGTGCGGCCAATGCGGCCACCGATCGTACGACCACTTACGCGTACGATGCTGCTGGCCGTCTGTTCTTGACCATTGACCCGGAAAATTACATAACAGCTCAACGTTACGACACAGCTGGGCGTGTGACGTTCAGCGTGCGCTATGCGGCACCGGCCGCATCGGATGCGCGTGGCCTGAGTACGGTGGCGCTGTTGCAGCGCTATCCGACCATGACTAACCGGGGGGATTCGGCCGTCACCCAATACCGCTACGACAAGGCCGGCCGCTTGGTCGAGACCGTGGACACGCTTGGAACAGCGACGCACTACGATCTGGATACAATGGGGCGAACGGTCACAACTTGGCGCGCCTACAACAATGCCACCTACAAGATGGGGACGCATACAGAATACGATGCAGCGGGGCGTGCAATCTCGGAAACGCGGGCCTGGGGTACACCGCAAGCGGCCACGACGACTTACGCCTATGACGGGCTTGGGCGCGTTATTGCGACTACCGATCCGAACGAGCACACGACGCGTTACGGCTACGATTCCCAAGGTAATCGTACCAGCGTGACGGATGCGCTAGGCTACACAACGACAACCGGTTACGACGTGTTCGGCAATGCGGTCAAGGTGACGGACGCCAAGGGCAACAACACCTATTTCTACTTTGACCAACTTAACCGCAACGTCCTGCAAGTTAACGCCGTTGGGAGCGTCATCGCGACGGAGTACAGTCCGTCGGGCCAGCCGACCAAGGTGACGCACTACGCGAAGGCCTGTCCGCGCGTGATCGACGAACGCACGCTGTGGACGAGCATTCGTCCGGTGAGTAATCGTGTGAGCGATGCCGTGACGCTGTTGGCGTACGACAAACTTGATCGCCTGATCGAATCGACCGACGCCGAAGGGTACAAGGAGCAATACTGCTACGACGCTTTCGGCAATCGGACGGGTTACACCAACAAGGTGGGTGGTACCTTTGCGTATGCGTATGATCGCCGCGGCCTGATGCTGTCCGAGACGTTGCCGGTGTTGTCCAATGGACGGCCGGTCGTCAATCGGTTCGAATACGACGCTCGTGGGAATCGTGTGACGGTCGTCGAAGCCACCGGACTTCCCGAGCAACGTGTGACCCGCTACGAGTTCGACACGCTGGCTCGCGTGACGAAGAAAATCGGCGAGTCCGTTTCGGTCTATAACGCGGCAACAAAAATGTGGAGTAGCACCACGCCGACCGAGACGTACGCGTACGACGTGCGGGGCAACCTCGCGCAACAGACGAATGCCGTTGGCCGGACCACATTCTGGTACTACGATGCGACCGATCGCCGGATCGCGGAAGTCGGCCCATTGGGCATGCTGACGAACTGGAGCTACGACGCAGCGGGCAGCGTCGTCTCGCAGAAGATCTATGGCGTCGCGGTCACGGGGACAGCTGGAGCGACGCCACCGGCACCGAACATGCCTGCCAACGTACGCGAGACGCGCTACGCGTACGACGCCGCTGACCGGCTGATCGAGACGCGCATCGTGAATGTCAATACCGGCTACTACGATGCGGAGTCAGGTGCGTACAGGTACGACGTCCGCGACATCGTTACGGGGGCCCAATACGATGCCCTCGGCCTGGTGATCGCGACCATCGACGGTAATGGCAACAGAGCTACCTCGTATTACGACAAGCTCGGTCAGAAGGTGCTGGAGATCGATGCTGAAGGTTATGCGGTGGCGTGGTCGCGCGATGCGATGGGCAACGTGGTGAAGGAAACGCATTTTGCGGGACGGCCGGCAAGCTATGACGCAGGCGCGACGGGCGATGCGCTGCTGGCGTTGTGGCCGAACAGCCCCGATGACCGGATCACCGACTTTACCTACGACCGAAATGGCCGCGTCACGAGCGAGTTGCGCCTGAAGGTGCGGTATGCCAGCGTCGACGGCCATGGGCGATTGACTGAACAGACCGGCAGCGCGCGCAATCGCTACATCTACGATGGCGAAGGTCACTTGATTCGACGCACAGACGCGAACGGTAGCCAATACGGCTGGACCTTCGATGCGCTTGGGCGACAGCTTCGCAAGCAATTGCCGGCGTTCAACGACTATCTCGGAAATCTGGTCCGGGCGACGACGGATTACGCTTACGATGGCCTGAACAACGTCGTACGCGAGACCCAGCGTAGTTCGGACGGTAACACGGCTAACGATCGAGCGACGATCTACAACTACGGCACGAGTGGACGGCTCATCACCAAGACCAATGCGAATGGCGTCACGACCGACTACGGCTACGACGTGCTTGGCAATGTCACGCTGGCGACGTTCATCCGTTCGGATGCAGATGACGTGACGCGGCAGGAAGCAAATTACTTCCGTTACGACGGCGCAGGGCAACAGATTCAGCATTGGTCGGAGGGCGGGCCGCGAACGCATACGATCTATAACGTCTACGGGGAGGTGACGGCCCAGGGGATGTACAACAACGCATCTGCTTCAGCTTCGAATCTGCCGTACTTTGCGGAGTACGACAACGCCGGACGGGTGGTGAAGTCGAATTTTGATCGTGGCATTTCGCGCGCGTACGTGTACGACGCCAACGGCAACGCGACGTTGCAGATGGAATCACAGGCGACGAATTTGTGCTCGCTGACGATGGACCAGATTCTGGGGCGTAGCGATGTGGCGCAGACCTTTACAGTTTACGACAAGCGCAATCTCGTGATCGACATCATTCAGCCTGAGATGAGCGGGTCACGTGATGTGCTGGGGTTGAAGGGCACCCAGATTGGTGTGGCCGGGCAAAACCGCGTATCCGTTATTGTAGGCGGGGGGCTGCTCGGCGCGGATACCGGTGCGGGACGGCCTGTTCCTCCGGTAAACGCTGATTCCTGGAAGTTTGTCGGTGGCGGGACAGTGAAGGGATTTCTCGGCATCTGCGTCGACTATACCAATTGGACAAACGCTGCGAACTACAAAGGGGGGGAAAATGGTCGTGTCGCAGTTGATCTGCAAGATGCAGATGAGGCACTTCAAGCACTTTACGGGCAGTACGATGTGCACGTTACACTTGACTACAGCGCGACGAATATCAGCGTGAGCAGTTTGTCGCCCGGCAAGATTTCGCCCGGATCACCATCGGGGCATATGGATTTCTACTCCGAGGAGAGTTACCTGCGGGGTGACGTCCCTATACAGTTTGGCGCAGCCACACAGGATGGTAGCTTTTCGTATACGCTCAACGTGTATATCCGTATCAAGAGCACGGGCGAAGAGGTCCATATTTCAACGCTTAGCGAGAGACTGTCGATTCCGCGTGGAACGGCCGCTTACACGCGCGTTGATGGTAGAACAACTGCATCATTGGAAAAATCGAACTGGTTGCAACTCGCGACTGGCTCGTTGTCGACTGCATCCACCGCCAAGTTGTACATGCGTCCTGCTGGGAGTTCATCGCCGTTTAGCGAACTCGCATTGAGCACCTTCCCGACAGCGGGTTCGTACGGATTGGACCTGTCTTTTCTCCCGGCAGGCGATTACGAGTTTGCTTTCGTTGCCACGGAAGCCAACGGCACGCTCCTGCGACGCGATGCGTTCGGCTTGCGCGTGCCGAGCGGTGCGCGCATCGCAGGGCCAGCTACTGGCGCGCTGAATGCGGCGTTCCAAGCGACCAGTGCCGGGACGTTCGTCGTCAATCAAGGCAGGATCGATTTTTACGAGTTGCAATCGGCACTGGGCGCGCGCGCAGTTCAGGCCACGCTCCAGTATCGGCCGCGAGGATCGACCGGTGGGTACGCCTCGGTACAACTGAGTTCGCTGGGTGCCATGGGGAGCTTTACCTGGAACACCGGCGGCTTGTTGCCGAACGACTACGAAGTCGTACTGACGGTTACGGATTCAGGGGGCACAACGCAGACGTTGCAAGGGACGTCGAATCCAACGGCGGGCCGTATTGGTTTGTCTTTTGCCGGGGTTGATGCGGAAACGACGATTACCTTTCAGACGGTGCCGACATCTGCTATCGAGATTCGTGTTTATTACCAGAATGCCTCGGGTCAGTGGGCTTACACCTTTCCGAAGCGTCTTGAACCGGGTGTTTTCGTTCTTGATACGACGTATCTACCGATGCGGCGGCCTGGTGCATATCAAGTCAGAATCGAGGCCTATACGTTGCAGCAGGACATGGTGTATCAGGCCTCCGGCACAATTACGACAGGGACAAACGGTGTTCGGCTCGCGAGCCTTCAGCAAACGGGAACGTCCTACAACATTGCGTTTGATCCGGGTGGTTTCACTGATGGCAATCGCATGGTGCTCAGCTATCGCCCGAAAGGGAGCGCTGACGAATTCAAACAGGTTGCCGGTATGGTCAACGGTCAGTATTGGCCGTGGTACGCGCTGTACCGCTACGACGGTGATGGTACGTCGATGTGGCATTGGGATGCCTTCGGTGTGCTGAATCCTGGTGTCGAGTACGAGTACTTCTATGAAATCTACTACGATAATTTCCCGAGACCGTCGAAATTACTGACGCGCGTTGACGGTACGTTCAGCCCGCAGGATCCAGTCAAAAGCACACAAGTGTTGTGGGAGATTCGTGGCCTGAATAACACCGCCATCACGATCCATCGACAGCAAACCCACAATGCGTTCGGCGAGGTCGATTCGGAAATTGATGGGCGGGGCAACGTTACGCGGCTCGAGTACAACACACTGGGTGTCCTTGTTTCGAGGTGTGACCCGGAGGTGGACGTTACGCTCGCCAACGGCTTCGTCATGCGTATGACGCCCGAGACCCGCTACTACTATGACCTGGCGGGTAACGTAGTCGGTACGCGTGATGCCAATGGCAATTTGACCACGCAACGGTTGAACTACGGATTGCTCGTGCCTAGTGTTGCTCGGGAGTGGCAGGGCATACGTGCCAATGGTATGTCTGATGGCGGAAGTCGTATATCCGGCTACGATGAGTTCGGCAATCTGCGTATTTTTAATGAACAGGTCGAGGGAAGCACCTGGCGACGCACGGACTACACGTACGACAAGCTGAGCCATCTGATCCGCATCGATCGCCCGCTCTTCACGAGCGACTTAAATACCGGTAAGCGTGCGACTGACATCTACAGGTACGACAGCGCAGGCAACCGCATCGTACATGTCAATGCGTTGGGATTGAGTGACAGGACCTACTACGATTATGACGGCCGTGTCGTCGAGACAGTGAGCGCGGAGGGGCGCAACGTTACTTACAGGTATCAGGTTACGGGGAGCACTTGGACCATCACGATGTGCGACAGGAACGGTCGTACGCTGGTCGATGTGTTGGATGCCTACGGTAGAACGACGAGCCACACAGATCGGGGCGGCCGTCGCTTCACGTATACGTACAACTATGCCGGTCTGATCGCCAAGCAAACATCGACTTCCCGTCAAAACATCTCATACGAGTATTACGCGAACGGCCTGATCCGACGGATGGTGGATGGCGGCGGAGGCACCGATGCCCGCTATGAATACGACCGCAACGGTAACCGAACCTTCGAGGGCTACACGGCGACTGACGGTCGATATGTTTTCCAGCAGTCGCAGGTGACTTATGACGTGCTCAATCGTGTCATCAAGATCGTCGATCCCCGGTACACCATTGAATACGAATACGACGCGGTCGGCAACCGCGTCCGGATGTTCAGTCGGTATAACGACGGGATTACCGGCTCGAAGGCGATTCAGGAATACTGGTATCAATACGATGGCATGAATCGCTTCACCGTAACGATGGGGCAACTCATCAATGGTCAGCGGGGCGCCAGTGCGAACGACAGTTCGGCCCGGGTGGTTGCCGGAAATGGTGGTGATGGTGTGACCATCGCTTACGACCTTGCCGGCCAACGTCGACAAGCGATTTACGCTTACGACGGTCATCGGGAGGATTACACCTACGGCGCCGATGGCTTGCTGACTGATACGCGGATCAATAGCGTTTTGCGTGCGCGACGAAGTAACGATTTGGCCGGGCGCGTGACCTCATACGAGGAATGGGATGCATCAGGCAAGCAGGCCACGAATCTGTCCCGGAGATGGGATGGAGACAACCTGCTGAGCGAAGAGCGCAACAACCTGAGCGGCACTGGCACGCGCTACGAATACATGGCCGACGGCACGCTCTCGGCGACGCAAACGTATGGCGAAGCGACGACGTCGCGGACCACGTACGAGTATGAGTGGTGGGACACCGCCAAGCAGAAAAACATCAAGGTTCAGGCCTCGAATCAGAGCGTGGCTGGTTGGGCCCCGGGATTCTCAAACTTTTCCTACGATGTGAACGGCCACGTGAAGGCAGTAATCGATATGGCGGCCAACCGTCGTTTCACGTACTGGACGGATGGCGACGGTCAGGTGTTGCAGCGGGACGAAATCGGCAATTTCAATACCGCGCGAGCGTCGCACAGCTATTACTACATGGGAGGGCATCAGGTTGGCAACGTCGGCAATGACGGCGTGGACCGGATCGACTACGCGCGGGAGATGGCGAACGCGGCGGCTACTCAGCCGGGCGATGATCGCTGGAAGCGCTTTACGCCCGCCAACTCGGCCGACTTCGACGTCAACTACCAGCCGATCAACAGCCTGTATCCGGGGGCTGCGCCGGGGAGTCATACAGTGCGCACCGGTGAGACGTTTCAATCTCTGGCGGCTGCGTACTACGGCGATGCGACGCTCTGGTACATCCTTGCCGATGCCAACGGCATGGATGGCGCGGATCGACTGGTTGCGGGGACGGTACTGACCATTCCCAATAAGGTCACGAACATCCATAACACCTACGCGACGTTCAAGCCGTATGATCCGGGCAAGGCCATTGGCAATACGCAGCCGACTGTACCGGCACCGCCACCTCCGCCGATTGTCTACGGTGGTGCTGGCGCGGGTGGTGGTTGCGGCGGGATGGCGACCATTATTGCTGTTGTTGTGGCGGTAGTCGCGTCTGTGATTTCCTACGGTGCATTGGCGCCCTATGCGGGAGCTATTGGCGCTGGCGCCGCGGCTGGCACAGCAGGTGCGGTGTCGAGCCAAGGGGTACTGATTGCGGCTGGCGAGCAAAGCGGCTTCAACTGGAAGGGCATTGCCCTGGGTACGGTGAGCGGTGCGGTTGCAGGTGGGGTGACGAGTACCATGTCGCCAGCTGCAACGGGTGTGGCAGGTGCCGGGTCGTCGAATGGGTTCGGATCTGCTGTCCTGCAGGGAGGGGTGCGCTCGACGATCGCGCAAGGCATTGGCGTTACAACAGGCTTGCAACATAGCTTCGACTGGAAGGGTGTGGCGGTGGGCGCGATTGCGTCGGGGGCTGCTTATGGTGCGACGCAGGCAGTCGGGCAGTGGCAGTACGGCGATGCGTGGAGCGGGATGTCGTCGGCAGCGCTTCGAGCCGATTCATTTAACGCAGCGGCTCGTGGGCTAGGTGCTGGCTTGGCCGCAGGGGCAGCGAGTACAATTGCACGAGGTGGTAGTTTGGTCGGCAACGCGGGCGCGATCACGATGGACGCGATTGCGGGCACCATTGGCAATATGGTCGCTGACAACATGGCGAGCCGGGCTACATCGAGCGCAAGCTCGTTGTACGGCCCAGGTGGCGACGTCAATGCGATGACGGCCAACGCGGTCCGCGCCTATGGTGGTGATCCCGGACAGCAGTTTGCGACCCAGGCGAACTGGGATCTTCAACTGGATGCAGGGCTCCGGGAACAGGCCTTCGTTGATGGTTTGCAAGATCAGTTTGGTCAACTGGCCAATGACGCGCTTGCCGCCTCGCGTGCTGAAAATGCAGCGCTCACGCAGCGACTCGGATCGGAGTTTGCAGGATCGGCGAACTGGGCACTGGCTCAGCAGCGAGCCGAACATGCGGCGGCCGCGCGTCAAGCAGCAGCGACTCGCAGCGGTCTGGCTGAATTCGATTTGGGGCGTGGATCGAACGACTGGTCGGATGACGCGGCCGGGTTTGATCTGGGGCGTGGTGGCTGGAGCAACGAATCAACGCTGAGCCGACCTGCGCAGTGGCTTGATCGCCCAATTCAACCGCTGCAAGCGCTCGCGGATACTGTTCGACGCGGTAACGCGATGATGGCCGATGGGCTCGACGCTGTTGGGCTCAGTGGCTTGGCCGGTGCGCAGCGAGCCTTGGGCGACGTGATTTCTGGGGCGGTGCCAACGAGGCCGTGGGAAATTGCGCTGAGCGCCGCGCCGCTGGCTGTTAAGGCACCTGGCGCGCTGCGATTCGCAGGCGAGACGTTTGGGCCGCAAATCGACCAATTGGTTGTGCGCGCGACGCCAGGCCTTCGCACATATGTCGTTGAAAATGGCGGAGTGTCGGGAAGCGGCATTAGCGCTTCGGGCAGCCAATTTGTCGTTGCTCCGACACGAGAAGCGGTAGGTGCGCTGAAGAACTTTGGCTTGGATTCCGCACAGCGGCGCATGTTCTTTGAGGGTAAGCAGGTTATCTTCGAAGACCCGGCAACGATCTATCAGACAGCAACAATATTCCAGCTTGAAAGCAACACCCTTCGCGCAGGGATTTGGGATGTTGTGAGCGATGGTAGTGGGGCAATTCTTAGCTTCGCAAACAGGTCCCGTTCCCTCGCCACTACGCTTGGCGTTCGCCAACTGGAGCTATTTGGAGCAGATCTCCAGAATAATGCGCTTGCGAATATCTTGGTCCGTAGAGGGTTCACGCGAGGCGAGCCTGTTCTCATCAATTCATTTGGGTTCAATAAGTACGTGCCCACCCTGCGCCGACTGGAGGATTTGCAAAAATGAGCGAACAGCTTCACCACGATCCAACGCCATATATCGCGATGAAGGACGCCGGTGCATCACCCCAAGAAGTGTTTCGCAAAGCTCGGGGTGACGGGTACAAGAACTTTGAATGCATTGTGCTGATTAGCGGCGTCTTTGATATTCCTCTAAATGACGCGCGCGAGATGGCGCACGCCATTTACCGCGAAGATAGGGCGGCAGGCTGATAGCGTGCACTGGCAGTGCTTGTGTCTGCTCGATCATCAATAGCTGTAGCAACGCCCGTTTTTGCGGGCGTTGTTGTATCTGCGCTTGACGCGTCAGAAAAGCCCTCTCGCGATGCGCAGGCGCTCGTCGTCATCGAAGTGCATTACGCGGATTCCGTCGATCGCGCCACGCAGCCAGTCGTCAGCGATGACGCGATGTACGTCGTTCGCGACGGTCGGGTTCGACGTCGGTAATTGCCGAATTCCAGCGCTGGCCGTCGCGCTGTCGTCGGTTCCGTTTGCCGCGTAAATATCGTGTTGGTCCAAAACGTACCACCCCCTTGAAATGGCACAGACATGACGCACGCGCCAAAACGCGTGCAAACCGGTCGCTTAGCCAAGCGTGGCGCGGGTTTGAGGCGCACCACATTCCTGAGCGGTGAAACGTCGTTGCAGTGGTCGCGGATCGCGCAAAGCCAGTACGGACGTGGCTTTGCGGCATGGTGCAGATTGCACCGCGTCGTTCGCACTGCATGCGCGGCACGGTCCTGTCTCCAGTGCCGCGGCCGTCGTTGTTCTGTACTTAGAAATTAAAAATAGGTTCCCCAACCCCGGCAGTCGCGTGGGGAGAAGAGCGGCTCGAAGTGAGCGGCTAAAAAGAAAGCGGGCCTACCGCGCGAGCACGGTATCGAGCAGATCGGAGGCGAGCTTCTGCTTGGAGCGCGGGAACTGGCTGATGGCGTCGACCTGCTGCTGCAACCGCGACGCAGGACCGGGTTTAGTCGGCAGGTGGGCCGGTTCGCCAATCAGATCCGTGACGCTGGTTCCGAGTTCGTCGGCCAGGTCCAGCAGCATGTCGATGGTCAGCCGAACCCGGCCACCTTGCGCATGTGCACGGCGGACTTCGATGAAAACTTCATGCGAGTCGACAACGCGTATCCGGGGCCGGCGGCGGGCAGCTGGACGGTGCGCGCGGGCGATACGTTGCAGTCGATCGCGTCGGCGGTGTGGGGGGACGCGACGCTGTGGTACATCCTGGCGGACGCGAACGGGTTGAAGGGAGAGGATGGGCTGAAGTCGGGGCAGATACTCAAGATTCCGAACAAGGTGACGAACGTCCACAACACGTCGGAGACGTTCAAGCCGTATGACCCGGGCAAGGCGGTCGGCAATACGCAGCCGACGCTGCCGGATCCGCCGCCGCCGCCGGGGAAGAATGGGGGCTGCGGTGGGTTGGCGACGATCATTGCCGTGGTGGTGGCGGTGGTGGCGACGGTCGTGTCGTATGGGACCTTGGCACCGTACGCCACGTCGTTCGCGACTTCGGTTGGGTTCAGCGGAGCGGCCGCGGCGACAGCGGGAGCGGTTGGTGCTGGGGCAGTGGCTGGAACCGTGGGTGCTATGTCGAGTCAAGGCGTGTTGATTGCAGCAGGTGAGCAAAGTGGTTTTAACTGGAAGGGCGTTGCCCTTGGGACAGTAAGCGGGGCAGTGGCCGGTGGTGTGGCGAGTGCCATCTCGCCTGCGGCGACAGGTGCTGCTACCGGGGCCAACGCAGGTACGTCGAACGGTTTGGGGACGGCGGTACTTCAAGGGGCAGTGCGTTCGACGGTGGCACAAGGTATTGGTGTCGCAACCGGCTTGCAGCACAACTTCGACTGGAAGGGTGTGGCAGTCAGTGCAATCGCATCGGGTGCAGCCTATGGTGCAACGCAGGTGATTGGGCAGTGGCAGTATGGTGATGCGTTTAACGGGATGTCGTCGTCGGCGCTTCGTGCCGATACGTTCAATATGGCGGTTCGGGGGCTGGGAGCCGGTGTAGCAGCGGGTGCGGCGAGTACAGTTGCGCGAGGTGGTAGCTTGGCAAACAGTGCTGGCGCGATTACGATGGATGCGGTGGCCGGTGCCATTGGCAATATGGTGGTGGACCGAATCCAAGGTGCATCCATCGGGAAATCCGGGACCAACACGAGTGCGCTTTACGGCGTTGGCGGTGATGTCAATGCGATGGTGCAGGACGCGTATCCAGTCGATCCTGGCAAGCAGTTCGCTTGGTCAGCCAATGCTCGATTGCAACCGGCAAGCAGTTCGTTTGATTCGACTGCGGCGAGCCTTGGGCTGTCGACAGAGCAGGCGCTGCGCTTGATGGCGTCATCGAGCAGCGCATCGATCATTGATTCGAATGGGCCGACGAGCGCAGTGGCGTATCCGGTGCCGACGCCGTATGTGCCGGCTGTCGAGATTCCGGGCGGACCGGCTCTCAGGCCTTTCCCGGTGGAGTACGGCGAAGTCAGAGTACTTCCGCCGAGCTTGCGTGACCGTCTGTCGGATCCGTCAGTTGCTAGTACGCCGGGCGGAGCGATCCTGGGAGCGGCCTATAGCGCTGTTGAGAATTTGGTCGGCAATACAGCTGCGTTGTTCTCCCCCTATGGGCTGAATCCGGTTTCGGGCGAGATGCTCAGTCCGGGGCAGTTGCAGCGAACGAAGGAAGATTTGATTATCAATGCCGGATCGCTCGGCATTGGTGGTGTTGAAGGAGAGGCGGCAGCGCTGGTAAGACAGCAAGGCCAAGCAATGCTGCGATCGGCTGGCGAAGCGTTTGGTCCACAGGTCGACGGTATTTTGGGCCGAGCAGTGCCCGGTATTCGGACTTATGTTGTACCGGAAGGTCAATATATAAGTGCACTAGGCGCCGGCGGTTTTAATCCCGCATCACCGACTGGACTGACTTATGCATCTGAGTCGCTCGGCACAAATATTCTTGAATTGACGTCGCGACAAAAATTCGATGCCTCTGGTAATGCGGTGCAGGCTATGGGTATTCGTTCAGAAATCGTATCGACATTTAGGCCGGAAACGGGGAATTTGTTTATTAATTTCTACCGGACCACCGAAGTTGGGCGCGGTGTTGGCGCTGAGATGATTTCGAATTCCATACAGAATTTTGGTGTATCGAACGTTCAGTCTATATCGGCTGAGCTTGGTTTGACCAATAAGGCAATCTATGAGTTTAACATTGCTACGGAGGGGGATGTCTCCTGTACAGGCTGCTAGAAATACTCCGCTGGGGAAGTCGCTGATAAATCTAGGGTAAAAACAGATTGACGTGAATGGAATCTATATTAGAGCTAGATTGGGGAACTGAATTGAGTGCTGCTGACAAGGAAACCGTTCTGGAATTGCTGGAAGAGGGGAAGGCATCGGATTTGGTGGACCTGATTCTTGGTGATTCACCATATCGCGTTACTGGTGAAGCGATCTTTGCTAATGACGATGAACGCGACGCCTATGTAATGACGATAGAGCACTTGCGGTTCGTCGCCAAGTATGGGGCGCAAGCTGGACCAGTCAAGGAAAGCGGACGAGTATATCTACCGTATCCCGACTACTTTGAAAAATGGTTCCAACTTGGAACTCCGGGATTGACTCAGGCGGATTTGGCCAGCTATCTAGGCAAAACTGTGTAATCAGCCTTGCTGAGTTGATGCACTCGTCGAAGGGGAAGTGCTTTCTCCTCCGACGAGTGCCCATAGTGTCGCGTGATGAATTAAATTCGGCGTAAAAACCCACGTCTGGGCAAAAAGTACCCCTCGCCGTATTGATGGGCCGGAAAGCCGTGTGCTATAAGGGTTTGCGCTCTTTAAGAAGGCAGTTCGCGTCAAAGACACCTGTTTGGCAATATGGTCGCGGACCGGATGCAAGGTGCGTCGATCGCGAAAATCAGTGCGCCAAGTTCGACCGACTTGTTGACGCAGCAGGCCATCGCGGCCGTCAACGGGCAGGTTATGCCGGGGGCGATCGGCGGCGTTGGTAGCGGTTTCATGCCAAGCGATACGTTTTACAACGGCAACGCCGGATTGTTTGGTGTTGCTGGTGGGACGATGTCGACACTGGACGCAGTGACCAGTGCCGCGTCAGTCGACACATTAGCGGCGTCTCGCGCAGCTTCGACATATAGCGCTGCGACGCTGCTGAACGGGCTGGGTATGGGTATCCCGGCAGCACCGACGCAACTGGCAGGAGATGCCTTCCGGGCGAGCCTTGCGGATCCGCGGCCCGGTGTGCAAGTGGCGGGTGACTTCTGGCCGCCGATGGGCGGGAACTACACGCGCACTGACGAAGCGGAGATGACGGGAGCCTCTGGCCAACGAGACTGGGCGTCGCAGTCGAAGATCGACCTGTTCCTCCAAGGGGTTGCCAATGGTCTGAATGGGATCATGTGGGGTGGTGGCATGCCTCCGCCGACAAGTCCGGCGTTGGCGCTGGTTGGACCCAGTGCAATCGGTTTGGCGAGGGCTGTAACGGGCTTGGTGCCAAGAAATGCAATCTTTAATAGCGGTAACGAAGATCATTCGTCTTCCGTGTCAAGCAGTGCGAAGACCGAATTCAAGGAGTTCAATCAGGCCCAAAAGGCTGCAATGGAATGGTTGGGTGCCCGAGGCTTCAAAGCAGAACAACCGACCCTCGCAAAGTTTGGTGATGGCGCTGGTAAGCCGATTGGGATGAAATCCTCTGACGGTCGAGTTGGATTTCGTATTGAATATGATGAGAGAAGTGGTGCTCATATTAACGTATTCGCTGGCAAGGAAAAGGGGCCACACTTTACCTTCGAAGGCAGTCAATCAACAGTTGATCAGATCGTAAGACAATACAGGAAATGACGATGAGTGCGAATTTCTATGAATCCGAGCTTCGAGAGAATTTAAAGGAATTATTTGATTCTGGTGAATTAAGAGTAATCGGGAATTCATCGGAAATTTTTAAAAAACTGGCGGATGTGTATCCGGCAGCCGGCTCAAAGATCGATTGGAATCGGGTCCCGGGATCAGTTGGACGTGTTGAGGTGAAAGATGATCTTCAAGCTGAAAGGTTTGCAGATTTCTTTGATGAAATGGCTGCTGAATTTGCCTTGTCAGGTGATGTAATTTACGTTGGGGACAGTTCGACGGACTTTGCACTAGAGGGGGCGATCACCACCATCAGAAAGATTCTTCCCGAATTGCTCAGTGTTCCACAGCACCATTATATTGTTGGCCTAGGGTGCTCATGGTGTATGTGTTTGACTATGGAAGGCGATATGGACTTTGGACCCGCAAGTTAGTTTGAGTGGGGCTGGGATTAATCAATAGATCGAGGGCCGCAACAGCGGCCGTCGGTGTTTTTAGGCGGTGATGATGCGCTACCGTATTCGACGGCAACCGGACACAGGAGCGGTTCCGTTCGATCGCGGACAACTACGTGTTCGCGCAGACGGTGGTCGAATACGACGCGATGAACCGCGTCACGGCGATTCGCGACCTCAAATACAACGTGTATTACGAGTACGACGCGGTGGGCAATCGCCGCCGGATGCTGGCGGAATATTACGACCTGCGCGACAACCATAAGACGTATCAGGAGTACTGGTACGAATACGACCAACTGAACCGGTTCACGGTGTCGATGGGACAGTTGTCGACCGGCCAGCGGGCGACGAGCGCGGCTGACGCGAGCGTGTCGATTGTGATGGGCGGAGCGGGATCGGACGGTGTTCAGCTCGGCTACAACGCGGCGGGTGAGCGGACGCTGGCCCGGTATGCGAGCGACGGGCGCACGGAAATCTACGCGTACGACGCGAACGGTTACCTGACGACGCAGACGATCAACGGAAAGCTGTACGCGCAGCGGACCAACGACGCGGCGGGCCGGGTGACGCGCTATACGTCGTACGACAAGGACGGTACGACTCGGCTGGTGGATCTGGAGCGTAATTGGGACGCGGATGGTCAACTGATGACCGAACGCGACAACGTCGCGCAGCAGACCACGTCCTATACGCGGATGGCGGACGGCACGGTGACGCGGGTCGATCAGCGGCCGATCTCCGGCACCGGCACATCGGTGACGACCACTTACGGGTACGAGTGGTGGGACAGCGCGAAGCAGAAGACGGTGACATCGCAGGCGAGCGCCCCGAACCGTCCGGGCTGGAAGCCGGCGAAGAGCCTGATGGAGTACGACGTCAACGGCAACCTGAGGACAGTGTACGACGACGGCGGCGAGCAGGCGGACAAGTCGCGCAGGCTCACTTACTGGACGGACCAACAGGGCCAGGTGCTGCGTCGTGACGAACTGGTGCAGGTGCGTTGGGGCGAGAACTGGCAGGTGCTGGGTGCGGGCGGCGACTACAAGCACGAGTACTACTACCTGAACGGGCATCGAGTGGGCAACGTCGGCAACGACGGAGTCGATCACGTTGACTACGTGCAGGAGCTTGCCGGCCGACTGGGGACGGGCAGCGACGATCGGTACAAGATCTTCAAGCCGATCAGCACGGCGGACTTCGATGAAAACTTCATGCGAGTCGACAATGCGTATCCGGGGCCGGCGGCGGGCAGCTGGACGGTGCGCGCGGGCGATACGTTGCAGTCGATCGCGTCGGCGGTGTGGGGGGACGCGACGCTGTGGTACATCCTGGCGGACGCGAACGGGTTGAAGGGAGAGGATGGGCTGAAGTCGGGGCAGATACTCAAGATTCCGAACAAGGTGACGAACGTCCACAACACGTCGGAGACGTTCAAGCCGTATGACCCGGGCCGCGCGATCGGCGATACGCAGCCGACGCTGCCGGCGCCGCCCCCTCCGCCGGGACCCGGCGGGTGCGGCGGGTTCATGCCGATCATTGCGATCATCGTGGCCGCTGTAGCGACGGTGGTGACGGCAGGAGCGGCGGCACCCGCGTTGGGTGCGACGGCCACCGGCGGGCTGTTTGCGACCGGCGTGAGCGCGGTGACGGGCTCGCTGGGCGTGGCGGGGCTCGGCGCGGCCGCGATCGGTGGGGCGGTTGGGGCAATTGCCTCGCAAGGCGTGATGATTGCCGGCGGTGCACAGCGCGGGTTCGACTGGAAAGGCGTGGCCTTGGGCGCTGCGGCCTCAGGCGTGACGGCTGGGCTAGGCGGGGCCGGCATTGGTGGGGCGCTGTCGAAAATCTTGGGTGAAGCTGGCGCCGCAGTTGCGGCGGGCGCAGCGCGATCGACGATCACGCAAGGGCTGGGTGTGATCACTGGTGTTCAGCATAGTTTCGACTGGACGGGTGTGGCGGCCAGCGCGATTGCGTCGGGTGTAGGCTATGGGGCAGGTCAGGCGTTCGGTTCGGTGACGTCGGGCTTCGATCCGAACATGGCGCGGTTTGTAACGGGTGTCGGCGCTGGCGTGGCGGCTGGTGCGGCGAGTACCTTGGTGCGCGGCGGCAGTCTTGGGCGCAACATTGGGGCAATCGCGGCGGACGCGGTGGCCAGCACCGTTGGCAATATGGTGGCGGACCGGGTGCAAGGTGCGTCGAGCACGAAAAGCAGTGCGCCTAGTTCGACCGATCTGCTGACTCAACAGGCCATCGCGGCAGTCAACGGGCAGGTTCTGCCGGGGGCGATTGGCGGAGTCGGTAGCGGCTTTATGCCACTTGATACGTCGTATAACGGTAATGCCGGGTTGTTTGGTGTTGCTGGTGGTGCGATGACGACGTTGGATGCTGTGACGAGTACGGCTTCTGCGGATGCGCTCGCCGCATCTCGTGCTCCATATAGCGCATCGTCGTTGTTGTTCGGCCCATCGATGGGGTTCCCGGACCGAGAGCGTCCAATCATGCTGGCCGATGCAGGCGGCAATCCTGAAAATACTCTGCTGGCATGGAGAGTTGCAGCGGGACAGATGGCGTCGGACGCCGGGAACTACGTGAAGGGCTTGGCCAACACCCCGACGCAGTTTGTGAATGGGGCTCTTGCGCTTGGTCACGCGGCTGTGAGAGGCGGCGAAGCGATTGGTTTGCTTCCTCCGGGAGCTGGGGCCGGGCCGACACCGCAAATTCCGTATTTCCAAACTGACGGTGGTTTCGCTGCGCGTTCTGGAAATGCAACCGGGTTTGCGCTGACGATATTTGGGCAGATTCCTGAGCAGCTTGCGATGAAGACTGCGGGCGTACTTGACGCAGCATTGTCGCGGCAAGCAGCAAAGGCCTCAACAGGCGAGACGGTTACGGTGTACAGAGTGGACGACATAGGTTTCGCGCCGCGAATCTCTAGCGACGGTACTATCCCAATAGTTACGACCCGTTCAGGCAATGAGCGGGCCTTGTTTGTCAACATTGGACAGCCACAAAGAGCTCAAGAATTTGCACTCGTGAATCGCGGCGGCAATGCTACTGTTACTGCGGTTGATGCCGATGCCTCGATTTTGGAGAGACTGAGAGCTACCGCCGTTTATGATAAAAGTAGAGCTGCAACGTTGAATCCGACGGCGCCACTGGTGGTGGATGTGAATAAAGCCGTGGATCAATTTGGTCTGCGTACTTCAGAGCAGATTCAGTGGCTTCGGGATGCAATAAAAACCGGCACTGCTCGGATTATTGATCCTAAGAATTTAAGATAGGAGTTTTTGAAGTGGGAAAAATATTTATTATTCCATTCCATGTTAAGCGGATGGAGCCGTCGATAATGCCATCGTCGCTTGAGGGAGCGTATGTGAGCTGTTACGCTTCCGGCCGGGACTATGCAGAAGCTGCTGAAAAGTGCTTGACGAGACTCATTGAAGATGGCCTGCATCCAGAAGAAATCCTCCAGCCCATCCACGAGATGAGAATGGAGGACTGGGCGAAGCATGTAAATGATGTGTGGAAGGATCAGGCTACTTCCTTGCCCGATCAGGCTGCGTTTGAAGAGGCGATTGAAGGGGGCGCAGTCGTGTATGGTCCATTCGGGTCATACACTTAACTAGATATTTAGTTGTCTGGAGTAGGCTTGTTTTTCTGGGAGGAAGGAATCGGCTGGTATGGTTCTTCGTGGGGCAAAATTAACCGAGCTTCATCAAACCTATTGGCTCTGACTAGCGCATGGATGTCATGTGCTAGCTGAGTCACGTCCGATACTCGTTGTATCCATTCCTGTACATAGAGATCAACGGCCTGTTTACTCAGGCCGATTTGGATTGCACGATGCGTCAGAGGCTGCAACTGCAAATCCCGTTCCGGATCCCATTGAATTCGCACGGGATTTTCTTCCTTTATACGTTGCCATTGTTCCGGACTCGTCGACTCGCTGGGATGGCTCAGGCAACTGTGAGCTAATGCCCACGCGAAGCCATCGTGCGATATATCGATCGCGAGGATCCGAGCTTGATTGGGATCCTTTTGTCCCCAGCCAGATCGATACATCGTCCAAAGAAATGACGGCTTTATCCACGTCATACGTTCCATCTTGAACGGTGGAGAAACGAATGTTCCGTTCGCCAGCGTAGTATCGGCGATGGTGTCTGAGTAGGCTTGGTAAACGCGGATGGTGCTGTCGTCGTAGACGGCACGAATTTGGCGTATAGGAATGAGTCGCGGTTCGTTCGGCATTTCTGAATTTTACTGCACGTTGCTGCTTCGAGCGGGGCAAGTGACGCGCGGTGGTGAGCTATAGATATACGTAAAAACACGCGCCTGGGCAAAAAATA
>NZ_CAJPGQ010000031.1:0-90209 GCF_905339595.1 Burkholderia sp. BCC1977
TCGATGAGGCTTGCGGGGGTCATTGGCGTTCCTCTAACCGTTAGAATGCTTTTATTCGGGAGCGTATTGTCTGCGAAACGAAACGCTTGCCGCAACAGCATGCGAATAGATTAGCACGATCGTTCTATTTTATGTGCTAGGGTTATGCTGCGTGGGACAGGGCGCCCGCGGCGGCGAAACGACATCGAAAGGGGATGTGCAATGGGTCGATCGATCAATCTGGAAGGCAAGGTCGCGTTGGTCACGGGCGCATCGAGCGGCCTCGGGCAACGCTTTGCACAGGTGCTGTCGCAGGCCGGCGCGAAGGTCGTTCTCGCGAGCCGCCGCGTCGAGCGCCTGAAGGAGCTGCGCGCGGAGATCGAGGCGGCGGGCGGCGCCGCGCACGTCGTGTCGCTCGACGTCACCGACGTGCAGAGCATCAAGGCGGCCATCGCGCACGCGGAGACGGAAGCCGGCACGATCGACATCCTCGTGAACAATTCGGGCGTGTCGACGATGCAGAAGCTCGTCGACGTCACGCCGGCCGATTTCGAGTTCGTGTTCGACACCAACACGCGCGGCGCGTTTTTCGTCGCGCAGGAAGTCGCGAAGCGGATGATCATGCGCGCGAACGGCAACGGCAAGCCGCCTTACCGGATCATCAACATCGCGTCGGTGGCCGGCCTGCGCGTGTTTCCGCAGATCGGGCTGTATGCGATGAGCAAGTCGGCGGTCGTGCAGATGACGCGCGCGATGGCGCTCGAATGGGGCCGTCACGGCATCAACGTCAACGCGATCTGTCCGGGCTATATCGATACCGAAATCAATCATTACCTGTGGGAAACCGAGCAGGGCCAGAAGCTGCAGTCGATACTGCCGCGCCGGCGCGTCGGCAAGCCGCAGGATCTCGACGGGCTGTTGTTGCTGCTCGCGGCCGACGAGTCGCAGTTCATCAATGGCTCGATTATCTCCGCCGACGACGGCTTCGGCCTTGCCTGAGTGGATGACATTCAGCAACAAAGAAGACTGCAATGAGCGAATATTCCCCCGTATTTGAAATGTCGATGCCGATCCGCTGGGGCGACATGGATGCATTCGGCCACGTGAACAACACGGTCTATTTCCGCTACATGGAACAGGCCCGGATCTCGTGGTTCGAGGAACTCGGCATCGCGGGCGGCAACGGCGAGGGGCAGGGGCCCGTGATCGTCACGGCGTCGATGGAGTTCCTGAAGCAACTGCACTATCCGGGCGACGTGATCGCGAGGATGTCGGTCGCGAAGCCGGGCCGCAGCAGCTTCGACACCGGTTTCGAGCTGACGCGCGCGGACGATCCGCAGCACGTCTATGCGCGCGGCAACGCACGCTGCGTGTGGGTCGACTACGCGCTCGGCAAGTCGGTGCCGCTGCCACAATTGCTGCGCGATACGATCGAGCGCGCGCTCGCGGCGAAGGTCGGCTGAGCGCGGCAGCGCCGAAGCCGGCGCCCGGGCGCCGGTGTGTCGCCATTTCCCGATGATCCTCCGAATCGGCCGCTTCACGCGGCCGATTGCCGTTCCGGGGCGCGTGTTACTGGCCGAGCAGGCGCTGCAGCAGTTCCGGCGTATTGTTCGTGCCGTACTTGCGCATCAGCCGCGACCGATAGATGTCGACCGTGCGCGAACTGATGTCGAGCACGCGTCCGATCTGCTTGCTGGTCTTGCCGGTCGCGAGCTGCGCGGCGATCTCGCGTTCGCGCGGCGTCAGCTCGACGGCGACCCGCCGCGTCGCGCTCAGGTCCTCGAAGGTCCAGACGCCGGCCGCGAGCGGTGCCGTGCGGTCGAGCGCGCGGCCCGTCACATGGCACCAGAACAGGTCGCCGTCGGCCCGTTTCATGATTCTGTCATCGGCGTAGGTGCCGTTCGCGATCATCACGCGCGAGATCCGCTCGCCGATGCGCTGGAATTCGTCCGGCGACGGATAGAGCACCTCGTACGACTTCCCGATCAGGTCGGCCCGCGCGCAGCGGAAGATCGACGCGAGCGCGTCGTTGCAGTCCTCGATCACGCGGTCGCGCGACATCACGAGGCCGAGCGGCGCGAGGTGGAAGGCAGTCTGGTAATCGAGAGCGGGCATGGCGCAGGCAAGCGGAGGCAAACGCTTATGTATTTTTGCGTATTGTGCCGCATCCGCGCTGCATCGTACCCTTTCAGGCATCTCGCGGCGGTGTGTCGCGATATAAAAACAGCGCGCCTCGACGCAGGTATCGCCGTGCATGCATAGAATGATGCGGCGGGCTTGCGGCCCAGTGGGCGCGTGAACCGGTTTTGCTGGTTTCCATAGAGGAAGGGACAAACAGATGAACAAAGTCTATCCAAGCGCGGCTGCCGCGCTGGAAGGGATCGTCCGTGACGGACAGACCTTCGCGGTGGGCGGCTTCGGCCTGTGCGGGATTCCCGAGGCGCTGATCGCGGCGCTGCGCGATTCCGCCGTCAAGGGCATTACCTGCATCAGCAACAACGCAGGCGTCGACGGCTTCGGTCTCGGCCTGCTGCTGGAAACGCGCCAGATCAAGAAGATGATCTCGTCGTACGTCGGCGAGAACAAGGAGTTCGAGCGCCAGTACCTGGCCGGCGAACTCGAGCTCGAATTCACGCCGCAGGGCACGCTCGCCGAGAAGCTGCGCGCGGGCGGCGCCGGCATCCCCGCCTTTTTCACGAACACCGGCTACGGCACCGTGATCGCGGACGGCAAGGAAACGCGCCAGTTCGGCGATCGCCACTACGTGCTCGAGCCGTCGCTGACGGCCGACGTCGCGCTCGTGAAGGCGTGGAAGGCCGACAAGTCCGGCAACCTGATCTATCGGCGCACCGCACGCAACTTCAACCCGATGTGCGCGATGGCAGGCAAGATCACCGTGGCGGAAGTCGAGGAGATCGTCGAGAACGGCACGCTCGATCCGGACCAGGTCCATACGCCGGGGATCTTCGTGCAGCGCATCGTGCTGAACGCGACGCCCGAAAAACGCATCGAACAACGCGTCGTACGCGCGAAAGGAGACTGACATGGCCTGGAATCGTGACCAGATGGCCGCGCGCGCGGCGAAGGAACTGCAGGACGGCTTCTACGTGAACCTCGGCATCGGCCTGCCGACGCTCGTCGCGAACCACGTGCCGGAAGGCGTCGAGGTGTGGCTGCAGTCGGAGAATGGCCTGCTCGGCATCGGCCCGTCGCCGACCGAGGACGAAGTCGACGCCGACCTGATCAACGCCGGCAAGCAGACCGTCACGACGCTGCCGGGCTCGTCGATCTTCTCGTCGGCCGATTCGTTCGCGATGATTCGCGGCGGCCACATCAACCTCGCGATCCTCGGCGCGATGCAGGTCAGCAAGAAGGGCGACCTCGCGAACTGGATGATCCCCGGCAAGATGATCAAGGGGATGGGCGGCGCGATGGACCTCGTTGCGGGCGTGAAGCGCGTCGTCGTGCTGATGGAGCACGTCGCGAAGGGCGACCAGCACAAGATCCTCGACGAATGCAACCTGCCGCTGACGGGCGTCGGCGTGGTCGACCTGATCATTACCGATCTCGGCGTGATCGAAGTGACGCCGGACGGCCTGAAGGTGCTCGAGCTCGCCGACGGCGTGAGCGCGGAAGAGATCCAGGCGAAGACGGGCGCACCGCTCGATGTGAGCACGGTCGCGTAAGTTCGTCGCGCGCAAGCGCTGCAGTGACGCCCCGCGTGCCGGACGACGGCACGCGGGGCGTTTGCCATTGGAGGCGGGCGGACGATGAATCCGCAGCCTCGCCTCGGCGACCCGCGCGAACGAAGCGGTTTACAATCGTTTGCATCGGGCGGCGCAAGCATTGCCTGCCGCACCGCCCCCCGTTCGACAGGATGCCAACGATGCCAACAACCTCAGCGAATCCTCCGGTTCCCCGTCAGCGACGCGTGCAGTGCGCGAGCGTCGCGGGCCTTCACCACGTCGCCTATACGGAATGGGGTGACCCCGCCAATCCGCGCGTGCTGGTCTGCGTGCACGGCCTGACCCGTTCGGGGCGCGACTTCGACCGGCTTGCCGCCGCACTGTCCGATACGTATCGCGTCGTCTGCCCCGACGTCGTCGGGCGCGGCCAATCCGACCGGCTCGCCGATCCGAGGCTTTACGCGATTCCGCAATATGTGGCCGACATGGTGACGCTGATCGCGCGGCTCGACGTCGAGTCGGTCGACTGGTTCGGCACGTCGATGGGCGGGCTGATCGGCATGGCGCTCGCGGGGCTGCCCGGTTCGCCGCTGCGCCGGATGATCGTCAACGACGTCGGCCCGCGCATCGAGCCCGATTCGCTGACGCGCATCGGCGAATACCTCGGCGTGCAGCCGCGCTTCGCGACCGAACAGGAGGGCATCGACTATCTGACGTCGCTGTCGCTGCCGTTCGGTGCGTTGAGCGGCGACGAGTGGCGCGAGATCAACGGGCCGTTGCTGCGCGAGCTGCCCGACGGCGGCTGGACGATGCGCTACGATCCGCGCATCGCCGAGCCGTTCAAGGCGACGACACCCGAACTGGCCGCGCTCGGGGAGGCCGCCCTGTGGCGCGCAATCGAGACGACCGACGCGGCGCTGCTCGTCGTGCGCGGCGAAAGCTCCGACCTGCTGTCGCGCGACACGGTCGCCGAGATGGTGCGTCGCGGCCGGCACGTATCGCAAGCCGAGATTGCGGGCGCGGGCCATGCGCCGGCGTTCATCAGTGCCGACCAGATTGCGCTCGCCCGCCGGTTTTTCGTCGAAGGCGGCGCATAAACGCGTCATAATATGCGGTTCGGCGGCACGCGGGCCGCGTCGTCGCCGATTCTTCACCCACTCACACGACCGGAACATTCCATGGCAGTCATTCGTCACCACGTCGGGGCCCGTCTCTCGGAAACCGCGATCCACAACGGTACCGTGTATCTGGCCGGCCAGATCGCCGAAGACACCACCCAGGACATCAAGGGCCAGACGCGCGAAGTGCTCGGCCACATCGACCGCCTGCTCGCCGAAGCGAACAGTGACAAGGCGCATCTGCTGTCGGTGCAGATCTACATTTCGGATCTCGCGAACTTCGACGGCATGAACGCGGAGTGGGACGCGTGGGTCGCGCAAGGCAACACGCCGCCGCGCGCCACCGTCGAGGCGAAGCTCGCGGATCCGGCGCTGCTCGTCGAGATCGTCGTCGTCGCCGCGCAGCGGAGCTGAGCGAAGCATCCCGATGACCGCAATACGCCAGGCCGTGCGATGACCGAGTCCGTTTCCGCTTCTTCCGTCGCGGCGCCGTCGTTCGACGACGTGCTCGCGTTCGTGCGCGAGCGGGCCGGCGACGCGCGCCTGTCGTCGGGCGAGTTGCTTGCCGATCACTCGGCGGGCACGGCATCGATCATGCGCACGCTGAACGTCGACCCGCACGCGATGCAGGCGGCCGCGCTGTTCGTGCTGACGCCGCACCTGAACGATCCCGAGCGGGAGCTGACCGAACGCTTCGGCGAAGAGGTCGCGCGGCTCGTATCCGACGTGCGCAAGCTGCTGCGGCTCGGCACCGTCAGCCTGCGCGCCGCGCAGAACGCGATGCCCGACACCGGGCGCGACGCCGCGGAAGAGCGGCGCACGCAGATCGAAGCGCTGCGCAAGATGCTGCTTGCGTTCGCGCAGGACATCCGCGTGGTGCTGATCCGGCTGGCGTCGCGGCTGCAGTCGCTGCGCTACTACGCGGCAGCGAAGATCGATCCGCCGCCCGACGTCGCGCGCGAGACGCTCGAGATCTATGCGCCGCTCGCGAACCGACTCGGTATCTGGCAACTGAAGTGGGAGCTCGAGGACCTCGCGTTCCGCTTCGAGGATCCGGTCACCTACAAGCGCATCGCCAAGCTGCTCGACGAAAAGCGCATCGAACGCGAGGCGTACGTCGCGCAGGCGATCGAGCGGCTGCAGCACGAGCTGGCGGAAGCGCACATCCCGGCCGACGTGAGCGGGCGGCCGAAGCATATCTACAGCATCTGGCGCAAGATGCGCGGCAAGGAGCTCGACTTCTCCGAGCTGTACGACGTGCGCGCATTCCGCGTGATCGTGCCGGACATCAAGGATTGCTACGCGGTGCTCGGCATCGTGCATCACCTGTGGCAGCCGGTGCCGAAGGAATTCGACGACTACATCTCGCGCCCCAAGCCGAACGGCTACAAGTCGCTGCATACGGTCGTGATCGGCGACGACGGCCGCGCATTCGAAGTGCAGATCCGTACGCAGGAAATGCACCGCTTCGCGGAGTACGGCGTCGCCGCGCACTGGCGCTACAAGGAGGCGGGCGCGCGCGGCTATGGCGGCCAGTTCTCGGCGAGCGACAAGTACGACGAGAAGATCGCGTGGCTGCGCCAGCTGCTCGCATGGAAGGACGACGTCGAGGACGGCACCGAAGTCTCGGGCGACCAGGCCTGGGCGCAGTTGCGCGAGACGTCGCTCGACGACGACCACATCTACGTACTGACGCCGCAGGCGCGCGTGATCGCGCTCCCGCAGGGCGCGACGCCGGTCGATTTCGCATACCACCTGCACAGCGAGCTTGGCCATCGTTGCCGCGGCGCGCGCGTCGACGGCGTGATGGTGCCGCTGAACACGTCGCTCGCGAACGGCCAGACGGTCGAGATCGTCGCGGTGAAGGAGGGCGGGCCGTCGCGCGACTGGCTGAACCTGCAGCTCGGCTACCTGAAGAGTCCTCGCGCGCGGCAGAAGGTGCGCGCGTGGTTCAACTCGATCGAGCAGGAAGAGAACATCGCGCATGGCCGCGCGCTCGTCGAAAAGACGCTGCAGCGCGAGGGCAAGACGTCGGTCAACCTCGACAACCTCGCCGCGAAGCTCGGCTTCAAGTCGCCGGAGGAGCTGTTCTCGGTCGTCGGCAAGGAAGAATTCAGCCTGCGCAACGTCGAGCACGCGCTGTCCGATGCGCCGCCGCCCGAGCATGCGCCCGAGGCGCCTGCCGATTTCGAGAAGCGCAGCAGCGGGGCGAGCGTCGCGCACGGCGCGTCGACCGGCGTGCTGGTGGTCGGCGTCGATGCGCTGCTGACCCAGCTTGCGCGCTGCTGCCGCCCGGCGCCGCCCGATCCGATCAGCGGTTTCGTGACGCGCGGCAAGGGGATGTCGATTCACCGCAGCGACTGCCCGACGTTCCGGCGGATGGCCGAGCGGGCGCCGGAGCGCGTACTGCAGACGACCTGGTCGGCCGACGTGCTGGGTGGACGCGGCGTGTCCGTCTATCCGGTCGACCTGATGATCGAGGCAAGCGACCGGCAAGGCTTGCTGCGCGATATCTCCGAAGTGTTCGCGCGCGAGAAGATGAACGTGGTGGGTGTGAAGACGCAGAGCCGCCGCAATGCGGCATTCATGCAGTTCACCGTCGAGGTGTCGAATTCCGCGCAGGTGCAGCGTGCGTGCACGCTGCTCGGCGAAGTGCCGGGCGTCGTGCAGGCGGGGCGCAAGGCGTGACGTCCCTGTAATGGGGTTGGAGTTCAATCATTTTGCTGCGACCGCATAAAAACACTTGCCAAGTGAGCGGTCGCTCCATATAATCTTAGCTTCACTAGGCTCGTAGCTCAGCTGGTTAGAGCACCACCTTGACATGGTGGGGGTCGTTGGTTCGAGTCCAATCGAGCCTACCAACGAATTGAGAATGCCCGGTTTCCGGGTATTCGATGCAGTAAATAAACTCAACGCGAACAAGGCGAATACGGTTATGACACCGCGAACGTTGACCGAAACCTTTTCGGAGCGACGCTAGTCGAGGAACGTTTTCGCCCTTTCAGTTTGAGTGAAGTATCGAATGCGGCCCCTCGAAAGCGGGGCCGCATTTTTTTTGTCGCGAAATTTTCGCGCGTGACTTTGAGATCGCGTGCCTGGTTTGCCGCCCACTGTCGGCATCACGGAGATTGCTATGGTTTCGATACGCTTGCCTGACGGCTCAGTTCGACAATACGAGCATCCGGTGACAGTTGCCGAGGTTGCGGCCTCGATCGGTCCCGGCCTTGCGAAGGCTGCGCTTGGTGGCAAGCTCGATGGCGAGCTGGTCGATACGTCCACGGTCATCGATCGCGACGCATCGCTCGCGATCGTCACGGACAAGGATGCCGACGGTCTCGACATCATCCGTCACTCGACCGCGCACTTGCTCGCCTACGCGGTGAAGGATCTGTATCCGGATGCGCAGGTGACGATCGGCCCCGTGATCGACAACGGCTTCTACTACGACTTCTCGTACAACCGTCCGTTTACGCCCGAAGATCTGGAAAAGATCGAAAAGCGCATGCAGGAACTCGTGAAGAAGGACGAGCCGGTGACGCGTCGCGTCGTGTCGCGTGACGAGGCGGCCGGCTATTTCCGCAGCCTCGGCGAGAAGTACAAGGCCGAGATCATCGAATCGATTCCGCAAAGCGACGAAATCAAGCTGTACTCGCACGGCGGCTTCACGGATCTGTGCCGCGGCCCGCACGTGCCGTCGACCGGCAAGCTGAAGGTCTTCAAGCTGATGAAGGTCGCGGGCGCGTACTGGCGCGGCGACTCGAAGAACGAGCAGCTGCAGCGCATCTATGGCACGGCCTGGACGAAGAAGGAAGACCAGGACCAATACCTGCACATGCTCGAGGAAGCGGAAAAGCGCGACCACCGCAAGCTCGGCAAGCAGCTCGACCTGTTCCACATGCAGGAAGAGTCGCCGGGCATGGTGTTCTGGCATCCGAAGGGCTGGGCGCTGTGGCAGCAGGTCGAGCAGTACATGCGTCGCCGCGTGAACGACGCCGGCTACCTCGAGATCAAGACGCCGATGATCATGGACCGCTCGCTGTGGGAAGCGTCGGGCCACTGGCAGAACTACCGCGAGAACATGTTCACGACGGAGTCGGAGAAGCGCGACTACGCGATCAAGCCGATGAACTGTCCGGGTCACGTCCAGGTGTTCAAGCACGGCCTGCGCTCGTACCGCGATCTGCCGCTGCGCTACGCGGAATTCGGTTCGTGCCATCGCAACGAGGCATCGGGCGCGCTGCATGGCCTGATGCGCGTGCGCGGCTTCGTGCAGGACGATGCGCACATCTTCTGTACGGAAGAGCAGTTCATCGCGGAGTCGATCGCGTTCAATACGCTGGCGATGAGCGTGTACAAGGATTTCGGGTTCGAGCACATCGACATCAAGCTGTCGCTGCGTCCTGACCAGCGTGCCGGCACGGACGAAACGTGGGATCGCGCCGAGCAGGGCCTGCGCGACGCGCTGACGGCGTGCGGCCTGTCGTGGGAAGAGCTGCCGGGCGAGGGTGCGTTCTATGGCCCGAAGATCGAATACCACATCAAGGATGCGCTCGGCCGTTCGTGGCAGTGCGGCACGCTGCAGCTCGACATGGTGCTGCCGGAGCGCCTCGGCGCCGAGTACGTCGCGGAAGACAACAGCCGCCGCCGGCCCGTGATGCTGCACCGTGCGATCGTCGGTTCGATGGAGCGATTCCTTGGCATTCTGATCGAGCACCACGCTGGCGCGATGCCGGTCTGGCTCGCGCCGTTCCAGGCAATTGTGCTCAATATCGCCGAAAGTCAGGCGGAATATGCACAATCTCTGGCCCAAACGTTGCAAAAACAAGGGGTTAGAGTGGCGGCCGATTTGCGCAACGAGAAGATTAGCTATAAAATACGCGAGCACACGCTGGAAAAGGTGCCTTATCTCCTCGTGGTGGGCGATAAGGAGCGTGATGCGCAAACGGTAGCCGTGCGTGCCCGTGGCGGCGTCGATCTTGGCGTTATGCCGGTCGAAGCCTTCGTTGAGCGTCTGCAGGAAGACCTGCGCTCGTTCAAGTAACCGCCCTGGCAGCGCGGCTCGTTTTTTTAATTTTTAGAGGAAACGTAACATCGCTACTGATAAGTCGTCGCATCGCATCAACGGTGAAATCACTGCGCCGGAAGTGCGTCTGGTCGGGCTCGAGAACGAACCGCTCGGTATCGTAAAACTCGCTGATGCTTTCCGTAAATCGGAAGAACTGGATGTTGACCTGGTGGAAATCGCGCCGCAAGCGGTTCCCCCGGTTTGCCGTCTGATGGATTACGGCAAGTTCAAGTACCAGGAATCGAAGAAGCAGCACGAAGCGAAGCTGAAGCAGAAGGTCATCCAGGTGAAGGAAGTCAAATTCCGCCCGGGTACCGATGACGGTGACTACAACGTCAAGCTCCGCAATCTCGTGCGCTTCCTCGAAGAGGGCGACAAGACGAAGATCACGTTGCGTTTCCGCGGCCGCGAAATGGCTCACCAGGAGATCGGTATGCGGATGCTCGAGCGTCTGCGCACGGATCTCGAGGAAGTCGGCCAGGTCGAGCAGATGCCGAAGATGGAAGGGCGCCAGATGATCATGGTGCTCTCGCCGAAGAAAAAGAAGTAACGAACCCGCGCGCCGGTCGCGCAGGTTCGAAAGTGGTTCGGTGCGTTGCCCGGTCAGGGCGGCGCGCCAGCAATGACGGCGGTTGCGCAAGCAGTTCGCCGTACACAAGTGGACTGGGTTTCGAAGGGCGGGTCAAGGGCGCAAGCCAACCGCACACCCATCGCCATCTAATAAACTGGAGTTGTTCGTCATGCCTAAGATGAAGACCAAGAAGAGTGCTGCAAAGCGCTTCGTGGTGCGTCCGGGCGGTACCGTCAAGCGCGGTCAAGCCTTCAAGCGTCACATCCTGACCAAGAAAACCACGAAGAACAAGCGTCACCTGCGCGGCGCAACGGCAGTTCATGATTCCGATCTGAACTCCGTCCGCGCGATGCTGCCGTTCGCGTAACCCCTCAACTGATACTCTAAGGAGAGAAACATGCCTCGAGTCAAACGTGGGGTAACCGCACGGGCCCGCCACAAGAAGATCATCAACCTGGCCAAGGGTTATCGCGGCCGTCGCAATAACGTCTACCGCATCGCCAAGCAGGCGGTGATGCGCGCTGGTCAGTATGCGTACCGCGATCGCCGCAACAAGAAGCGTGTGTTCCGCGCACTGTGGATCACGCGTATCAACGCGGCGGTTCGCCAGCACGACATGACCTACAGCGTGTTCATCAACGGCCTGAAGAAGGCGTCGATCGAACTCGACCGTAAGGTCCTGGCCGACATGGCGGTGTTCGACAAGGCTGCTTTTGCTGCGATCGTCAAGCAGGTGAAAGCCGCCGTTGCAGCCTAATTGCGAAATTAGCACTGCGTGGTGAGTTGCAGCGATGTTCCGGTAGTCTCGGCCGCTGCAGCGAAAACGGGGCTCTTCCGAGCCCCTTTTTTGTTTGGTGGGCAGTTTTGCTCGCCAAGACCGAATGACGTTGGAAATGATGGGATCTATGGATCTGGACCAGATTGTCGCCGACGCGCAGCAGTCCTTCGAACAGGCTGCCGACATCACCACGCTCGAAAACGAGAAAGCACGATTTCTCGGCAAGTCGGGTGCGCTGACCGAGTTGCTCAAGGGCCTCGGCAAGCTCGATCCCGAAGCACGCAAGACCGAAGGCGCGCGCATCAACGTCGCGAAGCAGCAGGTGGAAGCCGCGCTGACCGCACGCCGCCAGGCGCTCGCCGATGCACTCTTGAACCAGCGTCTCGCCGCCGAAGCGATCGACGTCACGCTGCCGGGTCGCGGCGCCGGTGCAGGCAGCCTGCACCCCGTGATGCGCACGTGGGAGCGCGTCGAACAGATTTTCCGCTCGATCGGCTTCGACGTGGCCGACGGTCCCGAAATCGAGACCGACTGGTACAACTTCACGTCGCTGAACAGTCCGGAGAACCATCCGGCGCGTTCGATGCAGGACACCTTCTACGTCGAAGGCAAGGACGCCGACGGCCGCCAGTTGCTGCTGCGCACGCACACGAGCCCGATGCAGGTGCGTTACGCGCGCATGAACCGCCCGCCGATCAAGGTGATCGCACCGGGCCGCACGTATCGCGTCGACAGCGATGCGACCCACTCGCCGATGTTCAATCAGGTCGAGGGGCTGTGGATCGACGAAAACATCAGCTTCGCCGACCTCAAGGGCGTCTATAGCGACTTCCTGAAGAAATTTTTCGAGCGCGACGACATCCTCGTGCGCTTCCGTCCGTCGTACTTCCCGTTCACGGAACCGTCGGCCGAGATCGACATGATGTTCGAGCACGGCAAGAACGCCGGCAAATGGCTCGAGATCTCGGGCTCGGGGCAGGTGCATCCGACCGTGATCCGCAACATGGGCCTCGATCCCGAGCGCTATATCGGCTTTGCGTTCGGCAGCGGCCTCGAGCGCCTGACGATGCTGCGCTACGGCGTGCAGGATCTCCGGCTGTTCTTCGAGAACGATCTGCGTTTCCTGCGCCAGTTCGCCTAACGCACGCGCCGCGCCGACATGTGCCCGCGCATGCCCCGCCGGTCGTTTCCGCCGGGGGCCGGGCGCCGATCTAACCTGTTTCGAACGTAGACATCCATGCAATTCCCTGAATCCTGGTTGAGAACCTTTGTCGACCCGCAGCTGACGACCGACGAACTGTCGCACGCGCTGACGATGGCGGGGCTCGAAGTCGAATCGCTGAGCAAGGCTGCGCCGCCGACGTCGAAGATCGTCGTCGGCCGCGTGCTGGAAGTCGTCAAGCATCCGGATGCGGACAAGCTCAATGTCTGCCAGGTCGACGCCGGCACCGGCGCGACGCTGAATATCGTGTGCGGCGCACCGAACGTGGCGCCCGGCATCAAGGTGCCGGTCGCGCTGGTCGGCGCGGAACTGCCGCCGGCAGAAGAGGGCGGCAAGCCGTTCGCGATCAAGCTGTCGAAGCTGCGCGGTGTGGAGAGCCAGGGGATGCTGTGCTCGGCGCGCGAGCTGAAGCTGTCCGAGGATCACGGCGGCCTGCTGATCCTGCCGGAAGATACGCCGGTCGGCCAGGATATCCGCGACACGCTCAATCTCGACGACACGATCTTCGAAATCAAGCTGACGCCGAACAAGGCCGACTGCCTGTCGGTGTTCGGCATCGCGCGCGAGACGGCCGCGATCACCGGCGCGCCGCTGACGCCGGTCGATATCCGTCCGGCGCGCGTCGAGCTCGACGAAACGCTGCCCGTGCGCATCGCCGCGCCCGATCTGTGCGGCCGCTTCTCGGGTCGCGTGATCCGTGGCGTGAACGCGCATGCGAAGACGCCGCAATGGATGGTCGAGCGCCTCGAGCGTTCGGGCCAGCGCAGCGTGTCGGCGCTCGTCGACATCTCGAACTACGTGATGTTCGAGCTCGGCCGTCCGTCGCACGTGTTCGACCTGGACAAGATCCACGGCGGCATCGAAGTGCGCTGGGGCAAGCGCGGCGAGTCGCTGAAGCTGCTGAACGGCAACACGGTCGAACTCGACGAAACGGTCGGCGTGATTGCCGACGACCGCCAGGTCGAAAGTCTCGCGGGCATCATGGGCGGCGACAGCACGGCCGTCACGCTCGACACGACCAACATCTACCTGGAAGCCGCGTTCTGGTGGCCGGACAGCATCCGTGGCCGCGCGCGCAAGTACAACTTCTCGACCGATGCGGCCCATCGCTTCGAGCGCGGCGTCGACTACGCGACGACCGTCGAACACGTCGAGCGCATCACGCAACTGATTCTCGAGATCTGCGGCGGCAAGGCCGGCCCGGTCGACGACCAGGCCGTGAACCTGCCGCAGCGCGCGCCGGTGAAGATGCGCGTGTCGCGCGCGAACCGCATCATCGGCGTGAAGATCGACGCCGACGAGATCGCGGACATCTTCACGCGGCTGCGCCTGCCGTTCGAGCGTGACGACGACGCATTCCTGGTCACGCCGCCGTCGCACCGCTTCGACATCGAGATCGAGGAAGACCTGATCGAGGAAGTCGCGCGTATCTACGGCTTCGAGAAGATTCCGGCGCGTCCGCCGGTCGCGACGAGCGAGATGCGTGCGACCAACGAGACGCGGCGTTCGATCCACGACATCCGTCACGCGCTCGCGGCGCGCGACTATGCGGAAACGGTCAATTTCAGCTTCGTCGACGCGGAGTGGGAGCACGATTTCGCCGGCAACGACAACCCGATCCGCCTGCTTAACCCGATCGCGAGCCAGCTGTCGGTGATGCGCACGACGCTGTTCGGCAGCCTGATCTCGGTGCTGCGCCACAACCTGAACCGTCGCGCGGATCGTGTGCGCGTGTTCGAGACGGGCCGCGTGTTCCTCGCCGATCCGTCGGTGAAGGCCGGCGAGCTGACCGTCGAAGGCTACACGCAGCCGAAGCGTGTCGGCGCGCTCGCGTACGGCCCGGCGGTCGACGAGCAGTGGGGCGTCGCGACCCGCGCGGTCGATTTCTTCGACGTGAAGGGCGATCTCGAGGCGCTGCTCGCGCCGGCCGCCGCGCGCTTCGTGAAGGCCGAACATCCGGCGCTCCATCCGGGCCGCAGCGCACGCATCGAAGTCGACGGCCGCGCGGTCGGCTGGATCGGCGAGCTGCATCCGCGCCTGATGCAGAAGTACGAGCTGCCGCACGCGCCGGTGATGTTCGAAATCGACGCGGATGCGCTGATCGCGCGTGCGCTGCCGGCACCGACCGACGTGTCGAAATTCCCGCCGGTACGGCGCGATATCGCTGTTGTGGTCGATCAGGCGGTCGAGGTTCAGGCACTTTTCGACGAAATGAAGAAGGCGCTGGCCGAAGACGCCTGCCGATTCGTTCAGAAGGTTGTACTCTTCGACGAATTTCGTGCAAAATCAAATACTTCCGGTGGTCTTGCCGCGCACGAGAAGAGCCTTGCCTTCCGCGTGACGCTGCAGGACGCGGCTGGCACGCTACAGGACGAGGTCGTCGATCAGGCGATCCAGACGCTGGTCGAGCGGATGGCTCGCGTCGGTGCGCGCCTGCGCGGCTAAGGAGAAGGGCCGCCCGTTCGCGGGTGGCTTTTCCCCATCGTAAGTTTTGGTTTAACGCGCTGTATGGCAGATATGAACGACATGACCTCGAGTGAATTCGAAGCCCTCCTGACGGCGCAACGCAGCGCCATGAACCGCGACGCTTCGGCGCCGGCGTCCACCGAGACGCCGACGCTGACGAAAGCGGAACTGGCGGAGCTGCTGTTCGACAGCGTCGGGCTGAACAAGCGTGAAGCGAAGGACATGGTCGAGGCGTTTTTCGAGGTGATTCGCGATGCGCTCGAAAACGGCGAAAGCGTCAAGCTGTCGGGGTTCGGCAACTTCCAGCTGCGCGACAAGCCGCAGCGTCCGGGCCGCAATCCGAAGACGGGCGAGGCGATTCCGATCGCGGCCCGCCGGGTGGTAACCTTCCACGCGAGCCAGAAGCTGAAGGCGCTGGTCGAAAACGGCGCGGAGTAACGCCCCCGCGCCGACGTCTCCGCGCGGCCGCCGCGCACCCTTTACCGACGGTTAACCGACGATGACCACCACGGTTGAGAAAGTCGTCTTGCCTCCGATTCCCGCGAAGCGCTATTTCACGATCGGTGAAGTCAGCGAACTGTGCGGGGTCAAGCCGCACGTGCTGCGTTACTGGGAACAGGAATTCACGCAGTTGCGGCCGGTGAAGCGGCGTGGCAATCGCCGGTATTACCAGCACCACGAAGTGCTGCTGATCCGACGGATTCGCGAGTTGCTGTACGAACAGGGGTTCACGATCAACGGGGCGCGCAACCGGCTCGATTCGCCGGGCGGCGAACGCGCTGCCGCGGCACCGGTCGAGCCCGACGTGCCGGCCGCCGATGCGCGTGCATCGGCCAAGCCGGGTGCGACGGTCGACGTGATCGCATTGCGGCAGGCGCTCCTCGACGTGATCGACGGACTGAAGCACGACTGAGCGCGACGCCCGAATCAGAACAAAGCCCGGTTGGCGACGCGCCACCGGGCTTTTTCATGCATGCGGGCCCGCGATGTCAGCGCGATGCGAGCGGGTTCGGCTTGCCCATGTCGACGACCAGCGTGCCGTCCGGCAGCATGCGCACCGAGCCTTGCGCAACCTGGCTGCGGTAGCCGTACAGGTCGAAGCGCATCGGGCCGGCCTCGGCCGAGTTCCGGATCAGCGCGCGCACGTTCAGTTCGAGCACGTTGAACATTTTCATGTCGCCGCCTTCCATCCACATGTAACTCTGCGCGTCGATCTGCGGCCGCTTCGGCATGGGTGCGTCGACGGCGCGTCGGAACGTGAGGCGCAGTCCGTCGCGTTCGACCGTCGCCTGGCCGAGCTTGCCGTTCAGCACGGGCGGCGGGAACACGGTGTACTGGTCGAGCACGAGCGTGTCGCCGCGCAGTTCCGCGCCGCGGCGCTGCAGCGGCGTCAGCGACGCGAGCTCGATGCCGAGCGAGCGCAGCAGCTTCGCTTGCGGGATGCCGAGCACCGATACCTGCGCCGGCTTGAACGCGAGGTGCCGGTCGTCGAGCACCGAAAGCGAGCCCTTCATGTCGGTCGGCAGCCACACGCCGGGCACGTGATTCCACAGCTTGATGCCGCCCTGGACGCGCAGGTCCTGGCCATCCGCGCTCAACTGCAGGTCGTTCAGCGAGCGCGGCGAATAGTCGAGCAGGTAGTGGTTGAAGAGCGCCGACATCGCCTTCCACGATTCGACGACCGTCCCGCCGAGAATGCGGATGTCGTACTGGTTCGGATCGTCGAGGTCGACCGGTTCGCCGGGGCGTTTCGCGATGAGCTGGACGTCGAGATCCTCGACGTGGAAGCCGATGTCGCCGGACAGGTTGAAGTCGACGTTGTGCAGGTGGATCGTCGGGTGGCGGTTCGACACGTGCCGTTCGTTGAACGGGGTGGTCGACGAACGTCGCATCGCGACTTTCTGCATGCCGGGTTGCGGCGCGCTGGCCGCGAGCGCAAACGCTTCCCAGTGCTGGCGCGAGTCGCGCAACGCATTCTGCTGCGCGGCGAGGAAGCTGTCGTTCAGGCGAGCGGCCGCGTTGCCGAGCGCGGCGCCGCTCGCGGGGCCTGCGTACGACGGCATCCGGATCGCCATCGCGCCGTTTTCGTCGAAATTGAAATAGCCGGCCGATACCTGATCGCGATAGTGATACAGGTCGAACACGAAGTTCTGGTCGCGCTTCGTCGAATCGACCGGGCCGATCAGGATGTCGGCGTTCATCGGCATCGAGCGCATGAACTTTACGTCGCCGCCGCGGATGACCATCGCCTGTCGCGGCGCGTTCGCGGGCAGCGCGAAGCCGGCGTGCGAGCCGTCGTCGAGCGTCAGGTCGAGGCCGGCCGGCGTCACGCGCAGCGCGGTGATCCTGATCTTCAGCCGCGGCGGCGGCATCAGCTTGTCGACCGACATCACGAGGTCGTCGCCGGCGAGCCGTGCGATCGGTGTCTCGACCTTCAGCAGGTCGGCCATCTTCACGTTGGCCGCGCGCATCACCGGCTGCGCGTTGATGCCCGACACGCGCACGCCGCTCGGGTGGAACACGAGCTGGCTGCCGTCGCGGATCGCGAGCGTGCCGGTCAGCGAGAACGGCACCCAGCCGTCACGCTGCATCTCGCCCTCCAGATGGATCACGCCTTCGCCGGCCGATACGGTGAGCTTGCGCAGCGGCGCGTTGCGGTAACCGAAAATGTAGGTGTTGAAGAGTGCGGTCAGCTTCGTGTTGTCGAGCGTGACCGCGCCTTCGTGCACGTCGATCTCGAAGCTCGTCGGATCGTCGAACACGATCGGTGCGCCGGCCTGCGTCGGCACGAGTGTCGCGGACAGTTGATGGACGAAGAAGCCGAGGTTGTCGACGATGCGGAAATCGACGTCGCGCAGAAACGTCATCGCACCGTTCTGGCCGGAGTCGCGCAGCGTGAACGGGCGCGGTTGCGTGAGGCTGATCGACGCGAGCGACGGCACGGTGCGGGCGATCTGCTGTTCGTGGGCGAGGCGTTCGGCTTTGGCGCGCTCGATCTTCGTCGCTGCGACCGACGCGTTGCCGTCGCGCTGCGCGGCCGGTTCCGCACAGCCGGCGCAGAGCAGTGCGAGCACAAGCATGCCGCAGCCGAGTGCGCGAGAGGTACCGTGTGAAGCCGACGCGGCCGCGCGTTGCGGGCCGGCCATCCAGTCGAGAATTGCCAAAGGCGTGCGATGGCCGCGCCGGACCGCATTCCGCATCGTCTGTCTCCATGTCTTGTCGTGATCGACGAGGGCGCGCGGCCGATGCACGGCGCGGACGTCGATGCCGTGCAGTGTGGCATAGCGCGCTAGAGCGGCGTCACCAAACAGCGGGCGTCCGGGCAAGGCCGGTCCGCGGGCGGCAGGGCAATGGATTCGCGGCGGCGGGGCGGCAAGATCAAACGGTCGTTTGGTTTTGGGGGCGAGGCGGGCGGCGCGCACCGCGCCGGATCGGCAAACCCGGCGTCGGCGTTGGCTGACGCGGGTTTCCGTGCCGGCTGAAGGCCGTGTCCGATTCCGGGTGCGGGCGGCAGGAGGCGCGGACGCGCCAGCGTTATCGGCCTGAACGACCGATTAGACCAGCATGCGCCGCCGGATTGCATTCTGCGTCGCCTGGTCCAGCTGCAGGCCGTTGTCGATGTACGACGTCATCGAGCCATACGACGCGGCGACTTGATCGAACGCCGCCTGCAGGTAGGCGGCTTGCGCGCTTTGCAGCGCGGCCATCATGTCGGCCGCATCCTGCCCGCCGTTCTTCTGCGCCTGCGCGACATAGGCGGCGATTTCCGACGCGCTGTAGACGTTGGTCAGCAGATAGTCGGCAAGAATCGTCTGCTGCGGGACGCCGAGGATCGTGTGCAGAATGGCCGTCGCCCAGCCGGTGCGATCCTTGCCGGCCGTGCAGTGGAAGACCAGGTTGCCGCCGGATGCGGCAAAGCCCGCGAATAGCGCGTGGTAACTGGTCCGTGCCGTTTCCGACGTCACGAACGCCCGATACATGGCTTGCATGAAGGCCGCGGCAGTCGCGCCACTCGTCGGAAGCGGGCCGAGACCGGCGACGCCGAGCACGTTCAGGTTCTGCCAGGTGGCGCCGGCCAATCGCACGTCCGGCTGCGCGTGGATCTCGGCGGTCGTGCGCAGGTCGCACACCTGCGTGATGCCGAGCGCATCGACCGTTGCGAGGTCGGCCGCGGACAACGTGAGCGCGGACGACCGGTAGATCACGCCTTTCTTCATCGCTGCGCCGCTCGCGGTGGCATAGCCCGTTCCGTCCGGTCCCGCGGTGTCACGAAAGTTCGCTGCCGAACCGAGCCTGGGTGTCGTGACGGGGGCGACCGCGATCGAGTCGCCGCCGCACGCGGACAGAAGCGACGCGCCTCCCAGCGCGATACCGAGCGTGCCGGCACCCAGCCGGAGAAAGTGTCGACGGGAAATTTTGTTTTTCTGAATCATTCACTGGCCTTTGTCTGAGACGGTGACAGGACGTCGCGACCGCGGTTGCGACCGAACCCGCTGCGGGCGAGCCGTGCAGCGCGGCAAAGCGGAGCCGTGCGATATCGATCGGCATGCAGTCGGACGATGCGCCGTGCGCGTCGATCTCGCGCCGGGTAAGCGCACGGTAGCGATCCGCGGCGGAACGGCCATCGTCCTTTTCGACTAGGGCGCGACGCAGGCTGCCCGAGCGAATCGCGCAACTTGCCGTACGTGCGACGGTCGCGGCGCGGTAAGATCGGCGTCAGAGGCTTGATGGATCAAGCATGGTGGCCGACACGGGGGAGGCGTCATGGATCTGAAGGAGCTCGACGTATTGGGAGCGGATGTAGGCGATCACTGGTACTACGCGTCGAAGGCGAGCGCGATCCGTCGGTTTCTGGGCGCGTCGGACGCGAACCGGATACTCGACGTCGGTGCCGGCTCGGGCTTTTTTTCCAAACATCTGCTCGAGCGTACGCAGGCGATGGAAGCATGGTGTGTCGATACGAGCTACGCCGACGATACTGACGGGGAGGCGGCCGGCAAGCCCGTCCATTTTCGCCGCGCCGTCGATCGATTCGATGCCGATCTGGTGCTGCTGATGGATGTCCTCGAGCACGTCGACGACGATGTCGGGTTGCTTGCCCGCTACGTGGCGGGCGCGCCGAAGGGCAGCCGCTTCCTGATCACGGTGCCCGCGTTTCAGTTCCTCTGGAGCGCGCATGACGATTTTCTCGAGCACAAGCGCCGGTATACGCTCGCCGGCCTCGAGGACGTCGCGCGTCGTGCGGGGCTGGAGGTCGAGCGCGGCGCATACTACTTCGGCCTCACGTTTCCGCTCGCGGCGGCATTGCGACTGAGCGAGCGGGCGCGCCGGCAGCCGCGCGAACCGGCGTCGCAATTGCGCCGGCACCATCCGGTCGTCAACGGTCTGCTCAAGCTGATCTGCCGGGCGGAGTTGCCGATGTTCCGGTTCAACCGGGTGGCGGGCCTCACGGTCATCTGTGTCGCGCGCAGGCGGTGAGCTCAGGCAAGGCGCATGGCCGGCGCGTGGGCGCGACGGCCATGCGCCTTGCCGCTCGCATCGAAGACGTCTTGTTTCGTTACGTCATGCCGTAAAAAAATTTCGCAGGAACATGCACAAAATGCATGCGACCCGTTCTAAACCGGCCAACTGTCTGTTATAATTTTTTTCTTTCGGGGCGTAGCGCAGCCTGGTAGCGTACCTGCATGGGGTGCAGGTGGTCGGAGGTTCAAATCCTCTCGCCCCGACCAGACAAAGAACCCGCGTCAGTTCAGGCTGACGCGGGTTTTTTCTTGCGCGTCGCTTTTTTGCACATCCCGGCGCGGCCCCGGTAAAATGCAAGGTTGATCCACGGAAAGCGCCGTGATTTAGCGGAAGAGGATTCCCCGAACATGACTGATCTTCGTCTTACCATGCGGTTCGCTGCAGTGCTCGCCACCGGCGCGCTCGTCGCCGGTTGCGGTACGTCGTCGCCCACGAAAGTGGACTACAAGAGCGATTCGAAATCGAAGGAAGCGTCGCTCGCAGTGCCGCCCAACATGCTCGACGAGACGGCCGATCAGCGTTCGCTGCCGCCACAGGGCGGCGCGACTTCCCTGTCCGCGCTTCAGCAGGTCCAGCACACGGCACCCGCGGCGGACACCGTCGCGCCCGCCGTGGCAGGCATGCATATCCAGCGCGACGGCACCGAGAGCTGGCTCGTGATCGACGGCAAGAAGCCCGCCGACATCTGGCCGCAAGTTCGCCGCTTCTGGCAGGAGCAGGGCTTTCTGCTCGTCGTCGACCAGCGCGACAAGGGCGTGATGGAAACCGACTGGAACGAAACCCATCCGCAGATCAACGACGGTCTGATCCGCAGCGTGATCTCGAAGGCGATGGGCAATTCGTACGTGACGGCCGAGCGCAACAAGTACCGCACGCGCCTCGATTCGGCGCCGAGCGGCGGCACCTATGTGTTCATCAGCCAGAAGGGCATGCGTGAGGCGATCACCGGCGCGAACAACGATTCGAGCAAGTGGGAAGCGAAGCCGAACGATCCGGCGCTCGAGACGGAATACCTGAAGCGGCTGATGGCGGTGCTCGCGCAGAACGAGCAGCGTGCGAAGAACGGCGAGCCGCCGGTCGCGAACATCAACGACAACACGGTGCCGAAGGACAAGAAGGCGGATACCGACGCATCGAAGGCTGCCGCGGCGGCGATCGCTGCGCAGAACGTCGCGCGTGCGTCGTCGCAAGCGAACGACGTCGACTCGAGCACGGTGCCGTCCGAAGTCACGCTCGGCGAGCCGTACGACCGGTCGTGGCTGCATATCGGCCTCGCACTCGATCGCGCGAACTTCACGGTCGACGATCGCGATCGCTCGAAGGGTCTGTATTTCGTGCGTTATGTCGATCCGAAGGATCTGAGCGCGGCCGAGCAGGGCTTCTGGAGCCAGCTGTTCCACGGCAAGAAGGAAAAGCAGGCGAAGCAGTATCGCGTCAACGTGAAGGCGCTGACGCCCGACCAGACGCGTGTGGCAGTCGTCGACGATTCGGGCGCGATCGATACGTCGTCGCCGGCCCGGCAGATCATGGGGCTGCTCGTGAATCAGCTGCGCTGATCGCGGTACGACCCCGCTCTTCGAAAAAGCCCGCCTTCCGGCGGGTTTTTTTCATGGTCGCGCGGCGCCGACGCCGGCGTGTGTGGGGCGTTCGGTCCCGCCTCGTGACGTTACGTAACATCCGCGCGTTACGGCGGCAGAGCAGGTGTCACATCGTCATGGTCGTGGAAAATATCCTTATGAATCAATGGCGTGTTTTCGAAAACGCATCTGGCACGCAAACTGCTTTATAAGTTTGAATCGTTAGGACAGGGAGGATGGCGTCAGAGACTGGGCAGGCGTCGCGAGCGCCCGACCAACGGTTTCGACGTCTTCAGATGCCGGCGCTGGGAGCGCCGGTGCAACCGATGATGATCCGTGCGGTGCGCGGATCTCGATGGCCCCGTCGCCTATCCTCGTAGGGCGACGGTTTCGCCCGCGCTTCAAATGAAGCGCGGGCAATTTTTTTGGTGGGGCCGCAATGCGAGGGCATGCCGATCCGGCTGGTGCGGAGGCGCTGATTCGCAATCTTTTTCGAGTGGGGGTATTCGTCGCGCGCAGGGAGAGCGAGGCCGCGTTGGCCGTGCATGCGCGTTCCGCGCACATTCAAACTTATCGCGTAGTGGCCGCGGGCGGGGCCGATCGGCCCGGGATGCGCATGCCGTCGAAGCGCGTGTGAGCGGGGCGGTGCGGCCGGACGCGTTGCCGGCCGCCGCGACGCGTCAATGCGACGCGCTGGGTACGTCGAGAATCAGGATGATCGTCCAGTCGGCATCGCCGTCATGGTGATACTGGCGTTCGGCGACGATGAACGGCTGCTGCTTGCCTTGCGGGCCGAGGAAAAGCACGTCGCCCTCCATCGGCAGGCACTCGATCGGCGGCAGCGCGAGGAAGGCGTCTTCCGAGCCGCGCGGCATCAGTTGCTTGATCTTGCGAGTGGCTGCTTCGGTCCACTCGATGTCGAGTTGAATGTTGCTCATGCTGTCCTCCGCACCGGGGTGCGCACGGGTGGAAAATTTCGGTGCGCGACTTTAGCACAGCGCGCAGGCGCCGCAACCAAAAAAGCCGAACCCGGTTGCCCGGATTCGGCTTTTCGCGTGTGCGGTGCCGCCGAACTTACTGGCTGGCAGCGTCTGCCGGAGCGGCCTTGGCGGCCTTCTTGCCAGCCTTCTTCGCTGCCTTGTGGTGAGCAGCCTTCTTGCCGTGATGCTCTTCGTTCATCGCCGGCTGAGCAGCCTCGGCTGCTTGCTGCTGTTGCAGTGCCTGTGCGCGCTGCTCGATCTCGGCGATCTTGGCCGGATCGGTGATGGTCTGGATTTGCGTGCTCTCTTGCGCATACGCTGCGCCAGTCAGCGCCGACATCGCGACCAGAATAGCCAGGGACGTCTTCTTCATTGCTTTACCTCCGCTAAGTGGTGATGAACCCGAATGTTGCCGTTTTGTCTGGCGACTGCAATCGAGTGCGTGTCGAGTGTAACAAAAGTGACGGATCAATGTGCATCGGATCGCAGTGCAGCGCAAGGCCCCGTTGAAGTCGCGCAACACTTCGTGCATTCCGTCATGCGCATGCCATCCTGGGCGGAACGGTCGTTTTCGCCGCCGGTGCGCGCGTCGTCATCAAAACCAGCCGAGCCATCGGTAGACGTGGAACTGCGCGATGCCGATCAGCTCGTGCAATGCCTGGTTCGCGTCTTCCAGGTTGTGCCAGCGGGGCAGCCAGCCCATCTGCGCGTGCCGGCGGTTCGAATAAACAGGCTGCGGATCGATGTCGAAGCGGCGGAAATCGAGTAATGCGCGGCGCATCTGGTAGGACGACGCGACGAGAATGCGCGTGTCGTCATGTTGTGAGCGTAGTATAGATGCAGTGAATTTCGCATTTTCGTAGGTGGTACGGCTGTTCGGCTCGAGAATCAGGTCGTCGGGAGCGACGCCCTCGGCGACCAGCCGGCGCCCGTAGACGGCCGCTTCGGTTTCGCCGTGATGTTGCGGGTCGCCGCCCGACATCACCACGGTGCAGCGGGTGGCCTGCTGCCGGCACGTGCGGTAGAGCGCCGCGGTCGTGCGGATGCGTGCTTCCCCGTCGGGAGGCGGCCGCAGGCCGGTATCGCTGCGCCGCGTGCCGATGCCGATGATGATCAGCGTGGTCCGGCCGTGCATGTCGGGGCGCTCGACCGGTGTCACGCCCGCCTCGGTCCACGCGATGAGCGGTGCGGCGAGCCAGCCCGTCGCGAGCAGCCAGAACAGCGCGACGCTCGCGATCGCGATGAGTCGCCGCCGCTTGCGGCAGAGCATGAAACCGATGAAGAGAAGTACAAATGAATCGAACAGAATCAATTTGATTGGGGTATGGTGTCTTTTTATGGACGGCTGACGATCCGGCCCTGACGCGACGCCGAACGTCGGCTTCCAGAATCGGTGGCGGTATCGGCGGGCGGAGCTCCCGCCCGGCGCGCCGCTTCGCATTGTCGCTGCACTTTAAGAAAGAATCGAGATGGCCACGTATTCCAACGAAGCGGTGCTCGACGCATTGAGACGAGTGCAGTACCGCCAGGTACCGTGGGCGCGCCGCCCGGGCGTGTTCGAGTATCTCCGGTCGCTGGGGCTGATGGACACGGTCAGGCAGAAGACCGTTGCTCCCGCACCGGGTTTCCATGCACCGGTCGACATCGCGGTGCTGACCGATAGTGGTCGGGCCGAATGCGCGCGCCTCGAGCGCGATGAGAAATTACTTTCCTGGACCGATCGCCGTATGGACGACTACGCATTGAGCGAAGCGAGCGCCGTGGCGATTCTCGAAAGCCGCCTGTAGCGGCGCACGCCTGTCCTCGAGCCGTCGCCGGCGACCCCCAAAAAAAAGCCCGTATCGCGAGGATACGGGCGTACCGGATACTTTTGCTGTTGCCACGCTGTGCTCATGGCAACGGATGTGACTCGTCGCATGTCGCGCAGTTCCCGAATTCGGGAATTTTCTTTGACGAAATCGTGCGGACTACGGATGACGCGGCAGGTCTGACGGCTGCGAGCCGATACGCGCCCGCGCGTTGCTGGCGATGTCGCCGCGCAGATCGCCGCGCGGCACGGTCTGCCGGTTGGGCGGCGTGGCGGGCGGTTGCTGGCGAAGGGTGTTCCGATGATCCTGCTGGTGGTGAGGCGGCTTCGTGCGATCGTCGGCGCGAGCGGGGGCGGTCAGCGCCAATGAAATGACAATGCCGCATGCGACGAGCAGTGACATTGGTTTCATGGCGGGGCTCCCTTCAAGCCATCGGCGCGGCTTGTTGATATGTCGCTAAGGTAAGCGCGGGAGTGCAGGCTTGCTGTAAATAATCGTAAATAGATGTATCGCGGCACGACAGCGGTAATCGATGGCAGCGCGGGCGCCGCGCAAGGCGCGCGGCGCTGAAAGAAACCGGGCGGCCGAAGCCGCCCGATCGAGCATGTGTTACGCCATCTTCACGGGGGCGCGCCAGGATTCCGGGTTGGTCCAGAAGGCGCCGCGCAGTCGGTCGCGGCTCGGCGGCGCAGGCGGCTTCGCCGCGCTTGCACCGATGCGCCCGCGCAGCGAGATCTGGCGGCCGCTCGTGCCGAGTCGCTTGACGATTTCGGCGAGCGTACCGTCTGCCTGCCATTCGTCGAAGCGACGGCGGCAGGTCGGCGGCGACGGATAGCGGCCCGGCAGCTTCGACCAGCCTTCACCCGTCGACAGTACCCACAGCACGGCATTCACCACCGAACGGGCCTCCACGCGAGGGCGGCCGCGCCGTTCACTCCGTGCGGGCTCCGAGCAAAACAGACCTTCGACCAGCGCCCACTCGTTATCTCTCAAATCGTCGAACAGCATCATGTCCTCACCTCAGCGAAGCTAACTCCGGTGCGCTGCCCTGCGCCGCGCACTCTTCAAGCACTCGAGCGTCGAGTGCCGGGTGGGGGCGTCCGGTTGGCCGGCAGCGGCGTTTCTGCCTTCCGTCCGACTTGACCTGCGCCCTGTGCGTCAGGTAAAGCACGATGTGTGCCATGTCGGAGGCGATTCCCTTGAGAGCCGCTTGGCAGCGGGCTAACGGCTAAGTCAGCTAGGGGCGTATAAGACGCCAAAATAACCCGCCAGCAAATCGGGACAATCACCAATCTTGTGCAATTCGCCCGTGCCACGTGCGTTTGCGTGGATATTGCACCGCAGCGAAACATGTGCGGCCGGTGCCGGATTCGTGCATCGAGGCCGATTTCGCGCATTAAAATCGCGCATCGGTATCGACGATTGATGAGGTGAGGGGATGAACGTTACGCTGCGCCAGCTTCGCGTATTCATCGAGGTTGCGCGGCTCCGGAGCTTCAGTCGCGCGGGCGACGAGATCGGGCTCACGCAGTCTGCGGTCAGCCGTTGCGTGCGCGAACTCGAGGCCGAGCTCGGACTGAAGCTGATCGACCGGACGACGCGCGACGTTCAGTTGACCGACGTCGGGGCCAACCTGATCGCGAGCGTGTCCCGCCTGCTCGACGATCTCGACGACACGCTGCGCGAGATTCGCGAGATCGGCGAGCAGCGGCGCGGGCGCGTGATCGTCGCCGCGAGCCCGACGATCGCGTGCCGGCTGATGCCGCGCGTCGTCGCATCGTGCGAGCGCCAGTTCCCGTTCGTCACGCTCGGCCTGCGCGACGACGTGCAGAGCGATGTGCTGCGCAAGGTGAAGTCGAGCGAGGTCGATTTCGGCGTGGTCATCGGGCCGCTCACCGTTGCCGATCTCGTGTGCGAACCGTTGATGACCGACTCGTTCTGCCTGGTCGCGCGCGCCGATCATCCGCTCGCGGCGCGGGCCGAGGTGCCGTGGACGGCGCTCGACGGCGAGCGCCTCGTATTGCTCGACCATGCCTCCGGAAGCCGGCCGCTGATCGACGCCGCGCTGGCCGCCCATCGGGTGAATGCGACGGTCGTGCAGGAGCTCGGGCATTCGGCGACGGTATTCGGGCTCGTCGAGGCCGGCGTCGGCGTGAGCGTGCAGCCGTGGCTGTCGCTGCCGCTGCCGGCCGGATCGACGCTGGTTGCGCGGCCGCTGACGCCGCGTACCGAGCGCACGGTCGAGCTGGTGCGCCGCCGCGACCGGTCGCTGTCGCCCGCCGCGCAGGCGATCTGGGAGCTCGCGCGCCAGATGCCGGCGCGGGCGGAAGACCTCGACTGAGGGTGCGGATCCGGCGTGCACGCCGGTACACTACGCGGATCGTGTTCCTCGGTGGCGGTTCTCGATGACGCATTCCGCAGAAGTCGGCCCGGCGACGGGCGCGCCGGCGGCACGCAGCGCAGTCCAGGCGCTGCGTCCGTCGCTGATCAGGGAAGTGGCGAACGCCGGCTTCGGCGTGCCCGACGTGCTGCCGTTCTGGTTCGGCGAATCCGATCGCGTGACGCCGGCCTTCATTCGCGACGCGGCTGCCGCTGCGCTGCGCGACGGCGCAACCTTCTATACGCACAACCTCGGCACGGTGCCGCTGCGCAACGCGATTGCGGCCTACGTGAGCGCACGTCACGGCGCGACGGCGGTCGATACGATCGCCGTGACGAGTTCGGGCGTGAGCGCGCTGATGCTGGCCGCGCAGCTGCTGGTCGGTCCGGGCGATCGCGTCGTCGCGGTCACGCCGCTCTGGCCGAACCTCGTCGAAATTCCGAAGATCCTCGGCGCGCAGGTCGAATGCGTGCCGCTCCGCCATGGCGATGCGGGCTGGCAGCTCGACGTCGACCGGCTGCTCGCGGCGCTGACGCGCGGCACGCGGATGCTGTTCGTCAACTCGCCGAACAATCCGACCGGCTGGACGATGTCCCGCGACGACCAGCGGGCCGTACTCGCGCATTGCCGGCGCCACGGCATCTGGGTGGTCGCCGACGAGGTGTACGAGCGGCTTGCGTTCGGTGCGGACGGCGCGGCCTCGTTCCTCGATGTCGCGTCGCGCGACGAGCGGGTCATCGTCGTGAATTCGTTCTCGAAGGCCTGGGCGATGACGGGCTGGCGGCTCGGATGGCTGGTCGCGCCGGCGTCGGTCATGGGCGATCTGTCGAAGCTGGTCGAATACAACACGTCGTGCGCGCCGGGTTTCATCCAGGCCGCGGGCGAAGTCGCGCTGCGCGACGGCGAGTCGTTCGTGCAGTCGTTCGTCGCGGCGCTGCGTGGCGCGAGGGACCATCTGGTCGCCGCGCTGCGCACGTTGCCGGGCGTCGACGTCCCGCCTCCGCCGGGCGCGATGTACCTGTTCCTGCGCTTGCCGGGCGCGGACGACAGTCTCGCGTTCTGCACGTCGCTGGTGCGCGAGGCCGGGCTCGGGCTGGCGCCGGGGCGCGCGTTCGGCCCGGAGGGGGAAGGGTTCGTGCGCTGGTGCTACGCGTGCGATCCGGCGCGCCTCGATGCAGGCGTCGAGCGCTTGCGGGCGTTCCTCGCGCGCGGCGCGGGCCTGCGTTGAAGCGGGGACGGAGCGGCTGCGACGTGCGGGCGGCGGGCCGTTCGGCTCATCTTTACGCACAGGGCAATTTTGCGTAAGATGGCGCTCAGTCACGCGGTTCCGTCGTTGAATCGTGCTGTTCCGTCCGGTTTGGGCCTGGCTTGAAGTTGGTTCGCCGCCCCCGGTTCGTGCTCCCATCAATATGACCGATCAGAATCGGGCGAGCGCGTCTTCCGTTCCTTTCGTCTGTTTGTTGATCCGGTTCGTTTGACCACAGGGTCTGGCCTAGCTGCATGAATACCCAAGAGGCGAAGATCGTCCTCGAGACTGCTTTGATCTGCGCGCAGGAACCGCTGAAGCTCGGCGATTTGCGCAAGCTCTTTGCCGACGGCGTGTCGGCTGACACGGTCCGCACGTTGCTCGAAGATCTGAAACAGGATTGGTCCGGCCGCGGTGTCGAACTGGTGGCGCTGGCAACCGGATGGCGCTTTCAGAGCAAGCCGGCGATGCGCCATTATCTGGACCGACTGCATCCCGAGAAGCCGCCGAAATATTCGCGCGCGGTGCTCGAGACGCTCGCGATCATTGCGTATCGGCAACCGGTCACGCGCGGCGACATCGAAGAGATTCGCGGCGTCACGGTCAATACGCAGGTGGTCAAGCAGCTCGAGGATCGCGGCTGGATCGAGGTGATCGGGCATCGCGACGTGCCGGGACGTCCGGCGCTGTACGCGACGACCAAGCAGTTCCTCGACGATCTCGGCCTGAAGGCGCTTGACGACCTGCCGGCGCTCGAGGAGCCGGCCGCGAACATCGAGGCCGCGCTGCTCGCGCAGCAGGCGATGGACTTCGACGGCGATGCGCCGGCGGCGGACGCGGTGCCGGAAGCCGGCGAAGCGGCGGCCGCCGAGCCGCACGTGCAGCCGGAAGAATTGCCGGGCGGCACCGCAACGGAAGTCGCGTCGACGCAGGAAATGCCGAACCGCGATACGCTGGAAGCTGATCGCGTTCAGATGGAACAGGACGGCGCCGAAGCAGCGCCGGCCGGCGGGCAGCCCGAGCCGCTGCGCGCGGAATGGAACGAGGAAGATCGCAAGCCGGCCGCCGACGCGGTTGCCGGAGACGGAGCGGAAGCGGCCGGCGACATGCCGGGCGAGGCTGGCCAGGCCGACGCCTCACGCTCCCGTCCCGCGGACGGCGAGTTGCTGGACGATACGTCCGACAGCTTTGCCGATGCCGTACGCAGTGCCAGCGCGCCCATCGGCGCCAACGCGCTGCCGGACGACGAAGCAGAACCCGAACAGCGCCGCGCCTGATCGCGGCCGACTTCTTGCCGCGCCCGAGCCGGGCGCGAGACCTGACATTTTGAGGTTGTTTTGACTGATATCCACGATATTGAATCGTCCGCGCCTGCCGTGCAGGCCGCGCGTGCCGACGATGCGCCGGAGCAGGACGCTCCGGCCGCGGGTGGTGACGAGCGTCCCCGCCGCGGCCTGCGGCGCGGCCCGCGCAGCCTGATCGCGCGTCGCCGCGCGGCGGCCAAGTCGAAGGGCGATGGCGAGTCGCAGGGCGCCGAAGGCGCGGACGCGCAGCCGGCCGCCGAGGTGGCGGAAGCGCAGCCCGCACGCGCGCCGCGCAAGGAAGGTGCGGCCAAGGGCGGCCGCAAGCCGGCCGGCAAGCGCGAAGGCGCGGCCAAGGGTGCCCAGGGCGGGCAAGGCGGTCAGGGGCGGCGCGGCGGTTCGGCGAAGGCCGAGGGCGGCGCGGCGAAGGCCGAAGGGGACGCAGCGTCGCAGGACGATCTGTTCGCCTATGTGACGTCGCCGGCATTCGACGCGGACAACTCGGCGGGCGGCAGCGGCGTACGTGCGCCGATGCTGCGCCGCGGCCGCAGCCAGCCGACGAACAAGCGCGTGCTGTCGCCGGACGACGACGCGCCGAAGCTGCACAAGGTGCTCGCGGAAGCCGGCATGGGTTCGCGCCGCGAAATGGAAGAGCTGATCGTCGCCGGCCGCGTGTCGGTGAACGGTGAGCCCGCGCACATCGGCCAGCGCATCATGCCGACCGACCAGGTTCGCATCAACGGCAAGCCGGTCAAGCGCAAGCTCCCGAACAAGCCGCCGCGCGTGCTGCTGTACCACAAGCCGACCGGCGAGATCGTCAGCCACGCGGACCCGGAAGGTCGTCCGTCGGTGTTCGATCGCCTGCCGCCGATGAAGACGGCGAAATGGCTCGCGGTGGGCCGCCTCGACTTCAACACCGAAGGTCTGCTGATGCTGACGACGTCGGGCGATCTCGCGAACCGCTTCATGCATCCGCGCTACAGCGTCGAGCGCGAGTATGCGGTGCGCGTCGTCGGCGAACTGTCCGAAGGGATGCGGCAGAAGCTGCTGCATGGCGTCGAGCTCGATGACGGCCCGGCGAACTTCCTGCGCATCCGCGACGGCGGCGGCGAAGGCACGAACCACTGGTATCACGTGGCGTTGGCTGAAGGCCGCAACCGCGAAGTGCGCCGGATGTTCGAGGCGGCCGGCTTGATGGTGAGCCGCCTGATCCGTACGCGCCACGGTCCGATCCCGCTGCCGCGCGGCCTGAAGCGCGGTCGTTGGGAAGAGCTCGACGAGGCACAGGTGCGCAAGCTGATGGCGACCGTCGGCCTGAAGGCGCCGTCCGAGGAAAAGGGCAAGCGCGGTGGTAGCGGGGCGGCCGAGCGCCGCCAGCCGGATCCGATGCAGACGTCGATGGGCTTCATCGGCCGCGAGCCGGTGCTGACGACGCATGGTCAGCTCGACCAGCCGCGTCGCGGTGGCGGCCGACGCGGCGCCCCGGGCCTGCCGGGTCTGAGCGGCTACGGCAGCTTGCCGGTTTCGCCGTCGGGCTATGGTAATCGCTCGGGTGGCGGTCGCGATGTCGACGGCAATCGCGCGTCGTATGGCGCCGGTCCCAAGCGCGAAGGCGCGGGCGGCAAGCGTGGCGGCGGCAAGGGTGGTGGCAACCGCAACCCGAACGGCAATCGCGCCGAAGGCGCTGGCAACGGTGGGAGCGGTGGCGGCGCACGCGGTGGCCAGCGTCCGCAGCGCAATCGCTCGCGCGGCCGCTGAGCGCTTCCGGCGTACGGCGGCGTGAAGCCGCCGGTGTGCCGGCGAAATCGGCGTGAGTGCGATTGGGCCGGTACCTCGCCTTGCGTGGTTTGCTTTTGACTGTATATATATCGCGCTGCCGGATTGTGCCGCCTGGTCGGACAGTCCGGTTTCGCATTTCTGGTCGGTAAAGGCGGGCTGGACGCTGCTTTTACCGGCTGGCTTGGCGTTTGCGCCAAAAATCGCTATAATCGCGGAGTCGCTGGGCGTACGGATTCAATGTGCGGCTCAGGTGCGACCACCAGTAAGAAGATGGGCGTTCCGCCCATTTTTTTTTGCTGAAACGGTTAGGCATCTCGGGTAGCGCTTCCTGCGCCGGCTAAGGCGCGCGCCCGCGGGTGAATCGCGAGCGGCGGGCGCGAACACCTGAGAGGACACTGTGCAACTGACGGAACTGATAGAAACCACGGTCACCGGGCTCGGCTACGAGCTGGTGGATCTCGAGCGCACCGGGCGCGGCATGCTTTGCATCTATATCGATCAGCCTGCCGGCATCTCGCTCGAAGATTGCGAAAAGGTCACGCGTCAGCTCCAGCACGTCTTGACGGTCGAAAACATCGATTACGAACGGCTCGAAGTCTCGTCCCCGGGGCTCGACCGCCCGTTGAAGAAACTGGCCGACTTCGAGCGCTTCGCCGGCAGCGAAGTTTCCGTGACCTTGAAAAAGCCGCTGGACGGGCGCAAGACGTACCGGGGCATTCTGCACGCGCCGAATGGCGAAACGATCGGTTTGGAATTTGAGAGGAAGAAGGGCGAGGCGGCCATGCTGGATTTCACGCTGGCCGATATCGACAAAGCCCGCCTGATTCCGCAAGTTGACTTTAGGAGCCGCAAATAATGAGTCGCGAAGTGTTGATGCTGGTGGATGCGCTGGCGCGCGAGAAAAACGTCGACAAGGATGTGGTGCTGGGCGCCCTCGAGGCCGCGCTCGCTTCCGCTTCCAAGAAGCTGTTCGACGAAGGCGCCGAAATCCGCGTCCATATCGATCGCGAAAGCGGCGAGCACGAAACCTTCCGTCGCTGGCTCGTCGTCCCCGACGAGGCAGGCTTGCAGGAGCCGGATCGCGAGATCCTGCTGTTCGAAGCACGTGAGCAGAAGCCCGACGTCGAAGTCGGCGAGTTCATCGAGGAGCCGGTGCCGTCGATCGAGTTCGGCCGTATCGGCGCGCAGGCCGCGAAGCAGGTGATCCTGCAGAAGGTGCGCGATGCCGAACGCGAGCAGATCCTGAACGACTACCTCGAGCGTGGCGAAAAGATCATGACGGGTACGGTGAAGCGCCTCGACAAGGGCAACTTCATCGTCGAATCGGGCCGTGTCGAAGCGCTGCTGCGCCGCGACCAGCTGATCCCGAAGGAAAACCTGCGCGTGGGCGACCGCGTGCGTGCGTACATCGCGAAGGTCGACCGCACCGCGCGCGGCCCGCAGATCGAACTCTCGCGCACGGCGCCCGAGTTCCTGATGAAGCTGTTCGAGATGGAAGTGCCGGAAATCGAGCAGGGCCTGCTCGAGATCAAGGCAGCCGCTCGCGATCCGGGCGTGCGTGCGAAGATCGGCGTGATCGCCTACGACAAGCGGATCGATCCGATCGGCACCTGCGTCGGTATCCGCGGCTCCCGCGTGCAGGCCGTGCGCAACGAGCTCGGTGGCGAAAACATCGACATCGTGCTATGGTCCGAGGATCCCGCCCAGTTCGTGATCGGCGCGCTCGCGCCGGCAGCCGTCCAGTCGATCGTCGTCGATGAAGAAAAGCACTCGATGGACGTCGTTGTCGACGAGAACGAGCTGGCTGTCGCGATCGGCCGCAGCGGTCAGAACGTTCGCCTTGCCAGCGAACTGACCGGCTGGCAGATCAACATCATGACGCCGGACGAATCCGCCCTGAAGCAGGGTGAAGAGCGCGATCGACTGCGTTCGCTGTTCATGGCGCGTCTCGACGTCGATGAAGAAGTTGCCGACATCCTGATCGACGAAGGCTTCACGAGCCTCGAAGAGATCGCTTACGTGCCGCTCAACGAAATGCTCGAAATCGAAGCGTTCGACGAGGACACCGTGCACGAGCTGCGCAATCGCGCACGCGACGCACTGTTGACGATGGCGATCGCGAATGAAGAAAAGGTCGAAAACGCAGCGCTGGATTTGAAGGGCCTCGACGGCATCACGCCGGAGTTGCTCGCGAAGCTGGCCGAACACGGCATGCAGACGCGCGACGATCTCGCCGAGCTGGCTGTGGATGAACTGGTCGATATGACCGGGATGGAAGAGGATGCCGCTAAGGCGTTGATCATGAAAGCACGTGAACACTGGTTCCAGTGAGAAATGACCATGGCGCACTGATTTGATGGCGGCCGTATGGCCTGACCCGATGCTAACCGCAAGGAATCGGTCCTTGCACTAAGAGGAATGAATGGCGAGTAACAACGTAGCCCAATTTGCCGCGGAACTGAAAATGCCTGCTGGTGTGCTGCTCGAACAGCTGCAGGCAGCGGGCGTCCAGAAAGCGAGTGAAGACGATGCGCTGTCCGAGGCGGACAAGGCGCGTCTGCTCGATCATTTGCGCAAGTCGCATGGCGCAACCGACGGCGACAAGCGCAAGATCACGCTGACCCGCAAGCATACGTCGGAGATCAAGCAGTCTGACGCGACGGGCAAGGCTCGCACCATTCAGGTCGAGGTCCGCAAGAAGCGTACGTTCGTCAAGCGCGACGACGTGGCCGAGGGTGCGGAGCAGGGTCAGGCGCAGGTCGCCGAAGCGGACGACGATGCGGAACTGAAGCGTCGCGAGGAAGAAGCGCGCCGCGAGGCCGAGCTGCTCGAGAAGCAGGCGCAGGAACTGCGCGAGCGCCAGGAGCGCCTCGAGCGCGAGGAAGCCGAGCGCCGTGCCCGCGAGGAAGCGGCCGAGGCCGAGCGCCGTCGTGCCGAGGAAGAAGCGGCGGCGAAGCGTGCCGCGGCCGAAGCCGCAGCGGCGCAGCAGGCGGCTGCCCAGCAGGCCGCCGAGGCCCAGCAGGAAGCAGCCGGTGCGCAGTCCGCGCAGGACGAAGCACGCGCGGCCGCCGAACGTGCGGCCCAGCGCGAAGCGGCGAAGAAGGCCGAGGATGCTGCCCGCGAGGCGGCGGACAAGGCGCGCGCCGAGCAGGAAGAGATCAGCAAGCGCCGTGCGGCGGCAGAAGCCGAAGCACGCGCGATCCGCGAAATGATGAACACGCCGCGCAAGGCCGTGGTCAAGGCAGTCGAGCCGCCGAAGCCGGTGGAACCGCCGAAGCCGGCCGAAGCGAAGGGCACGCTGCACAAGCCGGCCAAGCCGGCAGGCGCAGGCGCGCAGGCACGTCCGGCCGTGAAGAAGCCGGCCGGCGCAGCGCCGGCGACGACGCAGGCACCGGCAGGCGCGGGCGACCGCAACAAGAAGCCGGGCGGCGGCAAGGGCGGCTGGCAGGACGACGCGGCCAAGCGTCGCGGCATCAAGACGCGCGGCGATTCGAGCGGCGGCGTCGACCGCGGCTGGCGCGGCGGCCCGAAGGGTCGTGGCCGTCACCAGGACAGCGCATCGTCGTTCCAGGCACCGACCGAACCGATCGTGCGTGAAGTGCACGTGCCGGAAACCGTTTCGGTTGCCGATCTCGCGCACAAGATGTCGATCAAGGCCTCGGAAGTCATCAAGGTGATGATGAAGATGGGCCAGATGGTCACGATCAACCAGGTGCTGGACCAGGAAACGGCGATGATCGTCGTCGAGGAACTGGGCCACCGTGCGGTTGCCGCGAAGCTGGACGATCCGGAAGCACTGCTCGTCGAAGGCGAGACCAGTACCGATGCGGAGCAACTGCCGCGTCCGCCGGTCGTCACGGTGATGGGTCACGTCGACCACGGCAAGACCTCGCTGCTCGACCACATCCGCCGCGCGAAGGTTGCAGCGGGCGAAGCGGGCGGCATTACGCAGCACATCGGCGCTTACCACGTCGACACGCCGCGCGGCGTCATCACGTTCCTCGATACGCCGGGTCACGAGGCGTTCACGGCAATGCGTGCACGCGGCGCGAAGGCGACCGACATCGTGGTGCTGGTGGTGGCGGCGGACGACGGCGTGATGCCGCAGACGAAGGAAGCCATCGCTCACGCGAAGGCGGGTGGCGTGCCGATCGTCGTGGCGATCAACAAGATCGACAAGCCGGAAGCGAACCCGGACCGCGTCAAGCAGGAACTGGTCGCCGAAGGCGTCGTGCCGGAAGAATACGGTGGCGATTCGCCGTTCGTGCCGGTGTCGGCCAAGACGGGCGCCGGTATCGACGACCTGCTCGAGAACGTGCTGTTGCAGGCCGAAGTGCTGGAGCTGAAGGCACCGATCGAGGCGCCGGCCAAGGGTATCGTGATCGAAGCGAAGCTGGACAAGGGCAAGGGCCCGGTCGCGACGATCCTGGTGCAGTCCGGTACGCTGAACCGCGGCGACATCGTGCTGGCAGGCACGGCCTATGGCCGCGTGCGCGCGATGCTCGACGAGAACGGCAAGCCGACGAAGGAAGCCGGCCCGTCGATCCCGGTCGAAATCCAGGGTCTGTCGGAAGTGCCGGGTGCGGGCGAGGAAGTGATCGTGCTGCCGGACGAACGCAAGGCGCGCGAAATCGCGCTGTTCCGTCAGGGCAAGTTCCGCGACGTCAAGCTGGCGAAGCAGCAGGCCGCGAAGCTGGAAAGCATGCTCGAGCAGATGGGCGAAGGCGAAGTGCAGAACCTGCCGCTCATCATCAAGGCGGACGTGCAGGGCTCGCAGGAAGCGCTCGTGCAGTCGCTGCTCAAGCTGTCGACCGACGAAGTGCGCGTGCAGATCGTGCACAGCGCGGTGGGCGGCATCAGCGAGAACGACGTCAACCTGGCAACGGCATCGAAGGCGGTCATCATCGGCTTCAACACGCGTGCGGATGCACAGGCGCGCAAGCTGGCCGAGGCGAACGGTATCGACATCCGCTACTACAACATCATCTACGACGCAGTGGATGAGGTGAAGGCCGCGATGTCGGGCATGCTGGCGCCGGAGAAGCGCGAAGTCGTGACGGGCATGGTCGAGGTGCGCCAGGTGTTCAAGGTGCCGAAGGTCGGTACGGTTGCCGGCTGTATGGTCACCGACGGTATCGTCAAGCGCTCGTCGTCGGTTCGCGTGCTGCGCAACAACGTCGTGATCTTCACGGGCGAACTCGAATCGCTGAAGCGCTTCAAGGACGACGTGAAGGAAGTCAAGCAAGGCTTCGAGTGCGGTATGTCGGTGAAGAACTTCAACGACATCATCGAAGGCGACCAGTTCGAAGTCTTCGAAGTGACCGAAGTCGCACGGACGCTGTAATCGTCGCGTATCGGCTCATGGGGCGGGGCAGGCTTGGGCCTGTCCCGCCCATTTTCATGGTGGCGTGCCAACGGCGCGCCGCTTTATCCTGATAAACGGATCACGGATCGATCATGTCCAGGAAACGTACTTCCCCCAATCGCAACGTTCAGATTGCCGACCAGATTCAGCGCGATCTGTCCGAACTCATCATGCGCGAGGTCAAGGACCCGCGCATCGGCATCGTGACCATCCAGAGCGTGGAACTCACGCCGGACTACGCGCACGCGAAGGTCTATTTCACGGCGCTCACCGGCGATCCGGACAAGACGCAGGAAGCGCTGAACCATGCGTCGGGCCACCTGCACAACCTGCTGTTCAAGCGCCTGCACATTCATACGGTGCCGACGCTGCATTTCCATTACGACCAGACGATCGAGAAGGCCGTGGAAATGTCGCGCCTGATCAAGGAAGCCAACTCGACGCGCGCGAAGGACGACGACGAAGCCGACGCGCCCGCGAAGGACGATTGAGCGCGCGCGCCCTATGACGACTGCAGCTCCCCAGCGTCCACGCGTGCCGCGGCGCGCGCTGGACGGCGTCCTCCTGCTCGACAAGCCGGTCGGCCTGTCGAGCAACGATGCCCTGATTCGCGCGAAGCGTCTGCTTCTCGCGAAGAAGGCCGGCCATACCGGCACGCTCGATCCGCTGGCCTCGGGCCTGTTGCCGCTGTGCTTCGGCGAGGCGACGAAGTTCTCGCAGGACTTGCTGGAAGCGGACAAGACCTACGAAGCGACCATGCGTCTCGGCGTGCGCACGACCACCGGCGACGCGGAGGGCGACGTGCTCGACACGCGCGCCGTCGAATGCGACCGGGCGGCCGTGGAAGCGGCGCTCGCGCGCTTTACCGGCGAGATCGTGCAGGTGCCGCCGATGTATTCGGCGCTCAAGCGTGACGGCAAGCCGCTGTACGAATATGCGCGCGCGGGCCAGACCGTCGAGCGGGAAGGCCGCAACGTGACGATCCATGCGCTCGACCTGCTGGCCTGCGAACTGCCGGACGTGACGTTTCGCGTGACCTGCAGCAAGGGCACGTATGTGCGCACGCTGGCCGAGGATATCGGCGAGGCGCTCGGTTGCGGCGCGCACCTGACGATGCTGCGTCGCACGGGCGTCGGCGCGCTGACGCTCGAGCATGCGGTGACGCTCGACGCGCTGTCCGATGCCGCCGAAGCGGCGCGCGATGCGTGGCTTCAGCCGGTCGACGCGCTGCTGTCGACGTTTCCGCTGGTGCGTCTCGACGAAGCGAGCGCGAAGCGATTCCTGCATGGCCAACGCCTGCCGCTGTCGGCGCTGGATCCGATCGACGCGACGGAGGGCGAGCGCGTGCGCGTGTACGACGCGGAGCGACTGCTCGGCGTGGCTCGCAAGGCCAACGGCGTGCTCGCACCCGAACGCCTCGTCGTGACGGCAGCATGATGCGTGGCGCGCAAGCGCCGTCGGCACGAAAAAAACCCGGTCGATTTCGACCGGGTTTTTTGTTTGGCGAGCGCGTTCGGGCACGGTGCTCAGTGTGCAGCCGACGCCGCCGCACCCGCATCGCCGCCGCCCGCACGCTCGGGCTTCGTGATCCAGATCAGTCCGATCAGCAGCACGAAGATCGCCGCCGAGATGTAGAACAGATCGTTCACGCCGAGTTGCGCGGCCTGCTGCGTGGCCATGTTGTTGATGAGGCCGTGCGCCTGGTCCTGCGTCAGCCCGAGGTTGCCCATCTGTGTGACGGCCTGGTTGAACGTCGGGTTGTACGGGTTCGCCTGCTCGACCAGTTGCGCGTGGTGGAAGTTGTTGCGGTGGTCCCACGCGGTCTGGAAGATCGACGTGCCGATGCCGCCGCACATGATCCGCACGAAGTTCGACAGGCCGGACGCCGCGGGAATGCGGTTGCCGGGCAGGCCGGACAACGTGATCGACACGAGCGGGATGAAGAAGCCCGCCATCGCGATACCCTGCACGAGCGTCGGCAGCGTCAGCGACCATTCGTCGACGCCCGTCGTGTATCGCGAACGCATCCAGAAGCACAGCGCAAACGTCAGGAACGACGCCGTCGAGATGAAGCGCGGATCGGTGCGCGGCAGATACTTCCCGGTGAGTGGCGACAACAGGATTGCGAACAACCCGACCGGCGCCATCACGAGGCCGGCGTCGGTCGCGGTGTAGCCGATTTGCGTCTGCAGCCACAGCGGTAACAGCACGAGATTGCCGAAGTACAGGCCGTACCCGATCGACAGCGCGACTGTGCCGCCGGTGAAGTTCCGCATGCGGAACAGCGACAGGTCGACGACCGGGTGCTCGGCGGTCAGCTCCCAGATCACGAAGAACGCGAACGCAATGACAGCGGTCAGTGCGAGCACGATGATGGTCGTCGACGCGAACCAGTCGAGATCCTTGCCCTTGTCGAGCATGATCTGTAGCGAGCCGACCCAGATGACCAGCAGCGCGAGGCCCACGCCGTCGATCGGCGCGCGGCGCACGGCCGACTCCCGATTGCGGTAGATCACCCACGTCGCGGCAGCGGCGGCGATGCCGACCGGGATGTTGACGTAGAAGATCCACGGCCACGAATAGTTGTCCGAGATCCAGCCGCCGAGAATCGGGCCTGCGACGGGCGCGATCAGCGTCGTCATCGCCCATAGTGCGAGCGCCATCGGTGCCTTCGCGCGCGGATAGCTCGACAGCAGGAGCGCTTGCGACAGCGGAATCATCGGGCCCGCGACCGCGCCCTGCAGCACGCGCGAGCCGAGCAGGAACGGCAGGCTCGGCGCCAGCCCGCACATCCACGACGAGATGACGAACAGGACGATCGACGCGAGGAACAGGCGAACCTGTCCGAAGCGGTCGGTCAGCCAGCCCGTCAGCGGCACGGAGATCGCGTTCGCGACGGCGAACGACGTGATGACCCACGTACCCTGGTCGGACGATACGCCGAGGTCGCCAGAGATGGTCGGGATCGCGACGTTCGCGATGGACGTGTCGAGCACGTTCATGAACACCGCTAGCGATACCGCGATCGTTCCGAGCACGAGTTGCCCGCCCTGCAGGGGCGGGTGGGAGACAGGAGCCTGTGCCATGTCGGTAGTCTTTCCGGAGTCGGAGCCGTTACATCATCTTGGCGGCGCCGTTCGACTTCGCCGCGGCCGATGCCGGCACGTTGCCACCGGCGTTCTCGGCGATGATGCGCGCGATCTCGGCGTCGGCTTCGTCGCCGTACTTCGCGAACACGTTCGTTTCGTAGACCGTGTTCTGCGCGTTGGCGAGCTGGTCGCCGCGCTCGTCCTTGATGTCGACGTCGACCTGCATCGACAGGCCGATGCGCAGCGGATGCTTCTCGAGGTCCTTCGGATCGATTTCGACACGCACCGGCAGGCGCTGCACGACCTTGATCCAGTTGCCCGTCGCGTTCTGCGCCGGCAGCAGCGAGAACGCCGAACCCGTCCCGGCCGAGAAGCCGACGACCTTGCCGTGGTAGACGGCCGACGAGCCGTAGATGTCGGCGGTCAATTCGACCGGCTGGCCGACGCGCATGTGCTTGAGCTGGACTTCCTTGAAGTTCGCGTCGACCCACACCGCGTTCAGCGGCACGACCGACATCAGCGGGTTGCCCGGCGACACGCGCTGGCCGACCTGCACCGAGCGTTTCGCGACATAGCCGGTGACCGGCGCGGGCAGCACGTTACGTGCGTTCGCGAGGTACGCGTCGCGAACCTTCGCGGCCGCGGCCATCACGTTCGGGTGCGATGCGATCGTCGTGTTCGCGGTCAATGCGCGGTTCGAGGCGAGCTGCTGTTGCGCCGCGTCGACCGACGCCTGCGCGGCGCGCACCGCGTCGCGTGCATGGGAGATCTCTTCCTGCGACACGGCGCCCGTCTGCGCGACGGCCATCCGGCGGCGCAGGTCGTCCTCCGCTTTCGACAGGTCGGACTGGCGCAGCGCGACTTGCGCGCGGTACTGATCGTCGTTGACGAACAGGCCGCGCACCTGGCGCACCGTCTGCGCGAGGTTGGCCTCGGCCTGCTGCAGCGCGACCTGCGAGTCGGCCGGGTCGAGCACGACCAGCGGATCGCCAGCCTTGACCGTCTGCGTATCGTCGGCCTTCACGGCGATCACGGTACCCGTGACCTGCGGCGTGATCTGCACGACGTTGCCGTTCACGTACGCGTCGTCGGTCTCTTCATGGAAGCGCGCGACGAGGAAGTAGTACAGACCGTACGCGATGGCCGCGATCACGATGACCGCGATCAGCAGCGTCATCATCCGTTTGCGCTTCCCGTTGTTCTGCGGCTGTGCGCTGGCGGCGTTTTGTTGAGGGTCGCTCATGGCGATTTTCTCCGTCCGTTATTTCGAGTGTCTGCGTAGTGGTGGCGCCGGATCAGTTGGCGGCCTGTTTTGTCTGCTTGTCGGCGTCGGGTGCGGCGAGCCGCGTGCCGGTCGCGTCGAACCCGCCGCCGAGCGCCTTGATCAGCGCGAGCTGCATGTCGCGCCGGCGCATCTTCAGGTTGGTCACGGTCTGTTCCGACGCGAGGCGGTTGCTGTCCGCGGTCAGCACCTGGAGCTGCGGCGACAGGCCGGCCTTGTAGCGGATCACGGCGAGGTCGTACGCGCGCGTCGACGCATCGAGCGCACGCTGCGCGTCGTCCATCTGGCGATCGACCGCGCGGATCGACGCGACCTGCGTCGCGACGTCGTTCAGCGCGCCGATCAGCGTCTGGTTGTAGTTCGCGACCGACAGGTCGAAGTCCGCATAGCGGCCCTTGAGCTGCGCGCGCAACGCACCGGCATCGAAGATCGGCAGGTGGATGGCCGGGCCAAACTGCGCCTGGCGGCTCGCGAAATTCAGGAATTTGCCCCAGCCGAACGCATCGAAGCCGAAGCCGGCCGCGAGGTTCACGTCCGGGAAGAATTCGGCCTTCGCTTCCTTCACGTCGTGCATCGCGGCCTCGACCTGCCAGCGCGCGGCGACGATGTCGGGGCGGCGCGACACGAGGTCGGCCGGCAGGTTGCCGGGCAGTGCGACTTCGCCGGTCGGGTTCATCACCGGCGCGGCGATCTGCAGCCCGCGGTCCGGCCCCTTGCCGAGCAGCGCGGCGAGCTGGTAGCGCACGGCCGTGATCTGGCCGTCGAGGTCGGACAGCGACGCCTGGGTCGTCGCGATGTTGCCGCGCGCGGTCTGGCGTTCCACGTTGGTGTCGAGGCCGGCCGACACGCGGCCGTCGGTGATCTTGCCGACCGTCTGGCGATTGGCGATCTCGCGTTGCGCGATGTCGCGCAGCGCGTACAGTTGCGCGAGCGAGTTGTAGGTGCGGGCGACCGACGAAGCGAGCGTGATGCGCGCCTGCTGCATGTCCGCTTCGGCGGCCTTTTCCTGCGACACGGCCGTATGCAGGCGTTCGCGGTTCTTGCCCCACAGGTCGAGATCCCACGACGCGCTCGCGAGCGCGTTGTTCTCGCTGTACCACTGGCCGCCGTACGGGGGCGGGAACAGCGCGTTCGACGAATACAGCTCGCGCGTCCACGAATAGCTGGCTTCGGCCTTCGGCATCAGGTTCGAGCGCGACGATTCGATGTACGACGACGCCTTCGCGATGCGCGCCTGCGCTTGCGCGATCGACGGGCTGCCCTCGAGCGCCTCGTCGATCAGCTTCGGCAGCTGCGGATCGCCGAACTGGCTGGCCCAGTCGAGCGCCGGCCACTGGCCGCCCTGGGCCGGCAGGCTCTGGGCGGTTTCGAATTGCGACGCGGGAGCGATCTGCCTGTCGCTCTTGATGCCGATGTAGTTTGCGCAGCCCGCCAGCGCCAGCGCGGCAACCGCGGCGGCGACGGCGGCGCGGCACGACCCGGCGCGCACGGACAACGGGGAGGATTTCATCGCGCTGTTCCCTGACTCGGAATGAATGATGGACACTGCAAGGATTTCCTTACATTAATCTGTCAAAAGTAATTGTTATGGCAACTATTACGGTGACTATTACGTCACGCTACCGCCGGCGGTCTCGCAGTAGTTGCTGAGAATGCGGCGCAGCATGCTCTTCAGGAACCCGACTTCTTCCGGCGTAAATCCGTCCAGCAACTCGTCGAGCACGCTTCGGAACACCGGCGGCAGACGCTCGGCAAGCGCACGGCCTTCGTCGGTCAGTTCGAGGCGCACGACCCGCCGATCCTCGATGCTGCGCACGCGGGACAGCAGGCCGCGTTTCTCGACGCGGTCGAGCAGGCGCGTGACCGCGCTCGCGTCGATCCCGTATTCCCGCGCGAGCTCGGCGGCCGTCGAGCATTTGCCGACCGCGATCATGAACAGCATGCTCGCCTGCGTGCCCGTAATGCCGAGCTCTTCTTGCGTACGCTGCGTGACGAGGTTGGTCATCGCCGACTTCACGCGCGACATCAGATAGCCGACGCTGTCGTTCATCTGATACGAGGACAGCGGCGAAACAGGCGGTTGAGAAGGGGAATCGGACATAAAACCCTGAAACTGCAATAGTTGACTAGGCAGCAGTATAGGCACAATTGCTTGCCGCGGCAAATGTTAATCGAACGGGCGAGGGTGCGCTCCGTGGTCCGGAATCCCCTTGTCAACGTCAGGGTCTTCGGTCCACCGGTGACGGTGTCGGCCGGCCGGTTTGCCCCGTCCGCGGCGAGGGCGGGAGGGCATCGTTTGCTGCGTAGCAACGGCCGGTCCGGCTTTTGACATTCTCACGTGCTATAATTTGTGGCTTTCCAAGCTGCAACAGCGCGCGCCCGTGAAAACGAGCGGGCGCGTTTGCGCGTTCAAACGATTTCCAGGTTTCTATGACCCGCGCCCTTCGCAATATCGCCATCATCGCTCACGTCGACCACGGCAAGACGACGCTCGTCGACCAACTGCTTCGCCAGTCCGGCACCTTCCGCGACAACCAGCAAGTCGCCGAGCGTGTGATGGACTCGAACGACATCGAAAAGGAACGCGGGATCACGATTCTCGCGAAGAACTGCGCGGTCGAATACGAAGGCACGCACGTCAACATCGTCGACACCCCGGGGCACGCGGACTTCGGTGGTGAAGTCGAGCGCGTGCTGTCGATGGTCGACTCGGTGCTGCTGCTGGTCGACGCGGTCGAGGGCCCGATGCCGCAGACCCGCTTCGTCACGAAGAAGGCGCTGGCGCTCGGCCTGAAGCCGATCGTCGTCGTCAACAAGATCGACCGTCCGGGCGCGCGCATCGACTGGGTGATCAACCAGACCTTCGACCTGTTCGACAAGCTCGGCGCGACCGAAGAGCAGCTCGACTTCCCGATCGTCTACGCGTCGGGCCTGAACGGCTACGCGTCGCTCGACCCGGCTGCGCGCGAAGGCGACATGCGTCCGCTGTTCGAGGCGATCCTCGAGCACGTGCCGGTTCGCCCGGCCGATCCGGAAGCGCCGCTGCAGCTCCAGATCACGTCGCTCGACTACTCGACGTACGTCGGCCGGATCGGCGTCGGCCGCATCACGCGCGGCCGCATCAAGCCGGGCCAGCCGGTCGTGATGCGCTTCGGCCCGGAAGGCGACGTGCTGAACCGCAAGATCAACCAGGTGCTGTCGTTCAAGGGCCTCGAGCGCGTGCAGGTCGAGTCGGCCGAAGCCGGCGACATCGTGCTGATCAACGGTATTGAAGACGTCGGCATCGGCGCGACGATCTGCGCGGTCGATACGCCGGAAGCGCTGCCGATGATCACCGTCGACGAGCCGACGCTGACGATGAACTTCCTCGTCAACTCGTCGCCGCTGGCCGGCCGCGAAGGCAAGTTCGTGACGAGCCGCCAGATCCGCGATCGCCTGATGAAGGAACTGAATCACAACGTCGCGCTGCGCGTGAAGGACACGGGCGACGAAACGGTGTTCGAAGTGTCGGGCCGCGGCGAACTGCACCTGACGATTCTCGTCGAGAACATGCGCCGTGAGGGCTATGAACTCGCCGTGTCGCGTCCGCGCGTCGTGATGCAGGAAATCGAAGGCGTGCGGCACGAGCCGTACGAGCTGCTGACGGTCGACGTCGAAGACGAGCACCAGGGCGGCGTGATGGAAGAACTCGGCCGCCGCAAGGGCGAAATGCTCGACATGGCGTCGGACGGCCGCGGTCGCACGCGTCTGGAATACAAGATCTCGGCGCGCGGCCTGATCGGCTTCCAGAGCGAATTCCTGACGCTCACGCGCGGCACGGGCCTGATGAGCCACATTTTCGATTCGTACGCACCGGTCAAGGACGGCTCGGTCTTCGAGCGCCGCAACGGCGTGCTGATCTCGCAGGACGACGGCGCGGCCGTGGCCTACGCACTGTGGAAGCTGCAGGATCGCGGCCGCATGTTCGTGAAGCCGGGCGACGCGCTGTATGAGGGCATGATCATCGGCATCCACAGCCGCGACAACGACCTCGTCGTGAACCCGATCAAGGGCAAGCAGCTGACCAACGTGCGTGCGTCGGGTACCGACGAAGCCGTGCGTCTCGTGCCGCCGGTCCAGATGTCGCTCGAATACGCGGTCGAATTCATCGACGACGACGAGCTCGTGGAAGTGACGCCGCAGTCGATCCGCCTGCGCAAGCGCTTCCTGAAGGAGCACGAGCGTCGCCGCGCGAGCCGCGAAGGCGCGGTCGACTAAGCATCGGCTGTTCCCGTGCATGATGGAAAAGGCTGCCTTCGGGCGGCCTTTTTTGCATCTGCGCGATGCGCAATCGGGCGGGCAGCAAAACACTGTTTCCGCAGGTCGCGGCAATCCGGCAAAACCCCGTCGCGCGGTGCTTTCAGGCACATTTCGTCGTGAACTCCGGTATCGGTTCTGTGATATGCTGCGCGCACGCAAGTTTTAGGTCCTTCCAAGCAAGACTTGATTCGCAATCCGCTAAACGGTCAGGCCGTGTCGCGGAAGGTTGAGTAACCCGCTATTTCTCGAGAAGCTCGAAGAAAGGTGAGCGTAAAATGTCAGATGTAATGAAGCAGTTTCAGCTGAACTCCTATCTGTTCGGCGGCAATGCTTCGTACGTTGAAGAACTGTACGATGCATACCTCAACAATCCGGCATCGGTGCCGGAGAACTGGCGAGAGTATTTCGACGCGCTGCAGAACGTGCCTGCAACCGACGGCTCGAATGCCAATGACGTCGCTCATTTTCCGATCGTCGAATCGTTTGCCGAGCGTGCGAAGGCCAATGCCTTCATCCCGCGCGAAAGCACCAGCAATCTGGCGACCGCGCGCAAGCAGGTCCACGTCCAGTCCCTCATCAGCGCATATCGCTTCCTCGGCTCGCAATGGGCCAATCTGGATCCGCTGAAGCGTCGCGAACGTCCCGCCATTCCCGAACTCGAGCCCGCGTTCTACGACTTCTCGGAAGGCGACCTCGACCAGACGTACAGCGCAAGCAACCTGTATTTCGGTTTCGACCAGGCTTCGCTGCGCGACATCGTCAAGGGCCTGCGTGACACGTACTGCGGCACGATCGGCGCCGAGTACATGTACATCAGCGATCCGGAGCAGAAGCGCTGGTGGCAGGAGCGCCTCGAGTCGACCCGCGCGACGCCGGCTTTCTCGATCGACAAGAAGAAGCACATCCTGAATCGCCTGACGGCAGCGGAAGGCCTCGAGCGCTATCTGCACACCAAGTACGTCGGCCAGAAGCGCTTCTCGCTCGAAGGCGGCGAAAGCTTCATCGCGGCGATGGACGAAGTCGTCCAGCACGCAGGCAAGACCGGCGTGCAGGAAATCATCATCGGCATGGCGCACCGCGGCCGCCTGAACGTGCTGGTCAATACGCTGGGCAAGATGCCGGCCGACCTGTTCGCCGAATTCGAAGGCAAGCACGTCGACGACCTGCCGGCCGGCGACGTGAAGTACCACAAGGGCTTCTCGTCGGACGTGTCGACCGAAGGCGGTCCGGTCCACCTGTCGCTCGCATTCAACCCGTCGCACCTCGAAATCGTGAACCCGGTGGTCGAAGGTTCCGCGAAGGCGCGGATGGACCGTCGCGGCGACGAAGACGGCCTGCAAGTGCTGCCGGTGCAGATCCACGGCGACGCGGCCTTCGCTGGCCAGGGCGTCGTGATGGAAACGCTGAACCTCGCGCAGACGCGCGGTTACGGCACGCACGGCACGCTGCACATCGTCATCAACAACCAGATCGGCTTCACGACGTCGGACCCGCGCGATGCGCGCTCGACGCTGTACTGTACCGACGTGGTCAAGATGATCGAAGCGCCGGTGCTGCACGTGAACGGCGACGATCCGGAAGCCGTCGTGCTCGCGATCCAGATCGCGATTGACTACCGGATGCAGTTCCACAAGGATGTCGTGATCGACATCGTCTGCTTCCGCAAGCTGGGTCACAACGAGCAGGACACGCCGGCGGTCACGCAGCCGCTGATGTACAAGAAGATCGCGCAGCACCCGGGCACCCGTGCGCTGTACGCCGAGAAGCTCGTGCAGCAGGGCGTGATCAGCGCGGCAGACGCCGACAACTACGTGAAGGCGTACCGCAAGGCGATGGACGACGGCCACCACACCGTCGATCCGGTCCTGTCGAACTACAAGAGCAAGTACGCGGTCGACTGGGTTCCGTTCCTGAACCGCAAGTGGACGGACGCAGCCGATACGGCCGTGCCGCTCGCCGAACTGAAGCGTCTCGGCGAACGCATCACGACGGTCCCGGAAAACTTCAAGGTTCACCCGCTCGTCGAGCGCGTGATCAACGACCGCCGCAACATGGCGCGCGGCGACCAGCCGCTCGACTGGGGCATGGGCGAACACCTCGCATTCGCGTCGCTCGTCGCATCGGGCTACTCGGTGCGCCTGACGGGCCAGGACTCGGGCCGCGGCACGTTCACGCACCGTCACGCGGTGCTGCACGACCAGAACCGCGAGCGCTGGAACGACGGCACGTACGTGCCGCTGCAGAACATCGCCGAAGGTCAGGCGAAGTTCACGGTGATCGACTCGGTGCTGTCGGAAGAAGCGGTGCTGGGCTTCGAATACGGTTACTCGACCGCCGAGCCGAACACGCTCGTGCTGTGGGAAGCCCAGTTCGGCGACTTCGTCAACGGTGCGCAGGTCGTGATCGACCAGTTCATCTCGTCGGGCGAAGTGAAGTGGGGCCGCGTGTCGGGTCTCACGATGCTGCTGCCGCACGGCTACGAAGGCCAGGGTCCGGAACACTCGTCGACGCGTATCGAGCGTTTCCTGCAACTGTGTGCCGATCACAACATGCAGGTCGTTCAACCGACGACGCCGGCGCAGATTTTCCACCTGCTGCGTCGCCAGATGATCCGTCTGTTCCGCAAGCCGCTGATCGTCGCAACGCCGAAGTCGCTGCTGCGCCACAAGGAAGCGGTGTCGGACCTGTCGGAACTCGCGAAGGGTTCGTTCCAGCCGGTGCTGGGCGAAACCGACGGCGGCATCGACGCGAAGAAGGTCAAGCGCGTGCTGGCTTGCTCGGGCCGCGTGTACTACGACCTCGTCGCGCATCGCCGCGAAGCGAAGGCGAACGACGTCGCGATCATCCGTATCGAGCAGCTGTATCCGTTCGCGCACAAGCAGTTCGAAGCCGAAATGAAGAAGTACGAGAACGCGACTGAAGTGGTCTGGGTGCAGGACGAGCCGCAGAACCAGGGCCCCTGGTTCTACGTCGAGCACCACCTGAAGGAAGGCATGAAGGAAGGGCAGAAGCTGGCATACAGCGGCCGTCCGGCTTCGGCCTCGCCGGCGGTTGGCTACTACGCGAAGCACTACGAGCAGCAGAAGGCCCTCATCGAAGGTGCGTTCGGCCGCCTGAAGAGCGCATCGATCGCGAAATAACCGACGGAAGCGAAACGGGAAGGCGCACTGCGCTTTCCCGTCTCTTTTGGCCCGCCGGGCGCGTTGCGCGCCGCACCGGCCGAAGGAATCGCACGAACCTCGTCACACCCCAGATTAAGCATCCAGGAAAATCACATGGCTATCGTAGAAGTCAAAGTCCCCCAGCTTTCGGAGTCGGTTTCGGAAGCCACCATGCTGCAGTGGAAGAAGAAGCCGGGCGAAGCGGTCGCGCAGGACGAAATCCTGATCGAACTCGAGACCGACAAGGTCGTGCTCGAAGTGCCGGCACCGGCCGCGGGCGTGCTCGCGCAAGTGCTGCAGAACGACGGTGACACCGTGGTCGCCGACCAGATCATCGCGACGATCGACACCGAAGCGAAGGCAGGTGCTGCCGAAGCAGCGGCAGGCGCCGCCGAAGTGCAGCCGGCGGCAGCCCCTGCTGCAGCCGCACCGGCTGCACAGCCGGCTGCCGCAGTCGCATCGAGCTCGGCCGCCGCATCGCCGGCCGCGTCGAAGCTGCTGGCCGAGAAGGGCCTGTCGGCAGGCGACGTCGCAGGTTCGGGCCGCGACGGCCGCGTCACGAAGGGCGACGCGCTGGCCGCGGGCAGCGCACCGAAGGCCGCTTCCGCCGCCGCACCGGCAAAGGCCGCCGCCGCGAAGCCGGCGCTGCCGGAAGTGAAGGTGCCGGCGTCGGCCACGACGTGGCTCAACGATCGTCCGGAACAGCGCGTGCCGATGTCGCGCCTGCGTGCGCGTATCGCCGAGCGTCTGCTCGAATCGCAGCAGACCAACGCGATCCTGACGACGTTCAACGAAGTCAACATGGCTCCGGTCATGGAGCTGCGCAACAAGTACAAGGACAAGTTCGAGAAGGAACATGGCGTGAAGCTCGGCTTCATGTCGTTCTTCGTGAAGGCGGCCGTGCATGCGCTGAAGAAGTTCCCGCTCGTGAATGCGTCGATCGACGGTAACGACATCGTCTACCACGGCTACTTCGACATCGGTATCGCGGTCGGTTCGCCGCGCGGCCTGGTCGTGCCGATCCTGCGCAACGCGGATCAGCTGAGCCTCGCCGACATCGAAAAGAAGATCGCCGAATTCGGCCAGAAGGCGAAGGACGGCAAGCTGTCGATCGAGGAAATGACGGGCGGTACGTTCTCGATCTCGAACGGCGGCGTGTTCGGCTCGATGCTGTCGACCCCGATCATCAACCCGCCGCAGTCGGCCATCCTCGGCGTGCACGCGACGAAGGAGCGCCCGGTTGTCGAAAACGGCCAGATCGTGATCCGTCCGATCAACTACCTGGCACTGTCGTACGACCACCGGATCATCGACGGCCGCGAAGCAGTCCTGTCGCTCGTCGCGATGAAGGATGCGCTGGAAGATCCGGCACGCCTGCTGCTCGACCTGTAAGCCGAGTCTCACTGCATTGACCCGCCCCGCACGCTCGCGCACACGCGCGAGCGTGCGGGCGTACAAGTAGAAAGGATTGTCATGTCCAAGGAATTTGACGTCGTCGTGATCGGCGCCGGCCCCGGCGGCTATATCGCCGCGATTCGCGCCGCGCAGCTCGGCAAGACCGTTGCCTGTATCGAGAAGTGGAAGAACCCGGCCGGCGCGCTGAAGCTCGGCGGCACCTGCCTGAACGTCGGCTGCATCCCGTCGAAGGCGCTGCTCGCTTCGTCGGAAGAGTTCGAGAACACGTCGCATCACCTGGCCGACCACGGCATCACGGTCGACGGCGTGAAGATCGACGTCGCGAAGATGCTTGGCCGCAAGGATGCGATCGTCGAGAAGATGACGAGCGGGATCGAGTTCCTGTTCAAGAAGAACAAGATCACCTGGCTGAAGGGCCATGGCAAGTTCACCGGCAAGACCGACGCCGGCGTGCAGATCGAAGTCAGCGGCGAGGGTGAAACCGAAGTCGTCACCGCGAAGAACGTGATCATCGCGACGGGTTCGAAGGCACGTCACCTGCCGAACGTCCCGGTCGACAACAAGATCGTGTCGGACAACGAAGGTGCGCTGACGTTCGACTCGGTGCCGAAGAAGCTCGCCGTGATCGGCGCAGGCGTGATCGGCCTCGAGCTCGGCTCGGTGTGGCGTCGCCTGGGTGCCGAAGTGACGGTGCTCGAAGCGCTGCCGGCGTTCCTCGGCGCAGCCGACGAAGCGCTCGCGAAGGAAGCGGCCAAGCTGTTCAAGAAGCAGGGCCTCGACATCCATCTCGGCGTGAAGATCGGCGACGTGAAGACGACCGCGGACAGCGTGTCGATCGCTTACACGGACAAGGACGGCAACGCGCAGACGCTCGACGCCGACCGCCTGATCGTGTCGGTCGGCCGCGTGCCGAACACCGACAACCTCGGCCTCGAGGCAATCGGCCTGAAGGCGAACGAGCGCGGCTTCATCGACGTGGACGATCACTGCCGTACCGCAGTGCCGAACGTCTACGCGATCGGCGACGTGGTGCGCGGCCCGATGCTCGCGCACAAGGCGGAAGACGAAGGCGTGCTGGTCGCGGAAGTGATCGACGGCCAGAAGCCGCACATCGACTACAACTGCATTCCGTGGGTGATCTACACGTACCCGGAAATCGCATGGGTCGGCAAGACGGAACAGCAGCTGAAGGCCGAAGGCCGCGAGATCAAGTCGGGCAAGTTCCCGTTCTCGATCAACGGCCGCGCGCTCGGCATGAACGCGCCGGACGGTTTCGTGAAGATGATCGCGGACGCGAAGACCGACGAACTGCTCGGCGTGCACGTGATCGCCGCGAATGCGTCGGACCTGATCGCGGAAGCCGTGGTGGCGATGGAGTTCAAGGCGGCGTCGGAAGACATCGCCCGCATCTGCCACCCGCACCCGTCGATGTCGGAAGTGATGCGCGAAGCGGCGCTCGCCGTCGACAAGCGCTCGCTGAACAGCTGAGCGCGGTATAGCGCCGGCCGGCCATCGGCCGGCGCAGCCGTCTCATGACGAAGGCGGGCGGGGTTTCCCGCTCGCCTTCGTTCTTTCCGGTTTGCCCGATGAACGTCACCGAATACTACACGCGCGAACTGACCACGCGCGGCTATCAGTCCGATCCCGCCCAGCGCGCGGCGGTCGACCGCCTGCAGCACTGTTTCGACGAGTGGGTCGAGTACAAGGCGCGTCGCTCGAACGCGTTCAAGAAACTCATCAACCATCCGGACCTGCCGCGCGGCGTCTACATGTGGGGCGGTGTCGGCCGCGGCAAGAGCTTCCTGATGGACAGCTTCTATGCGGTGGTGCCCGTGCAGCGCAAGACGCGCCTGCACTTCCACGAGTTCATGCGTGAGGTACACCACGAACTCGAGGAACTGAAAGGGCAGGCCGATCCGCTCGACGAGCTCGCGCGCCGTATCGCGAAGCGCTACCGGCTGATCTGTTTCGACGAATTCCACGTGTCGGACATCGCGGACGCGATGATCCTCTACCGGCTGCTCGATCGCCTCTTCAACAACGGCGTGCAGTTCGTGATGACGTCCAACTACGATCCCGACGATCTGTATCCCGATGGCCTGCATCGCGACCGCATGCTGCCGGCGATCGCGCTGATCAAGCAAAAGCTCGACGTGCTGAACGTCGATGCCGGCGTCGACTATCGCCAGCGCACGCTGGCGCAGGTGCGGATGTACCACACGCCGCTCGGCGCGGACGCCGATCGCGAACTGCGCCATGCATTCGCGAAGCTCGCCGCGGTGCCGGACGAAAGCCCGATCCTGCATATCGAGAAGCGCGAGTTGAAGGCGCTGCGCAAGGCCGACGGGGTCGTCTGGTTCGACTTCGCGACGCTGTGCGGCGGCCCGCGTTCACAGAACGACTATCTCGAGCTCGCCAGCCGCTTCCACGCGATCGTGCTGTCGGAGGTGCCGCAGATGTCGCCGCGGATGGCGTCCGAGGCGCGGCGCTTCACCTGGCTCATCGACGTGCTGTACGACCACAAGGTCAAGCTGCTGATGTCCGCGGCGGTGCCGGCGGAGCAACTGTACGTCGAAGGGCCGATGGCGAACGAGTTCACGCGTACGGTATCGCGGATCGTCGAGATGCAGTCGAAGGAGTACCTCGAGACGCCGCGCCGCATCGTCGATACGTCGCTGACCTGATCGCAGCTTTCGACAAGTGGCGGGCTTCAAACGTCAATTCCGGTCAAATTCTCCCGATCTCGGGGTATTTTCGGACTTGTCTTATGTTCATGGTTGAGGCCAGCCGATATCGTTGTGTCATGGTTCCTAAGGCTGGAGATGTCCATGACACCGTATCGCGATCTGACCGACCATGAGTGGCGCTGCGTCGTGCCGCTTCTGCCCGAAATGCAGCCGCGCACCGAGTTGCGCGGCCGGCCGTTGGCCAACACGCGCGCCGTCCTGAACGGCGTGCTCTGGGTGATCTATAGCGGCGCGACCTGGTCCGCGGTGCCGCGTCGTTACCCTTCGTACCAGACCTGCCATCGCCGCTTCAAGGTCTGGCACGAGACCGGCACGTTGATGCAGGTGATGCGAGAGCTGTATGGCGACGCAGGCGTGACTCTGTGCAACGAATTGTCCGCGCGGATGCGCAAGCACACGCAATCGAAGGCGGCGGAGGTGCGGAGTGCGGCAGTGCCGGTGTATCGTGCACCGGGCAGCTACGCGCCGGATGCGCTGAAGCACGCAGCGTGATGTCGGTCGATCTGTCGGTCGATTTCATTCACGCCCACATCAAAACAAAATCGGCCTGACGACGTCGTCGCAGGCCGATTTTTCATTGCGTCGCGCGCATCGACGCGCGTCGCGTTATTGCGCGCGAACCCAGGTCTGCGATCGACCGAGCAGCGACACGCCGATGTAGCCGCGCACGACGAGCTTCTGGCCGCCGTCTTCCAGCGACATCTTGCACTTGTAGACCTTGCCGTTTTCCGGGTCGAGGATGTTGCCGCCGTCCCAGTGGTCGCCGTCCTTCTTCATTGCCTTGATGATCGTCATGCCCTTGATGAGCTGATCCTTGCGCTCGTCCGTGCATGCGGTGCAGCGGCGATCGGGTGTGTCGCTGGCGCCGAGGCCCTTGACGACCTTGCCCGACAGCGAACCTTCGCCGTCATCGGCGATCTGCACGAGCGCCTTCGGCGCGTGCGTATTGTCGTCGATCGTCTGCCACATGCCGATGGGGCTGTCGGCCTGGGCGAAGGTGGGGGCGGCGCAAGCGAGCAGTGCACTTGCGACGGCCAGTGCGCGCAACGGGCGGGTCAGTTGAATCATTGTCTTCCTCCTTGTTTCATGTCGTGTTCGATGCGCCCGCACGACCGTCTGCATAGGGCGGTGGCATGTTGCGAGCTTTGCCAGAATACGTGAAACCGCGCGCTGCGTTTGATAGAGGGGGCTCTAATCCAAACAGCCCGCGAGACGCGGCCTGTCTGGTGACTGATCAGTTGAGCTGATACGAGAATGCGGCATTCACGCGCGGGCTGCGCGATGCGCTTTCAACCGGTGCATCGCCGATCGGCTTCGCGATATTCAGGTCGAGACTGTAGTAGCGGCTGTCCGAAAACCGCACGCCGATACCGACCGACGACAGGCGGCTCGGTGACGGCGTGCCGGTATGCAGGTACACGCGCGCCATGTCGTACGCGATGTACGGCGTGATCGATTTCATGTACGTCCAGCCGGGCGTGAATCCGCGGTTGACCTCCAGCGACATCCCCCAGCCCGAGTCGCCCGACGTTTCGCCCGGCTGGTAGCCGAGCGCGTAGCGCGTCGAGCCGAACGAAATCTGCTCCGACGTCGGCAGCGAGTCGGGGCTGTACTGGCCGGTCAGCGAAACCGACGTGCCGATCTTGAACGGCCATTCGTTGGTTTGCGTGAAGGTCGCGCCGGTGCGCACGAACGTCAGCGAAATCGGGCTGTCGACCGACGTCGTGTTCGAGCCGATCGTGATGTCCTGCGCTTTCGACGCGCCGAGAATGTTGAAGCCCTTTGCGACGTTCACGCTCAGCTTCTGTACCTGCTTGGCCGATACGCTCGTGTAGTCGAGCTGCATCTGCAGCACGCGGACTTGCGAGCGGGTGTCGATGCTGTTGCCGGTGATCTTGTTCTGGTAGCGGTCTTCGTTGTGCGACGCATAGCCCGACACGGTGCCGAGCAGGCTGCGCTGGTTGTTCAGCAGCAACGGATAGGATGCCGAAAGACCGAGCTTCTCGTTCTTGACGGTGCGCTCGACGGTCGACGGCAGGCCCGGGTTGTCGGTCGGCTTGCCGCGATACGTGCTGGCGTCGAGGCGCGTGACCAGGCCGCTGCTGCCGACCGGCACCGCGCCGCTGAATGCGACGTAGGTCTGCTTGTCGCGTCCGGGCGGGACCAGCGCGGAAATGCTCAATTGTTCGCCGAACGACGTGAGGCCGTTCTCCGTCGCAGTGATGAGACCCTGGACACCCGGGTGATTGAAATCGATGCCGGTGCTGATGTTGAATGCCTTGCGGTCGACGGCCAGTTCGAGTGTCGTTGCGCCGTCGGTCGTCTGCGGCGGCGGCACATTCGCCTTCACCGTCAGGCCGGGCAGGAGACCGAACGTGTTCACGTAGCGTTCGAACGTCGCGCGGCGCAACGGGCGATCGGCCGTGATGTGCGCGGCGATCGCGCGGATCTTCGATTCCATCGCGCCGGGCTTGCCGGTGACCTTGACGTCCGACACGTAGCCTTCGACGACCGTGACGCGCACGACGCCGTTCTCGAACGTCTGCGCGGGAATGAACGCGAACGACAGCGCATAGCCGCGATCCTGGTACAGCTTGGTCACGCCGTTGGCGGTTTCGATCAGTTCGCCGATCGTGATGTCCTTGCCGACGAGGGGCGTGAAGCGACGAGAGATTTCGTCGAACGGCACCGACTTCACGCCTTCGACCTGGAACGTCGTCGGCGTCACGTGTCGCGACAGCAGCTCCTGCAGTTGCGGTGCCTGCGGCGCGACCTGCACGGTCACGCTCGGGCCTTTCTGCGGCGCGTTGATCTGGGGGAGGGAATCGAGCGGGTTACCTGCCGCGCGCGTCTGTGCATGTGCCGTGCCTGCTGCCGCGATGGCGAGCAGCATCATCCATCTGTCGAGTCTGGATTTCATTGTGCTTCCTCGTAGGCCTTGCTTTTCGTCTTCTTTCTAATGCGGGCGCGCGACACCAGGGTGTCGCGCGCCGCGTGCCGCAATGCCGGTTGTATTGGTACGGCCGCGCCTCCTGCTCCGGCTGCAAGGGCGCGTCCGCTCTCCTTACTTGCCGACGCTACCCAGCGTGCCGAGCAATCCCGTGACCGGTGCCAGCAGACCCGTCGAGCCGCCCGACGATGCCGCACCCGTCACGCTGCCGACCAGCGACGTGACCGGCGCGAGCGGGCTCGACGAAGCCCCGGATCCCGCTGCACCGCCGACTGCTCCGGTGACAGTATTCAGCAAACCGGTGACGGGCGCGAGAGGGTTTGCCCCGCCTGCACCACCGGTTGCGCCGCCGAGCGTACCCGTCACCGTCGACACGAGGCCCGTGACCGGTGCGAGCGGATTGCTGCCCGAACTGCCCGTTGCGCCGCCGACCGCACCCGTGAGCGAACCGAGCGGCGTCGAGCCGAGGCCGGACAGCAGGCCGCCGAGCGGGTTCGTCGAGCTGGAGCCCGACGACGTGCCGCTCTGGACCGATGCCGTCGAGCCGCCGACGAGGCTCGTGATCAGGCCGGGGATCGGTGCCGCGCCGTTCGGGCCGTTCGGGTTGACGAGGCCGCCCGCGTTGGTCACGGTGTTGCCGACCGCGGTGACGAGCTGGCCGACGTCGCCGACGAGCGGCTGGTTAGACGTGCTTGCGACCTTCGTGCCCGCCGAGCTGATTGCGCCGCCGACCTGGCCGAGCAGGCCAGACACGGGTTGCCCGAGGCCGGTGGTCGTGCCGACCTGTTGCGTGACCTGGCCTGCGGTGATCACCAGCGGCGTGATCGCCGAGCTGAGCGGTTGCGTAACCTGCTGCACGGCACCCGACGACAGCGTCGAGCCGACCGTCGTACCGGCTGCCGACAGGCCGTTGGCAACCGTGTCGAGCACGGTGCCGACCGGCGTCGTGACAGGGGCGAGCGGCGCGAGCGGACCCGTGCCGAGCGCCTTGACCGTCGAGCTCAGCCCGGACACGGTGTTGCTCGTCGCGCCGACGACATTCCCGAGGCCGGCGACCGTCGTGCCGACGGGATCCTTGATCGAGCCGGTCTGTCCCAGCCCGTTGCTCAACGCATCGGCGGCCGCGTTGATGATCGTGCCGGTGCTCGAGACGGTGCTGCCGACGCCCTTCGTCACGCCGTCGCCGAGGCCAGGCACGCTGACGTTGCCGATCGTGCTGCCGAGGTCGGTCGCGGTCTGGCCGAGCGTGCTGACAGCGCCCTTGGTGCCGGTGGACGAGCCGCTGGTGCCGCTCGTGCCGCTGGTACCGCTCGTGCCGCTGGAACTGCCGGCGTTGCTGGCGGTCGGCGGCGTGCTGACGCTGTTGCCGCCGCAAGCGGCCAGCAGGCACGCCGTGGCGAAGGCGGTGAGGGGCGCGCGCCACTGGCGCAGGGTGACCGTCGTGATGGAACGTTGCTGGGACATGTTGGACTCCTCGCTGTCTTGTCGATGAATGGATGTCGGATTACTTGCCGTGCGTGCCGCCGAGCAGGCCGCCGATCAGCGATGTGACAGGCGTGAGCAGGTTCGAGCCCGAGCCTGAATTCGTGACGGCGCCCGTCGTGCCGCTCAGTGCCGGTACGCCGGCCGTGCTGGTGACTGCGGAGACCGCGCCCGTCACGGGAGCGAGCGGGTTGCTGCCGCCGGTGCCGCCCGTTGCGCTGCCGAGCGCGCCGGTGACCGTGGAGACCAGGCCCGTGACCGGGGCGAGCGGGCCGCCGCTGCCGCCTGCCGCGCCGCCGAGTGCGCCGGTGACGGTGGAGACGAGACCGGTGACCGGAGCGAGCGGGCCGCCGCTCGTGCCGCCTGCTGCACCGCCGAGTGCGCCGGTGACGGTGGAGACGAGGCCGGTAACCGGAGCGAGCGGGCCGCCGCTCGTGCCGCCCGTGGCACCGCCGAGTGCGCCGGTGACGGTGGAGACGAGGCCGGTAACCGGAGCGAGCGGGCCACCGCTCGTGCCGCCCGTGGCACCGCCGAGTGCGCCGGTGACGGTGGAGACGAGGCCGGTAACCGGAGCGAGCGGACCGCCGCTCGTGCCGCCCGTTGCGCCACCGAGTGCACCGGTGACGGTGGAGACGAGGCCCGTGAGCGGTGCGAGCGGGTTGGTCGCGCCGCTGGTGCTGCCCGTGAGCAGGCCGCCGACGGCCTTCACGGTATTGCCGGTCGACGAGACGGTGCTGCCGAGGCCGGTCGTGACGGGGTTGCCGCCTGTCGACGCGATCAGCGCGCCGCCCTGGTTCAGGCCGTTGCCGATCGTGCCGAGCAGCGTGTTGATCGGGGCGCCGAGGCCGGTGGCCGTCCCGATCGTCTGCGTCGTCTGACCGACCATCGTCGTGATCGGCGTGATCGCCGAGCTGACCGTCTGCGTGACCTGCTGGATCGGGCCGGTCGACAGCACGTTGGACAGCGTGGTGCCGCCGTTCGATACCGCGTTGCCGACCTGCGTGACGAGGCCGCCGACGGCGCCGGTGACGGGGGCGAGCGGCGACAGCGGGCCGCTGCCGAGGCTCGTGACGAGGTTGCCGGTCTGCGTGACTGCGCCGCCGAGCTGGTTCACCACGCCGCCGGTGCTGGCGACCGTGACGCCGACCGGGTCTTTCGTCGCGCCGAGCTGGCCGAGGCCGTTGCCGAGGCCATTGCCGAGTGCCGTGACCGCGCCGCCGACGTTCTGGATGATGCCGCCTGCCGACTGCGTCGTGGCCGGGTCGACGCCGGGCAGCGACTGGCTCGCGACGACGCCGCCGAGGTTCGACACGGTGCCACCGAGATCGGTGACGAGGTTGCTGCCGCTTGCGAGGAGATTACCCACTGCGTTCGACGACACACCGGAGGTGCCGCTCGTGCCGCTGGACGTTCCGCTGGATGTTCCGCTCGTCGTGCCGCTGGTGCTGCCGCTCGTGCTGCCGCTGGTCGAGCCGCTGGTGCTGCCCGACGTGCTGCCGCTCGTCGAACCGGACGTGCCGCCCGAGGTGCCGCCCGAAGTGCCGCCGCCCGACGTGGAGATCGAGTCGCCACTGCTGGCGCCGGAGCCGCCGCTGAGCCCCTTGCTGATGGAACCGGAACCGCCGCACGCGGAGAGGGAAAGCATGGCTGCCACGGTGGCCGCGATCATAGTCGTCCGGAGCGTGCCATGAGGGATAACCTGAATGTCCATTTCGTCCTCGCATTGAAGCTGATGTTGTGTTGAGTGATGCGGGGATTACTCTGCAACTGTCGTGCCATTTCGATGGTCGACGGTTCGACGATTGGTTTTAAACGGGGCAATTCCTTGTCGGAAAAGGGATTTAGGCAAACTGAAAGATTGTTGAATCTGTTTAAGAACCGTCGAATGAGAACGATTCCGACCGTTGCGTAACGTAACGTCACAACATTGGCGTTACGCGTGCGGCGTAACGTGGGGGGAGTGCAGGCCTGGCGGGCGGTCCGGTTGTTTTACTGGTGGATTAGGTGTGCACATCTAACCTATCGTAAATCCTATGTGTAAGTCGTACCGAAACGCCGTACAAATACGCTGTGCTCCCGGAAAGTTTTTTCGATCCGCTCTTAAAACAGGTTGGAAGTTAAATAGGTTCGGATATAGAATCCGGAGCAGGTGTAAGGAAATGTACAGTTCGGTACACGACGTTCGGGGAGGGTCACTATCGCGAATGTTAACTTGCATCAAATTGTGATACATGCCCTTCGGGGTGACATATAAAGAAAGCGCACCCGGTTGTCGTTGCTCAGTTGGACGAACGACGCGGGGCAACGGCCAGATATGCGGGGATGTACTACGTATAAAAGGCCAAAAAACGTAAATACAGGCACGAGGAATTAAAAAATGAAAGCACTCATCAAGCGCTTCCTTAAGGAAGAGGACGGGGTTACCGCGATCGAGTACGGGCTGATCGCGGGTCTGATTGCTGTTGCCATCATTGCCGGCGCCTCATCGGTGGGCTCCAATCTCAGCAGTACCTTCACGAAAATTGGTACCTGTGTCTCGTCGCCGAGCAGCACGTGCTGGTCTGCGGCTGCTTCGAGTTAATAGCGGCGGGTGAGAGGGCGCGGGTTCCGGAAATCATCTTGCGGCTGAGCGGCGGGCGGATTGCATTACTTGTTCGCCCGCCGATCCGGCCGGGATCGATCGCGGCGTGATGGTACGTCTTATTTTCTGCGGGGCATTCCTGGGCTGGGCGATATTTGTCGCGGCCAGTGATATCCGTCTCCGGCGCATTCGAAATTCACTCGTCATTTTCGGTTTGGTGGCCGCATTGGTGGGCGCGACGATCTCCGGAAATCCGTTTGGCATTTCCCTCTCTCAATCATTGGCGGGTGCGGTCGTAGGGCTGATTTGCTTTTCGCCCTTGTTCGCATTGCGCGTCATGGGCGCGGCCGACGTCAAGGTATTCGCCGTACTGGGGGCATGGTGTGGTGCACAAGCGTTGTTGTGGCTCTGGATCGTTGCCAGCCTCGCAGCGGGCTTGCACGCACTCTGGGTGATGCTTCTGTCGCGGACGTCGTTTTCCGCACTGTACAAGCGCGATACGCCCACGATGACGCTCGGTGGCCGCCGGGCGACACCATATGCGGCGTTTCTCGTGATGCCGGCAGCTGTGTGGCTTCTGCATCTTATGTATGTGAGGGGAATGTGATGGCTCGGGGGACGCAAGCGCGCCAGCCGTCCGCATGGCGGCGGCAACGGGGTGTGGCGGCGGTTGAGTTCGCTGTCGTCTTTCCTCTCTTCTTCCTGATTTTTTACGCGATCGTCACGTTCGGGATGGTATTTATCATCCAGCAAAGTCTGACATTCGCGGCATCCGAAGGCGCGCGCGCCGCGTTGAACTACACGTCGGCGCCGTGCGACCGGCTGCAGGTCAATGCGCGAAATGCCGTGACGCAGGCGTTGGGCGGCGCGCCGTGGTCGAAGAACGTGAGTTTTGCTGCACAGGTTTCCACGTCGGTGCCTACGCCCACCTCGACGCCCGGCGTGACCTGCGGCACGACATTCGCATCGACGTCGACCTCCCCATTCAACGTGATGGTGACGACGACCTACTCATACGCGGCGAATCCGTTGATTCCGTGGATATTCGTATTCAATGCACCGCAACTGCAGAGTAGTGCGACCGTGCAGGTTCAACCCAGCATGCTTTGAATCGCACACCTATTGAGTCCCGTCGCCCGACCGTTGCCACGCTCCAGAACCTGATTCCGGCATTCCCATATCAACATGGCCAACAATCTGACAAAAATCATCGCGGGGTTGCTGATTGCGATCGCTGTTCTGCTCGGAATCTACGCTTGGATGCTTGGACGCAGTACGCCCAGCCCCGTCGCCGTGCAACAGGCTGCCGCTGCGAGCCCGGTGTCGGTGGTTATCGCGACGCGCACGCTGCCGATGGGTCAGCCGATTGCCGCCGATGCGTTGAAGGTTCAACCGACCGCTCCTGCGCCGGCAGGCGCGTTTTTCGAGCCGGCCGCCCTGGTCGGTCGCGTTCCGGCGAGGGATATCCCGGCGTCGGCACCGGTTGTTTCGGACGCACTGGTGTCCGGGCTCGCCGAGGATGTTCAGCCGGGCGAACGCGCGATTGCGGTTCGCGTCGACGAGACCAATGCAGTCGGCAACCGCCTGCGGCCGGGCAACTTCGTCGACGTATTCGTCAACCTGAAGCGTGAAGCGGGCGGCACGATGTTCGACGGCGAAGTCTCGCAGACGCAAGCGCGGCTCCTGATGTCGAAGGTTCGCGTGCTGTCGTTCGGCGACGCGACGCCGGAGCGCGACAGCGGCAGCAATACGAATGGCAACAACGGCCAGCCGAGCAATGCGCGCATCGCGGTGCTCGCGGTACCGACCGCGCAGGTCGATGCACTGACACTCGGCGAGGCGAGCGGTCGGCTGACGCTTGCACTGCGCAATCCGCGCGACGACGAGCTTGCGATGCAGACGGTGGCGGTGCGCACGGACAACAAGCTGTCGCCGTCGGCGATTGCCGCGGCCGGCGTATCGCTGCAACAGTTGTCCGGTACGTCGAGGACCGCGGCGGCCAACGTGAATGTGCCGCCACTGCCATCGCGCCTGCCGCCCGCCACGCGTCCCGGCGGCAGCGGGGGCGGGGGCAGCATCGAGTTGATCCGTGGCGGCCGGTCGGAAACGGTTGCGTATTGAACAACATCGATGGCCATCGATATCAGCGACGACAAGTAAAGGCCGTGCGACGGTCCAACAAACGATGAAAAACACACTGATTGCATTCGCGATTGCGCTCTGGACCCTGACCTTCGCCTCCATTGCAAGCGCGAGCGGCACGATCGAACTCGCGGTCGGCGCCCAGCGGCAGATTTCCGCCGGCCACGCGCTGCAGCGGGTCGCCGTCGGCGATCCGACGATCGCCGACGTGCTGATCATGAAGGGCAGTCGCTCCGGTTCGGTGCTGCTGACAGCGAAAGCGCCGGGTGCGACGAACGTGATGTTGTGGGAGCGCGGTCACGACGAGCCGACGGTGTGGAGCGTCGAAGTCGTCGATGCGGCTGCGCAAGCGGTACTCGACGGTTCGATGCCGCAGGTGAAAGCCTACGGCGGGACGTCGGTGCTGCGGGGAACCTCGGCATCGCTCGATGCGCACGAACGGGCTGCGGCGGTCGCCAAGAACATGAGCCCCAAAGGCACGGTGATCGATCGCTCGACGCTGGCCGGCAAGAATGTGGTGCAGGTCGACGTGCGGGTGGTGGAGTTCAGCCGCTCGGTGCTCAAGCAAATCGGCTTCAATTTCTTCAAGCAGAGCAACGGCTTTTCGTTCGGTTCGTTCGCGCCCGGCGGCGTGCAGTCGTATAACGGCGCATCGGGCCCGGGCACGGCAGGGTACATTCCGACGCTTGGCGCGCCGGTCGCGTCCGCATTCAACCTGGTCGTGAACGCAGCGGGACGTGGCATCTTCGCCGACCTGTCGCTGCTCGAAGCGAACAACATGGCGCGCGTGCTCGCGGAGCCTACGCTCGTCGCGCTGTCCGGCCAGAGCGCCAGCTTCCTCGCGGGCGGCGAGATTCCGGTGCCGTCGCCGCAGGGGCTCGGCTCGACCGCGATCCAGTGGAAGCAATACGGCGTCGGGCTGTCGCTGACCCCGACGGTGCTGAGCCCGAGCCGGATCGCGTTGAAGGTCGCGCCGGAATCGAGTCAGCTCGATTTCGTGAACAGCGTGACGATCAGCGGTGTCGCCGTGCCGGGCATCACGACGCGTCGTGCCGATACGACGGTCGAACTCGGTGACGGCGAGAGCTTCGTGATCGGCGGCCTGATCGACCGTCAGACATTGTCGAACGTGAGCAAGGTGCCGTTGCTCGGTGACCTGCCGATCATCGGCACGTTCTTCAAGAACCTGAACTACCAGCAGAACGACAAGGAATTGCTGATCATCGTGACACCGCATCTCGTCGCACCGATTGCGAAGGGGGCGGTACTGCCTGCGACGCCCGGCGAGTTGTCCGAGCAGCGTGACGGGCCGGTGTGGCGATCCTATCTGGGCGGTGCGGCGTCGCCGGATGCAGCACCGGGGTTTTCGAAATGAATCTGAAGCATTGCGCGTCGCGGCACATCGCTACGCCTTGCGTAATCGGGGGTGTTCGACATGAATGCACGAACCCAATCATTGTGTGAACCCGCCGTGACCGACTACTTCGTTTGCGCGTCGTCAAAGGAAGCGCATGTGCGCTGGCTGGCCGATACGCTGGTGTCGGCCGGTGCGGTCGAGGCCGCGTCGCTGGAACCGGGGGTGCTTGCACAGCGCATCACGGGGCTGAATCCGGCACTTGTGTTCATCGACTTCTCCGAATGCAGCGAAGCGGCGAGCGTCGCTGCGGCCACGGTACGTGCGGCGCATCCGGGGTTGCCGATCGTCGCGCTCGGCTCGCTCGCCCAGCCGGAGAGCACGCTTGCAGCACTGCGCGCGGGCGTGCGCGACTTCATCGACGTGTCGGCATCGGCCGAGGATGCGCTGCGAACGACGCGTGGATTGCTGTCCCACGTCGGCGAGCCGACGAGCCGCCACGGCAAGGTCGTCGCGTTGCTCGGGGCGCGCGCGGGCATGGGCGTCAGCACGCTTGCCGCGAATCTCGCGGTCTGGCTGCAGAAGCGGGCGCTCGGCCCGGGTGCGGCGGGCGGCACGGACGGCGGCGCACCGGCCGGTCGTCAGACCGCGCTGGTCGACCTGGGGTTGCCGGCTGGTGACGGCGCGCTGTTCCTGAACACGCGCTGCGAATTCCATTTCATCGATGCCGTGCAGAATCTGCGCCGCATCGATCGTACGTTCGTGAACACCGCGCTCACGCGACACCAGAGCGGCGTCGCATTGACGACGCTGCCGCCGGACCTCGGCGGGTTGCGCGACGTGTCCTATGCGTCATGCATCGGTTTGCTGAACCGTTTTCGCGCGTTCTTCGACCAGCAGGTCGTCGATCTCGGCGGGTTCTCAAATCGGGAGTTCGTCACGCAGATCGCCGCATCGGCGGACGAGGCGTGGCTTGTCTGCGATCAGAGCGTCGCATCGATCGTGTCGGCCGCCGACCTGCTCACCGGGTTGCGCGACGCGGGCGTCGATACCGATCGCGTCAAGCTCGTGGTCAACCAGTACGATCCCGCGCTGGACCTGATGCCCGGGCAAATCGCCGAGCGTCTCGGGTTGTCGCTGGTCGGCACATTGCCCGCGCGTCGCGTGGCGATCTGCCATGCGGCGAACCAGGGGCGCCTTATTGTCGACGCGGCGGAGCGCGACCCGTACGTGCGCGCGCTCGAATCCCTCGCGACGCGGCTGCCCGGCGTATCGGGCATGGCGGGCGCGTCGCGCGCGGCGCCAGGCCTGTCGGCGCTCAAACGTTTCATTCAACCCTCGTCCAAGCGGTCATAACCGATGGCACACGACATTCAATTCGCCGACGGCGCAGCGCCGTTCTCCCAGACGCAGCAATTCCACGACATCAAGAATGCCGCGCATGAGCACCTGCTGACGCGTATCGAAGAACTGGGCGCCGAGTTCGGCAGATGGTCGCGCCAGGCGATCAATCAGTTCGTCGATCTCGAGATCGACAGCTTCGTGCGCCTGCGCCGCATTCCGCTCAACGAAAACGAGGTGCGGGCGATCGCCGAGGCGCTGACGAAGGAGCTCGCGGGCTTCGGGCCGATCGAGGACCTGCTCGCGGATCCGGCTGTCGAGGACATCCTGATCAACGGCTACAACGACGTGTACGTGTCGCGGCACGGGATCCTCGCGAAGCTGCCGGTGCGCTTCACCGACAACGCGCATTTGCTGAGAATCGTGCGCCGGATCCTCGCGCCGATCGGGCGCCGTCTCGACGAGTCGAACCCGATGGTCGACGCGCGACTGCCCGACGGCGGGCGCGTCAACGTCGTGATCGAGCCGCTGTCGATCGACGGCCCGATCGTCTCGATCCGGAAATTCCGCAAGGACCCGCTCAAGCCGTCGGACCTGCTCGGCAACGGCACGTACAACGAAGAGATCGGCGCGCTGCTCGAGGCGGCGGTCGAGGCACGTTGCAACGTGCTCGTGTCGGGCGGCACGAGTTCGGGCAAGACGTCGTTGCTCAACGCGCTCGCGTTCCACATTCCGGAGGCCGAACGTGTCGTGACGATCGAGGATACGGCCGAACTGTCGCTGAACCACCCGCACGTCGTGCGGCTCGAAAGCCGGCCGGGCGGGTTCGACGGTAACGGTGTCGTGACGATTCGCGACCTGTTGCGCAACACGCTGCGGATGCGTCCGGACCGGATCATCGTCGGCGAAGTGCGCGGCGGTGAAGTGCTCGAAATGCTGCAGGCCATGAACACGGGCCACGACGGCTCGATGGGCACCGTGCACGCGAGCTCGCCGCGCGAATGCCTGTACCGTCTCGAGATGCTGGCCGGCTTCGCCGGCTTCCAGGGGACCGAGTCGAGCCTGCGTCGCCAGATTGCGAACGCGATCGACTTCATCGTGCAGATCGGGCGACTGTCGAATGGACGCCGCCGGATTCTGTCGATCACCGAGGTGACCGGGCTGTCCGACAACATCATCGCGACGCAGGAGCTGTATCGCTACGAAGCGCGCGTGACCCCGGAGGGCGAGGAAGTCGATCACTGGGAATCGCTGGGCATCCATCCGCATTCGCCGAAGCTCGCGCGTTTCCGCCAGACGCTGACGAACCGCGGAATGGGCGGAGGCGGTTTCGGTGGCGGCTTTGGCGGTGGCGGTTTCGGCCGCGGCGGGGGCTTCAATGTATAGCGCGATGATCGGGATGCTCGCGGTCGCGATGCTGTGCGTGGCATCGGCACTGATGCTGTGGAGACATGCGGAAACCCGGCGCGTGCGCACCGATGCGAAGCGCTTCATCGACAGTCGGCTCGAACCCGGCGTACGCGCGGCGGCACCGGCTGCACGATCGGCGGCATCCGCTGTGTCACGGCCCGTGTCGTCACCCAGTGGCGCGCGCAATGCCGCGTCGCGTTCTCTCTGGGCGTATTGGTATGCGGCCGCAACGGAGTATCTGACCAACCTCGTGAACCGTGCCGGGATCGAAGGCGCACGTGGCAAGGCCATCGTCGTGCTGGCCGTTCTCGTCGCGGTTGCGGCCATCGCGGGCAGCCGCGGCGGCGCGCTCGCGTGTTTCGCCGCGCTTGTGTGCGGGAGCGCGATTTTCGGCATCTGGCTCACATCGCGCATCCAGCGGCGTCGACTGAAAATCGTCCGGCAGATCCCGTCGTTTCTCGACGGGATCGTGCGACTGGTGACGCTTGGCAACAGCGTGCCGGCCGCATTCCAGGCCGCGCTGCTGACGACGGAGGAGCCGCTGCGGGGGTGTCTCGATCACGTGTCACGGATGTTGCGGACGGGTGTCGAGATCGATCGCGCGATGCTCCGTATCGCGAAGATCTATCGGACCCAAGAGTTCGAACTTCTCGGCTCGGTGCTGCGGTTGTCGGTCAAGTATGGCGGCCGTGCGGACGTGATGCTTGAACGCATGGCCGTGTTCATGCGTGACCTCGAGCAGGCGGAGCGCGAACTGACGGCGATGTCGGCGGAGACGCGGCTATCGGCATTCGTGCTCGTGATGCTGCCGATCGCGATCGGCAGTTTCGTCGTGGTGACCAATCCGAAGTATCTGGAAGGAATGTGGATCGATCCGGGCGGACGCATGCTCCTCGTCGTCGCGTTCCTGATGCAGGTCGCGGGTACCGTGTGGTTGTATCGAATGGCTCGACTCAGGTGATGCGATGACGGCAACTCAGATCGGATCGGTCGCTCTGGCGCTTGGCGCGCTAGGCGTGCTGCTGCTTGGAATGATCGCGTTGCTGCGTGCGAGCGCCGCGTCGCGTGCCGAACGTGCGCTGGCCGATGCGCTCGACCAGCGCATGGCGGCACTCGAGGCGGCCAAAGTACGGCCCACGGCGGATGACGGTGCCGACGCGAAACCGGAACCGTCCGGCCGCCAGCGCATCGAGCGCATGCTGACGCGATTGTCGGCGGCGGGAATGCGCTGGCTCGATACCGGGTTCGGCAAGCACATTGTCGCGGAAGAGGATCGCCGGCTTCTCGAGCAATGCGGCTACGTCGACACGCGCTCGCGCGGACTGTTCCTGAGCGCGCGGATCGCTTGCGGGATCGGGTTGCCGCTTCTGTTCGCGATATTCGCCAGCGGACAAATGAAGGGCGGCCACTGGATGATCGGGATGTTTGCTGCCTTCGGGCTCGGCTTCATGCTGCCGAAGCTATTCGTGCGGCGCCGTGCCGCCGCCCGTCGCCAAAGCGTCGTCGATGAACTGCCGCTGTTCGTCGATATGTTGCGCCTGTTGCAGGGAGTCGGGTTGTCGCTGGATCAAAGCCTGCAGGTCGTGACCAACGATTTCCGCGGGATGATGCCGGTGCTGTCGTCGGAGGTCGGAATCGCACAGCGTCAGTTCGCGGCGGGCCGCACGCGCGATCAGTCGATGCAACGGTTGTCGAGCGGTTTCGACAACGAGGACTTGCGCGCGATTGCCCGGTTGATGGTGCAGGTCGACAAGCACGGCGGAGCGGTACAGGAGCCGCTCAAGCAGTTCGGCGATCGGCTGCGGGAGACGCGCCGCGCGATGCTTCGCGAGCGGATCGGTCGACTGACCGTAAAGATGACGGGGGTCATGGTCCTGACGCTGTTGCCCGCACTGTTGATCGTGACGGCGGGGCCCGGGTTTTTGGCGGTATTGCATGCGCTGTCGGCGCGTCATTGATGGTTGGAAGGAAAGACGATGAAGCGGATAAGCAGGATGGCGAGGCACGCAAGTGTGGCGACGGCGGTGCTGCTGCTTGCCGCGTGCGCGACCAAGGAAAGCGGGTACGGCGTCGGTGCACAGACCGAACGCGCGGCGCTGATTCAGGCGGCCGACCAGAAACAGGCGGTGCCGGATACGCCTGCGATGTATCTCGGCCTGATCCAGCGGATGCAGGCACAGGGTCTCTATTACGCGTCGCTGGCGCACATCGACGCATACGACAAGGCGTACGGCGTGTCGCCTGACTCGATCTTGCTGCGCGCGGACGCACTGCGCATGACCGACCAGCCGGCTGCCAGCGCGGCTGCCTACACGCAGTTGCTGAAGACGCCGCTCGCCGCGCGCGGTTACCGGGGGCTTGGGTTGATCGCCGGTGCGGCCGGCGATTTCGGTCAGGCGGCGCAGGCCCTGACGCAGGCGTCCGAACTCGCGCCGACCGACGCGCCGCTGCTGTCCGATCTCGCCTATGCGAAATTGCGTAACGGCGATGTGGTCGGCGCGCGGGTGCCGCTGATGAAGGCGGCAGAACTGGATCAACGCAATCCGAAGATCGTCAGCAACCTCGCGCTGTATCTGCTCGCTGCCGGGCGCACCCAGGACGCGCAGCGGCTGATGAACCAGCAGCATCTTCCGGCGGATATCCGCAAGGACATCATTGGCGATGCCGCAAAAATCGCGGCCGCGGCACGTGCGCAGCAGCGTGCGGTCGCGACGCCGCCGGTGGTGTCGCGGCGCGCCGCGACCGCGCCGATCACGCCGATGGCAAACAACTTCGGCTATGACCAGACCGTGCCGCTGCTGCAACGGTTTGCACAATGAACAGACAGGCGGGGAACGACATGAACAATCAACATTATCGAAACACGCTTGCGGGCCGCGTCGCGGTGTTGAGCGCGATCCTGGGCGTGGCGATGGTCAGTGCAGCCGCACACGCGCAGCAGGGAACCGCACCGGCTGCATCTGACGTCGACCGTTCGACGAAGGCGTGGCTTTCGATGCAGCGAGACAATCGCGCGGCGGCGCCGACGCAACCGATGCTCGGCGACGTCGCGTCGCTCGTTTATCAGCGCTATCTCGATTCGTTCAAGAACAAGATTCCCGAGTCGATGAGCACGCAACTTGGCAGCTCGTCCGGCGGCATGTCGGGTAGTGGGCAGGGTGCGCAGTAACCGAGATGACGATGCGCGCAGATCAACCATATGGATCTCGGTGGCGGGGTGCTCGCTGGCCGGGGAAGCGACGTCAACGCGGCTCCATCGTCGTCATGGCGGCGATCTGGGTCATGGTCGCGATCGTCGTGCTCGGGGTGATCGACATCGCGAATCTGTATTTGCAGAAGCGGGATTTGCAGCGGGTCGTGGACCTCGCGGCGTTGGCGGCAGTGCAGCCGATGACGAGCGATCCGAGCGGTTGCCTGAGCGATGCGAAAAACAATGTGAATACGAGTGCGACCATCAACGACAAGGGTTATGCGTTTGCGTTGATCAGCACTACGGCGACGGCAAAACCGACCGCGGGAAACGATCAGATCGCCGTCAGCTGCGGGAGATGGGATCCGTCGACCGCTTACGTGACGCCGGCGTCGTCCGTGGCGAATGCGGCCCAGGTTACGGCCTACCGGCAGGTGAACTACTTCTTCCTGGGGTTGTTGAATCAGTTGAGCGGGCGGCAGGCGGTGGTGTCCGCGACGGCTACCGCGCGTGCGGCGGCGATCGACACGTTTAGCGTCGGTTCGACGCTTGCCAACCTGAACACTTCGTCGTCCGCGATACTCGATCCGCTACTTACCGGATTGCTGGGTTCCACGACCAACGTCAATGTGGGCTTGGCGAGTTATCAGGCGCTGGCCGGAGCAAACGTCACGCTTGGGCAGTTGGCGAATGCGGCGGTGCAGCTCGGCACGGCCGGCATGTCGAGTCCTGCCAGCATCGGGAAGCTGCTCGGTCTCAATCTGACCGTCGCGGATATCCTGAACCTCACCGCCACGGCGGTAGGCAGCAATACCACGGTTGGCACGGTGCTGAGCGCGCTGGGCGGCAAAGTGGGTGCGAATGTCAATGTCAACAAGATCTCGCTAGGCAGTCTCCTCCAATACTCGGGCAGCAATGCGGAGGCGGCGGCAAACGCCAACATCAATGTGCTTCAGTTGTTGCTCGCAACGGCGGAGATCGGTGCATACAACAGCGCGCTGACGGTGTCGGTTAGTCAAGCCAGCTGCCCCGGCAGTGCGTATTGCCCGCTGATTTCTGCGGTGTCGTCGCTGGTTCGAGTCAATAGCCTGCAATTGCAGGTGCTGGCGCCGCCGTCGATCGGCATTGGCGAGGCTGGACAAGTGAACGGCATCTGGCGCACGCAGGCGTCGCAAGCGGAGATCGGGCTCTACGTCGATGTGCAAGTGCTGTCGGATCCGCCACCGCTGGGAATTCCCGGCCTGTTGACGCTTCAGCTTACCGGGCCGCACTTGCCCCTCTACGTCATTCTGGGCGGCCCGGGGCGCGCCTGGCTGGCCAGCACGAGTTGCCAATCGACCCCGGCATCGAGCACCGTGACGTTCGGCGCGTTGCCGGGTGTGGCGATGATTTGCGCCGGACAAAATACCGGGGGCACGCTGAACCTCAATTCCCCGAGCTGTGCGTCCAGCAGCGGCACGATTCCTGTTGCGAAACTGTCGGGGGCGGGAATACTCGGGAATTTTTCGGCTCTGCAAATCAGCTTGTCACTCTCGAATCCCGTAGCGTACGTTGGGAGCAGCACCAGCACGCCTATCTACAGCGGGCCGCCGTTGCCTTCGACCCCGGGCGCGCTGAGCGCCAGCCTGCCGCTAACCGGGACGGGGACCGTTTATCCGAACAGTTCGCAATACTCATTCTGCAATACGAAGCCGGGTAACGGCGCGTGCACTTCGTCCTCATGGTCTCCGGGGCCCAACTGGACCACGTCGTCGACAGCAACCAACTCGCTCAACGTGCAACTGACCAATCTGTTGAACGGAACATCGCTCCAGCTCAACATTTTGGGACTGGATGCATCCATCCTGACCCAGATTCTTCAGCCGCTCACGGGGCAGCTCATTCCTTTGCTGCTCGGGCTGGTCAATCCATTGCTCAACGGGTTGGTGACACCATTGGTGACGGCATTAGGATTGCAAATCGGCCAGCTGACCGTGATACAACACGGTCTGACTTGCAACGCCCCGCAAATCGTTCATTGAAAGCATCAACAATGAGAACCACCTCCGCAATCGCAGAACTCGACCTGTACGTCTGGGAAGGCAAGGCGGACATCGTCGACCGCGTCGCCCGCTGCATGGCGAGCTTCGACGTCGAAGTGATCCGCGCCGACAATGCGGAAATTTCGCCGGAGCGCGCCGCATTGCGGCCGTCGCTCGCGATCATCAGCGTGACGATGATCGAAACCGGCGCGGCGTTCCTGCGCGACTGGCAGGCCAACATCGGCATGCCGGTCGTCTGGGTCGGCGCGGCGCGCGACCACGACGCATCGCAGTATCCGCCCGACTATTCGCACATCCTGCCGCTCGACTTCACGTGCGCCGAATTGCGCGGGATGATCGGCAAGCTCGTCACGCAGCTGCGCGCGCACGCGGCCGATACGCTGCAGCCGTCCGAACTCGTCGCGCACTCGGAGTCGATGCAGGCGCTGCTGCACGAGGTCGATACGTTCGCCGACTGCGACACCAACGTGCTGCTGCACGGCGAAACCGGCGTCGGCAAGGAACGCATCGCGCAACTGCTCCATCAAAAGCATTCGCGCTACCGGGACGGCGAATTCGTGCCGGTCAACTGCGGGGCGATTCCGGACGGCCTGTTCGAATCGCTGTTCTTCGGGCATGCGAAAGGCTCGTTTACCGGCGCGGTTGTTGCGCATAAAGGCTATTTCGAGCAGGCGGCGGGCGGCACGCTGTTCCTTGACGAAGTCGGCGATCTGCCGTTGTACCAGCAGGTCAAGCTGTTGCGCGTGCTCGAGGACGGCGCCGTGCTGCGGGTCGGCGCGACGTCGCCGATCAAGGTCGATTTTCGTCTCGTCGCGGCCAGCAACAAGAAGCTGCCGCAGCTCGTGAAGGAAGGCCTGTTCCGCGCGGATCTTTACTATCGGCTCGCGGTGATCGAGCTGAGCATTCCGTCGCTGGAGGAGCGGGGCGCGGTCGACAAGATCGCGCTCTTCAAGTCCTTCGTCGCGGAGGTGGTGGGCGACGAGCGGCTCGCGCAGCTGTCCGACCTGCCTTACTGGCTCGCGGACGCGGTCGCGGACAGCTATTTCCCCGGCAACGTGCGCGAACTGCGCAACCTTGCGGAGCGCGTCGGCGTGACGGTGCGGCAAACGGGCGGCTGGGATGCCGCGCGACTGCAGCGGCTGGTCGCACATGCGCGCAATTCGGCGCAGCCGGTGCCGGTGGAGAGCGCGGCGGAGGTGTTCGTCGACCGCAGCAAGTGGGACATGAACGAGCGCAGCCGCGTGATCGCGGCGCTCGACGCGAACGGTTGGCGGCGCCAGGATACGGCGCAGCAGCTCGGCATCAGCCGGAAGGTACTGTGGGAAAAGATGCGCAAATATCAGATCTTCGACGAAGAGCCCGAGACCCGCGAAAGCGAATAATTAATGCGATAAAATCGCGCTGAATTACAACGACACGGGCAGGAATCAAAATTCATGAGCCATATGACGGGGTTGGGGCGGGCGTGTGTGTTGCTCGCCATGATGGGAGGCGTGCAGGGCGCGTTCGCGCAGGGGCTGGGAGGCAATGCATCGCCGGCGGTACAGCAGGCGTCGGCACCGGTGGCGGCGATTCCGGTGATCGATCAACAGGTTCAGACGTCGGTGCAGCCGCAGGCGGGCGAGACGACCGGGCAGAGCACGGTCGACGAACTGCAACGCCTGATCCAGGCGCATTCGCTGACGGAAATGCGCACCAGCTATAACGGCAGCTACGGCGCGAGCCAGCTGTTCAGCGTGAAGGACGGTTCCTATTTCGTCGCGCTGTTCCAGCAGAAGGCGTTCTGGCGCGTGATCAAGACTTACGACGAAACGCGGGCGGAAGCGATCTATCGCGATTTCTCGCGTCAGGCGGAACGGCTGTCCGTCAACGAGCTGCGTGCGGCGAAGCTGGAATCGCAGAAGGCGCAGACGGACCGGCAGATCGAGGTCACGCAGGAGCGGGCGCGGCGTCTGCAGGCGGACATCTCGATCGCACGCGAGCAGCAGGCAGCGGTTGCGGATCGCCAGAAGAACGTCCGCAACGAAACGGCGGCGTTGCAGGCACAACAGGCGGCGCTTCAGTCGCAACTGCGCGCGTTGCAGCAGCAGGTGCGTTCGCTGCAGCGCGAGGCCGACGCAGGCTTGCCGACGACGGCACACTGAGCGATCACGGCACGGCCGGTGCGGCGACATGCCGCGCCGGCCCACCAGGAAAAAGGGCAAGCCACTTGGCTTGCCCTTTTTGTCTTACTGGCCGTCCGGCACGATTCGCCGGCGGCGCGTGACGATCACCGGCCCGTTGCCGCCGCGTGCGTCGGACGGCGACGTGTTGCCCGATGCGTCGCCGGCGTCGCGCGGCGCGCCGTAGCTTTCGCGGGGGGCGCCGTAGCCTTCGCGGGGCTCGCGCGGCGCGCCATAACCCTCGCGCGGTTCGCGGGAGCCATAGCCTTCGCGCGGTTCACGGGAACCGTAACCTTCACGCGGTTCGCGCGAGCCGTAACCGCCGTCGCCGCGCGATTCGCGGGGGCCGCCGTGCGAGCCGTACGGGCTGTGGCCGCCGCCTTCGCGGCCGCCCGGCCGCCCGCCGGTACGCGGGCCGCGGGGACCGCCGCCGCCCGGGCGCGAGCCGCCCGTGTCGAGCTGGATCGTGGAAATCGCACGCTTGTAGATGCCTTGCAGACCCACGGGGGTGCGCAGCATCACCAGGTACTGGTCGAACGACTCGATACACCCCGTCAGACGAATGCCGTTGACGAGATAGATTTCAACACGCTTACGTTCCTTGCGCGCCGAATTGATGAAGTCGTTTTGCGGATGGGATTCTGCGGGATTGGCCATTGAGGTGCGGCAGGAGCCTGCGTCAGAGAATATGTTGTGCGTGTGTGTGGCGTGGTCGCCCACCAAGTGTTTGGCGGGATTTTACCCTGTTCGTTCCACCTGCGCGCAGTCGTGATTGTGTCGAACCGTAACCCACTATAGACGTTCCCGTGCATTTTCGCGATTCGGTCGAATGGCTAGTGCCGTTTCGTTACGTCGCGTTACGAATCTCGCAACGGCGTAGCACCTGGCGGCGCGCGGCGGGATTACATTGCACGCGCATGCCGGGCAGGCCGGCGGATCCGGGAAGGAAAACATGAACAAGCGGGGATTGGCGGTGTGGGTCGGGGGTGCGGCGTTGCTCGCTTCCGGCAGTGCAATGGCGGGGCACGTCGACCTGTCGGTGGGCATCGGCCTGCCGGTCGCACCGGTCTATGTCGAGCCGGCGCCGGTCTATGTGGCGCCGCAGCCGGCGGTGGTCGCCTATCCGGGTTACGGATACGGCTACTACGGCGACGAGGACGACGACGGCTACCGGAAATGGCGCAAGCACTATTACAAGCATTGGCGCAAGCATCATCACGACGATGACGACGATTGAGCGCGACGTGGGTGGCGCCGCTGACGATCAGAACGCGTAGTCCGGATTTTTCGGATCGAACGCGGATTCGTCGAGCGTCGCCGGCGCGATTTTCTCGATGACGATCCGTTCGAAGATCCTGCCGTCGTTGTCATAGGATTCGACGGTCCTGAAGTAGGGCGCGCGCAGGTCGAGCCCGAGAATTTCCTTCTTTGCATAGAACTGGGGGCGGCCGGTCGGCGTCTCGTAGGTGAGCGCGACGACGCGCACGCCGCCGATCGTCTTCGCTTCCACGTGCGTCGGCCGCTGCACGCCGGCTTCCTGGTATTTCTTTCCTTCGGTCAGGTACAGGTTCGTGATGAACTCGGTGCCGAGATCCTTCACCTGGTGATTCGACTGCGCGCGCGCGAGTGCGCCGTCGAGCGCCGTCCACAACGGAATCTTGCCGAGCAGGCCGCCGAGATGGCCGTACATCTCGTCCTTGCGCTGTGTCGTGTCGTAGATCGTCTCCTGTCCCGCATGCGCGCCGCCCGGCAGCCATTTCGCATACACCCGCAACGGCTCGCGGGTCGTCTTCACGAGCATGCGGTCGGGCGTGTCGGACCATTTCCCGCTGATGCGTTCCTGACGCACCATCGTGAACTGGTACGACGGATAGCCGTTGGGACCGTTGCGGATATAGAGCGGTACGGCGAGCGGATCGAGTGCCTTGAACAGCGTTGCAAGCGTCGCGTCGTCAAGTTGCGCGAGCGCGCCGCGTTGTGCGGCCGTGCGCAGCCAGCGCGCCTGCTGCGCGACCGGCTCGCGCGTGACTTTCGCCAGCTCCGCCGGCAGTGCGGCCTCCTGTGCCGCGCTCGCGGCATCGGCGGTTTCCTGCGCGTGCAGGCCGGCTTGCGCGAGCGACAGCACGCACGCGACTGCCGCGGCGGCGCACCGCCTGGTTCCTTCGTTCATCGACAGCGTCTCCCGGGGCGTTGGATCGTTCAGCCTTGCTTCGCGGCCTTGATCTTGGCGAGTTCCTCGTCGCGCAGCGCGCGGCGCAGGATCTTGCCGACGTTCGTCTGCGGCAGCGCGTCGCGGAATTCGACGAACTTCGGCATCTTGTAGCCGGTCAGGTTCTTGCGGCAGTGTGCGAGCACGTCGTCGACCGTCAGCGTCGGGTCGCGGCGCACGACGAAGACCTTGATCCGCTCGCCCTGTACTTCGTCCGGGATGCCGATCGCAGCGGCTTCGCTGATGCCCGGATGCATGACCAGCACTTCCTCGATCTCGTTCGGGTACACGTTGAAGCCCGAGACGAGGATCATGTCCTTCTTGCGGTCGATGAGGCGGATGAAGCCGCGCTCGTCCATCACGCCGATGTCGCCGGTGCCGAGCCAGCCGTCGGCGTCGATCACCTTCGCGGTCTCGTCGGGCCGCTGCCAGTAGCCGCGCATCACCTGCGGACCGTGCACGCACAGCTCGCCCGGCTCGCCGACGGCGGCCCAGGTGCCGTCCTCGCGACGGAAGCGCACGAGCGTCGACGGGGCCGGCAGGCCGATCGAGCCGCTGAAGGCAGCCATGTCGGTCAGGTCCACCGGATTCATCGTGACGATCGGCGAGCATTCGGTGAGCCCGTAGCCTTCGACGACCGGCCGGCCCGTGACCTGCTGAAAGCGCTCCGCGACCGCGCGCTGCATCGCCATGCCGCCCGCCATCGCGAGCTTGAGCTTCGAGAAGTCGCGCTTGCGGAATTCCTCGTTGTCGAGGAACGCGTTGTACAGCGTGTTGATCCCGGTGATCCCGGTGAACGTTTCGTTGCGGATGATCTTCATCACCATGTTCATGTCGCGCGGGTTCGCGATCAGGATGTTGCGCCCGCCGAGCCCCATGAAGATGAACGCGTTCACCGTCAGCGAATAGATGTGATAGAGCGGCAGCGGCGTCAGCACGGTCTCGACGTCGCCCGAGACCTGGTCGGCGATCCACGCCTTGGCCTGCAGCAGGTTCGCGATCAGGTTGCCGTGCGTGAGCATCGCGCCTTTTGCGACGCCGGTCGTGCCGCCCGTGTATTGCAGGAACGCGAGATCGTCGCGTGTCGTCCGCACCGGTTGCGGTTTGACGCGTGCGCCGAGCGCGAGGGCGGAGCGCAGCCGGATCGCCTGCGGCAGGCTGTAGGCCGGCACGAGCTTCTTCACGTGCTTCAGCACGAAATTGATCAGGTGTCCCTTTGCATTGAGACCGTCGGCGAGGAGGTCGCCGAGCGCGGTGACGACGATGTTCTTCACCTGCGTTTCAGGCAACGCGTCCTGCAGCGTGCGCGCGAAGTTCTCGAACACGACGATCGTTTGCGCGCCGCTGTCCTTCAACTGGTGCGCGAGTTCGCGCGCGGTGTAGAGCGGGTTGACGTTGACGACGATCGCGCCTGCCTTCAGCGTGCCGAACAGCGCGACCGGGTACTGGAACGTGTTCGGCAGCATGATCGCGACGCGGTCGCCCGGCTTCACGCCGGTGCTTTGCAGATACGACGCGAACGCCTCGACTTTCTGCGCGAGCGTGCGGTAGGTCATCGATGCGCCTGCGCTCACGTACGCGACCCGCTCGGCGAAGCGCGTCGTGCATTCGTCGAAGAACTGCACGAGCGACGCGTATTGCGTGACGTCGATCTCGTGCGGCACGCCGGGCGGATACGACGCGTACCAGATGCCGTCGCTGTTCGGCGGGAGCTGGGCCGCTGCGGTTGCTGCGGATGAGGCCATGATGTGTCTCCGGTGTCGACGAGAGTTAGCGCTTTAGCGCTTACTCTCGTCCCATGCTTCGCGGTCGACGAAAGTTGGCGTTTCAGCGCTTGCTCTCGTCCCAAGCTTTGCGGTCGGTGAGCGTCAGCGCTTCAGCGCTTGCTCGTACCCCATGCTTTTCGTCGACGAAAGCAAGCCTGCCTTGGCTCCCGCCGCATGACATTCGTTCGGCCCGTGCCGGCGCATCAACGCCGGCACGGGCCGCCCATATCGTGAATCGCCGCCTGCGCGGCCTGGCGCGATCAGCTCGCCGAAGGCACCGGCGCCGTATCGGCCGCCGCCGTACTCGACGACAGCCCGAACGCTTCGCTCGCGCCCGCGTCGTCGAGCACGGCCGCGAAGATCGACAACTGCGCGCTGTCCGGCATCGGCGCCTTCAGCGCGGCGACGATCAGCGAGGACAGCCGCGCGATCATCTGCACGTCGTTCATCGTGCGGCCTTGCGAGAATTCGTCGATCAGGCTTTCGGTTTCGGCACCGGCCAGCGCGCCGGACAGCGCGCCGATCGCGAAGTGCAGCCGCCAGCCGAGTTCCGTGCGCGGCAGATGCGGCAGCGCGCGCTGGAACGCGTCGAAGAAGCGGCCCGCGACGCTCGCATAGTGCGCGGTCAGGAAGTTGCGTACGAACGGCGACGGATCGGTGTATGCGCGGCCGATCAGCCGGAGGAACGCGGGGCCGCCGCGATCGGGGTCGCGTGACGCCTTCAGCGCGGGAATGAACATCGCGCCGAGCACGTGCTCGCAGGTGATGTGCGCACCGAGTTGCGCATCGAAGCGGTCGAGGATGCCAAGGCGTTCCTGGTTGAGCTGATCGAGCCGACGCGAGAGCATCGCGTGGATCAGCGCTTCCTTGCTGCCGAAGTGATAGTTGACCGCGGCGAGGTTCACCGCCGCGCGCGACGTGATCTGCCGCATCGACATCGCTTCGAAGCCATGTTCGATGAACAGGTCCTCGGCCGCATCGAGAATGCGCGCCTTCGTCCCGCCGGTCTGCCGATTGCCGGATGACCGCGTCCCGGACGGCCGTCCCGCGGACGGTCGTCCCTCCTGACTTACTGCCATGTCCCGCCTCCCAATGCCGGTCGCTCGGCCGCGAACAGGTGATTTGATTATCTGATTCAAACAGCCGTTTTTATTAAGATAAAAAAACGCGGGCGGCGCGTGCAAGCGGGGAATCTGGACAAATTCCTCTAGTTCGATGTGCAGCTGCGGAAAGTATTTCGCGCGGCCCCGGCGGGACGGGGCACGCGCGATGGTGCGATGCGGCAATGCGCGGGCTCAGCCGACGGTGGTACGCGTATTGACCGATTGCGTCATGTCGATACCGCGCCGTTCGCGGCTGAACAGGATCAGCACGGCGATCACGACGGCGACGATGCCGGCCACGAGCGCCAGCGCGAAACTGTAGTTGTTGCCCTGGGAAACCGCGAGCGACGCCTGCATCGTCGCGTTGCCCGACGCAAGCAGGTTGCCGAGCTGGTAGACGACGCCGGGGAAGGTCGCGCGGATCTCGTCGGGCGAGATCTCGTTCAGGTGGACGGGGATCACGCCCCACGCACCCTGTACCGAGATCTGCATCAGGAACGCGCCGGCGGCGAGCGCGACCGGGCCGCTCGAGAACGCCCACAGCGGCAGCACCGGCAGCGCGATCAGCGCGGCGATGAAGATCGCGCGACGGCGGCCGATCCGTTCCGAGATCGCGCCGAACGACAGGCCGCCGACGATCGCGCCGAGGTTCAGCACGATCGTGATCCACGACACGGTGTGCGGATCGAAGTGATGCTGTTCGCGCAGGAAGGTCGGGTAGAGATCCTGCGTGCCGTGCGAGAAGAAGTTGAACGCGGTCATCAGCACGATCGCGTAGATCGTGAGCTTCCAGTTCTGCTGCAGCGTGGCGCCGAGGCTCGGCCGCGGACGCTTTGCCATCAGCTTCCAGGCCGGCGATTCGGGCACGTGCGTGCGCACGTACAGCACGAGCAGCGCGGGCAGCACGCCGACCATGAACATGCCGCGCCAGCCGATGTACGGGTAGAACAGGCCGAACACGACGGACGCGAGCAGGTAGCCGCTCGGATAGCCGGCCTGCAGCAGGCCCGACACGAAGCCGCGCGCATGGGTCGGCACGGTTTCCATCGTCAGCGCGGAGCCGACGCCCCATTCGCCGCCCATCGCGATGCCGAACAGCGCACGCAGCACCAGCAGCGCGGTGAGGCTCGGCGCGAAGCCCGACGCGAGTTCGAGCAGCGAGTAGCACGCAATGTTGACCATCAGCGTCGGACGGCGGCCGAAGCGATCGGCGAGCCGGCCGAAGATCAGCGCGCCGATCGGGCGCATCGCGAGCGTCAGCGTGAGCGCAAACGCAACCGCGGGGATCGTCGACGCGAATTCGGCGGCGATGTCCTTCAGCACGAAGACCATCAGGAAAAAATCGAACGCGTCGAGCGTCCATCCCAGGTAGGCGGCGATCGTGACGTTGCGTTGTTCGCGGGTCCAGCTCATGTCCGGGTCTCCTCGTTGGCTTGCGCGCGCACGATCGGCAGGCGGATGCCGGCCCGGCCTGCGCGCGGCGCGGGGCATGGATCGAGTGTAGGCCGCGGCGCCGCGCGATGTGGGGCGCGATACCCGCGAATCGGGAATAATCCCTATGAAATGAACTATTGAGAAAACGGAAATGAGCGCGCGCGAGACGAGCGACAGGCGTCTGTATCATGCCGGAAGGCTTTTTGTATCAGTTATGTAATGCACGCGATGCCCATCGCCACCGAATCAGGAGTCCAGATGACCGACCCGTCCGTTGCCGCGCTGCCCGTCCTGGAGACCGCGCGGCTGTGGCTGCGCCCGCGCGTGCTGGCCGATCTCGACGCGAGCATCGAGATGGATCGCGATCCGGAGGTCACGCGGTACATCGCGGGCCCGTGGCACGACCCGGACGAACATCGCCGCTTCGTCACGCACCGGATCACGCGCGCTTATCCGCCGGGCCTCGGCTACTGGTCGATCTTCGAGAAGGCCGCGTCCGACACGTTCATCGGCTGGATCCTGCTGATTCCCGACCATGCGGCGGGCGGGCGGGATGTGGAGATCGGCTGGCGGCTCGTGCGCGCGGCGTGGGGACGCGGCATCGCGAGCGAAGCCGCCGCGGCCGTCGTGCGTCACGCGTTCGACACCGTGCGGTTGCCGCGCGTGATCGCCGATATCGCGGAGGCGAACACGGGTTCGCTGAATGTCGCGCGCAAGCTCGGGATGCGGCGCGTGAGCGTCGTTCACGACGGTATTCCGTACGTCCGTCATCGTCTCGAGCGCGACGACCTGCGTGCATAGCGTCGCGCGCAAGCGCGGCCGGTTGTCAGAGATGGTCAAGCGCACGCATGTCGAGGTCGCGACGTATTAACGGCTCGCAAGATCAGGAGTATCGTTGCCGGAAATTCGCAACATGGGGTACGACCATGGCACTCGGCAACGACGTTCATCTCATTCCCGTCCGGCTCGACGCACTGCGTCCGACGCAAATGACGGTCGGCTATCGCGAAGTGAAAGCGAAGCGCAAGCACTGGAAGGCGCTCGACAAGCGCGCACGCAAGGCCGCGATCGAGTCCCACTGGTTTCCGGCCGTCCTCGGCCCGGGCGGGCTGCACTACATCACCGACCATCACCATCTCGGCCTCGCGCTGATCGAGGAAGGGGAGGCGCGCGTGAACGCGATGCTGCTGAAGGATCTGTCCTGGCTCGACGACACGATCTTCTGGCGGATGATGGAACACAACCAGTGGGTGCATCCGTTCGGCGCGGACGGCTCGCGTCGCGATTACGCGCATCTGCCGAAGGCGCTGACGGGGCTCGAGGACGATCCGTACCGGAGCCTCGCGGGCGAACTGCGCACGGCCGGCGGCTACGCGAAGGATGCGACACCGTTCAGCGAATTCCTGTGGGCCGACTACCTGCGCCAGCACGTGACGCTCGACCAGATCCGCAAGAACTTCGCGAAAGCGCTCGACGTCTCGCTGCGCCGTGCACACGAGCAGGACGCACGCTATCTGCCCGGCTGGTCGGGTGTCATCGCCGTCAAACCCTGACACGCGCCCGGCGCCTACGGCCTCATGACGACCGCCCAGCCCCGTCCGGATGCCGGCCCGCAGCATCCCGAGCATTTTGCCGCACTCGATGCAGCGGCGCCGCCGCCCCGGCAGCGCATCGGCCTCGATGCGCTGGCCGGCCTGTCGATCGCCGGGCTGCTGATTCCCGAGGCGGTCGCGTACGCGGGGCTCGCCAACCTGCCGCCGCAAGCCGGTCTCATCGCGCTGCTGTCGGGGCTCGTCGTCTATGCGCTGACCGGCAGCAGCCGCTTTGCGATCGTGTCGTCGACCTCGTCGTCGGCGGCCGTGCTCGCGGCGACCGTGCTGGCCGAATCGGGGATGGCGCTTGCCGCGCAGCTCGCGCTGGCGGCCGCGCTCGTCGCGATGACCGGCGTGCTGTTCATCCTGGCGGGCGCCGCGCGGCTCGGCGGCATGTCGGACTTCGTCGCGCGTCCGGTCCTGCGCGGCTTCACGTTCGGCCTGGCGCTGACGATCGTGATCAAGCAGTTGCCGAAGATTCTCGCGATCTCCGTGCAGCACAGCGATGCGCCGCGCGTCGCGCTCGATCTCGTCACCGGCGCGCCCCATGCGAACCTCGCGAGCGTGGCGCTCGGCGCGACCGCGCTCGCGCTGCTGTTCGTGCTCGGGCGGCGCTCGCGCGTGCCCGCGACGCTCGTCGTGATCGTGTTGTCGATCGCGGCCGGCTATGTGGTCGACTGGCAGCACTACGGGATCGCGATCGTCGGTCACATCGATTTCCGGCACCTCGAATTCGGGCTGCCGCATCTCGACCGCAACGCATGGATGCAGACGGTCGAGCTTGCCTTCGCGCTGATGCTGATCCTGTATGCGGAGTCGTACGGATCGATTCGCAACTTCGCGCTGAAGCACGGCGACAGCGTGTCGGCGAACCGCGACCTGGTCGCGATCGGCTGCGCGAACCTCGTGTCGGGGCTGCTGCACGGGATGCCGGTCGGCGCCGGCTATTCGGCGACGTCCGCGAACGAGGCGGCCGGTGCGCAGTCGCGTTTCGCGGGCTTGTGGGCGGCCGGCGTGGTCGCGCTGATCGTGTGGCTGCTGTTGCCGCAGCTCGCGCGCACGCCGGAGCCCGTGCTCGCCGCGATCGTGATCTTCGCGGTCAGCCACTCGCTGCATCCGTCGGTGTTCCGGCCGTACTGGGTCTGGCATCGCGACCGGCTCGTCGTGATCGCCGCGCTGCTCGCGGTGCTCGTGCTCGGCGTGCTGCACGGGTTGCTCGCGGCCATCGGCGTGAGCCTGCTGCTGACGCTGCGCAAGTTGTCGGAGCCGAATGTCAGCGTGCTCGGCCGGCTGCGCGACGGGCACGACTTCGTCGACGTCGCGAATCACGCCGATGCGAAGCCGGTCCCCGGCGTGCTGATCGTGCGGCCCGAGGCGCAGCTGTTCTTCGCGAACGCGGACCGGATGCTCAATCGCGTGCGTGTGCTGATGAAGGCCGCGCCCGATACGCATACCGTGATGCTGAGTCTCGAGGAAACCCCGGACGTCGACGGCACGACGATCGAATCGTTGCGCACGTTCGCGGCCGAATGTGCGGCACGCGGGCTACAGCTCGCGATCGTGCGGCTCAAGGAGCACGCGCTGCATGCGCTGCGCCGTGCGACCGACGATACGCTGCGCGAAGATGCGATGTCGGAACTGAGTGTCGACGAAAGCCTGCAACTGCTGCAGGCGCGCGGTAATCGCGGCAAGAGCGGCGCGTGACCGGACGGCAGCGCATGCGCTGCCTGGTGCTTTCCGGTGCCGCCTAGTCCGACAGCGCGGCGTCGACCGGTTCGGCCGCCGCGCAGCCGGCCATGACGTCGGCTACCTCGGCAGCGGTCGGCGCATACGCGCCTGCATGCGCACAGGCAACCGCCGCACAGGCTGCCGCGTAGCGCAGATGATCGGCGGCCGATCCGTCGGGGCGCATGAGCTGGCTGGCCAGCCAGCCCCCGATGCTCGCGTCGCCGCAGCCGACGGTGTCGGCAACCTCGGTCGCGAACGCCGGCTGGAACAGCGCGGTGCCGCGATGCAGGAGCTGCATGCCGGCCGCGCCGCGCGTGACGAGCACGCTCGCATCGGGCGCCCACGCGCGCAATTGCGCGAGCGCGGCGGCTTCGTCGAGTTCGGGGAACAGGCCGCGCAGATCTTCGTCGGATACCTTGATCCAGTCGGCGAGACTGGCCAGCCGGCGCAGCGTGTCGCGATATGACGGCGCGGCCATCGGCGCGCGATAGTTCGGATCGAACGAGATCCGCTTGCCGGCCGCGCGTGCGGCCTGCACGACTTCGATCAGGCGCGACGCGAGCGGCTCGCGCACGACGCCGAGCGAGCCGACGTGCACGATCTCGGCCGCGTCGAGCGCGCCGTCGGGCAGGTCGGCCGGATCGAACGCGAGATCGGCGCTGTGCTCGCCGATGAAGAAATAGTCGGGCGGCTGTTTCGACACGACCATCGCGAGCAGCGGCGCGCGATCGACCTGCCGGATGAAGCGCGGGTCGAGCCCGGCCTCGGCGCTCCTGCGCATCAGTTCGTCGCCGAAGATATCGCGGCTGACCGTGCCGGCGAACGCGGTCGGCACGCCGAGCCGCGCGCCGACGCGCGCCACGTTCCAGCACGAGCCGCCGGCGACGCTGCGCCAGTGCTGCGCGTCGTCGCGGATGAAGTCGGTCAGCGCTTCGCCGAATACGATCAGGCGGGGGAACGTCGTCGTCATGTCGAAACCTTGTGCCGCGACGTGTCGCACGGCGGTGCAGCGGTTGGGGTGAACGGACGGGCAGGGCCGGTGTCGCGCGCGGCGACGCGGCCCGGCACCGCCCGGAATCGCGGGTCGTGTCGCGCGATCAGCGCGGGCTGCTCCAGCCCTTGTAGCCCTTCACGTTGTCGCGCGTGATGAGCGTCGGCTCGATCAGGATCATCGGGTTGGCCGGCTTCTGGCCGTTCATGATCCCGTAGCCGACGTTGACGGCCTGCTGTGCCATCGCCCACGGGTCCTGGCTCGACGACGCCTGCACGAGCGTGTTGGACTTCAGCGCCACCTCGATGTCCGGCGCACCGTCGACCGACGTGATCACGATGTTCGGGCGGTTCAGCTGTTTCGCCGCGAGATCGCTGCCGATCGCCTGCGGGTCGTTGATCGTGAACACGCCGTCGAGTTTCGGAAAGCGCGTCAGGTAGCCCTGCATCGTATTCATCCCGCCTTCGCGCGAGCCTTTGCCGTCCTGGTCGCTCGACAGCAGCTTGATGCCCGGGTTTTTCGCGAGCACGGCCTTGCAGCCGTTCACGCGATCGATCACGGCCGACACCTGCGGGCCGTTCTCGATGATCACGTTGCCCTTGCCGTTGAGCTTCTTCGCGAGGTAGTCGCACGCGAGCTCGCCGGCCTTCACGTTGTTGGTCTGCACGGTCGCGTTCGCGCCGGCAGCCGCGACGTCCACCGCGACGACCGTGATGCCCGCCGCCTGCGCCTTCTTCACCGCCGGCTCGATCGCCTTCGGATCGGTCGCGTTGAGCAGGATCATGTCGACGTGCGCGGAGATGAAGTTGTCGATCTGCGTGAACTGCTTGTTCAGGTCGTAGTCGGCCGACACGGCGGTGACCTTCGCGTTCGGGTTGAGCTGTTTGGCACGCGCTTCGGCGCCTTTCACGATCGTGACGAAATACGGGTTGCCGAGCGACCCGACCGTGACGCCGATCGATTTCAGCGGCTTGTCGGCTGCATGGGCGGCGGCGGCGCCGAAGGCGAGCGCGCAGGCGATGGCGGTCAGGGCGGCTTTTTGCTTGAACATGTCGTTGTGTCTCCGGAAGGTCCGTTGGCGGACGGGCGCAGGAGGACCTGCCTGCGCCCTGATGGTTGAATAGTGAGGATTGCGTGTCAGGTACGGGCCGAGTCGCGCTGACGATAGCGGTCGAGCGCGACCGCGCCGATGATCACGAGCCCCTTGATGATGTACTGCCAGATGTCGGACACGCCGAGTAGCACGAGGCCGTTGGTCAAGACCGCGATGATCAGCGCGCCGATCAGCGTGCCGACGATCGAACCGACGCCGCCGACGAAGCTCGTGCCGCCGAGGATCACCGCGGCAATCGCGTCGAGTTCGTACGACTGGCCGAGCTGCAGACCGTTGGCCGCATAGAGCCGCGCGGCCGACATCACCGCGCCGAGGCCCGCGAGCAGGCCCGACGCCGCATACACGAACAGCTGGATCGCCCGTACGTTGATGCCCGACAGCCGTGCGGCTTCCGGGTTGCCGCCGACCGAATAGATCCGCATCCCGAGCACCGTGCGGCGCAGGATGAACCACGACAGCGCGATCACCGCGCAGGCGATCACGACGAGCCACGGCACGCCGAGGATCGTGCCGTTGCCGATGAACGCGAACGGCAGTTGCGGGTTGAAGACGGTCGTGTCGTTGCCGATCAGGCGGGCGACGCCGCGCACGGCGGTCATCGCGCCGAGCGTGACGATGAACGGCGGCAGGCGCAGGAACGAGATCAGGCCGCCGTTGACCGCGCCGAACACGAGGCCGACGGCGAGTGCGATCGGTACGCCGAGCCAGCCCCAGCCGGGGATGGTCGACGCGAGCAGCGCGGCGACGGCCGACGCGGCGAGTACCGAGCCGACCGACAGGTCGATGCCGCCCGTCAGGATCACGAAGGTCATGCCGGCGGCAAGCACGATGTTGATCGATGCCTGCTGCGTGACGATCGACAGGTTCTGCAGCGTGAAGAAGCCATCGGTCAGGAACCCGAAGCCGATGCACAGGACCAGCAGCACCGGCAGCATGCCGGCGGTGCGCATCAGCGATTGCATGCGCGCGCGATGATCGGCGCCGCGCATCAGCGGCGTACGATTGGCGACCGGATGGGCCGTCGCGGAAGCGAGGTTCCGCTGCTTGGTCGGGTTGATCATGTCGGTACCTTGAAAGAAGAAGGAAATGAAGGGGCCGTGGTCAGTGCGCGTCGGCGAGTTCGGGCTGCGAGCCGGTGGCGAGCGCGATGATCGCTTCCTGCGTGATGGGCGTGTGCGTGTGGCCGCCGAGTTCGCCGGCGATCTCGCCTTCGCGCATCACGAGCACGCGGTCGGCGACGCCGATGATTTCCGGCAATTCGCTCGAGATCACGATCACGCCGACGCCCGCGCGGGCCAGTTCGTTGATGATCCGGTAGATCTCGGATTTCGCGCCGATGTCGACGCCGCGCGTCGGTTCGTCGAGGATCAGCACGCGCGGCTTCGTCTCGAGCAGGCGCGACAGCAGCACCTTCTGCTGGTTGCCTCCCGACAGCGCGCCGACGTTCACGTTCGCGTTCGGCACGCGGATCGACAGCGACGCAATCGCGTCGCGTGCGCGTTCGGCGCCGCGTACGAGATCGAGCGCGCCGAGCCGCGCGTCGCGGTTGCACACGGAGATGTTGATGTTGTCGCGCACGCTCATGTCCAGGAACAGGCCCTGGCGCTTGCGGTCTTCCGTCAGGTAGACGAGGCCCGCGTCGATCGCGTCGCGCGGCGAATGCGCGTCGAACGTGCGATCGCCCAACTTCACGTCGCCGCGCGTGCGCGGTTCCGCGCCGAAGATCAGCCGCGCGAGCTCGGTACGGCCCGCGCCGACGAGCCCGGCGATGCCGAGCACCTCGCCGGCATGCAGGTCGAGGCTGCAGCCGCGCACGCGCTCGCCGTCGGCGATGTCGCGTACCGACAGCAGCAGGTGGCCGGGATCGTAGGGCGCATGTTCCTTCTTGTAGAAGCCGGAGATGTCGCGGCCCACCATCATCGCGACGAGCCGCTCGGCTGACAGCGATTCGCGCTCGAGCGTGCCGACGTACGCGCCGTCGCGCAGCACCGACACGCGATCGGACAGTTCGTAGATCTCCGCCATCCGGTGGCTGATGTAGATGATCGCGAGACCTTCCTCGCGCAGCTGGCGGATCAGGCCGAACAGGTGCTCGGTCTCGCGCGACGACAGCGGCGTCGTCGGTTCGTCCATCACGAGGATGCGTGCGCGGGTGTGCACGGCGCGTGCGATCTCGACGAGCTGCTGTTCGGCGATCGACAGCGTGCCGACCAGCGTGTCGGGCCCGAACGGGGCGCCGAGGCGCGTGAGCACGTCCTGGCAGCCGCGCGCCATTGCCGCGCGGTCGATGGTGCCCCAGCGCCGGTTGCCGCGCCGCAGTTCGCGGCCGACGTAGATGTTTTCCGCGACGGTCAGGTTCGGCGCGAGGCACAGCTCCTGGTAGATCACCGCGACGCCCGCATCGCGCGCGGCGAGCGGGCCGTCGACGTCGATGCGCTCGCCGTCGATCAGGATTTCGCCGCCGGCGTCGGCGCGGTACGCACCCGACAGGATCTTCATCAGCGTCGACTTGCCCGCGCCGTTCTCGCCCATCAGCGAGTGGATCTCGCCCGGATAGACGGTCAGGCTGACGTTGTCGAGCGCGCGCACGGCCGGGAACGTCTTGCTGATCCGGCGCATCTCGAGCAGCGGCCGGGGCGACTCAGAACGCGACATGGTTGACCTCCTGCGATTCGGTGCGGGCGCCCTTGAGGATGCCGGCCCGCGGGGAGAAGTTGAAGTACATCGGCAGCGTCGCGGCGCCGATCGCACCGGCGTCGGCGCCGAACGTGCCGCGCACGAGCGTCGGGGTGCCGCGCGCTTCCGGCGCGGTGGCGACGAGGGCCGCGCGCAGACGGGTCGTCACCGCATCGAGCAGGCCGGCGTCGGTATCGGCGTCGAGCACGACCACCGGCGCATCGACGACGCACAGCACCGCGCGCAATGCCGGCGCGAGCGCGTCGACGCAGTCGTCGATCCATTCGTCGACCGCCGGCAGGCCGCGCGCGATGCAGGCTTCGAGGTCGGCGCGGTTCTCGACCGTCTCGCCGTGATGGCGCAGGTGGCGCACCAGCGCATGGAGCGACGCGCGGGCGAGCAGGATGTCCCACGGACCGCGCGGCGGCGGCGCGGACGCCAGCCGGCTCGGCGGCACGGGAATCACGGCGATGTCGCCGGCATTGCCGGTCACGCCGCGCAGGCAGTCGCCGTCGATCGCGATGCCGCCGCCGATCGCGGGACCGATGAACAGGTACACGAAGTCGTCGCACTGCCGGCCGTACCCGTAGAACAGTTCGGCGATCGCGGCCGCGTTGCCGTCGTTTTCGCCGAACACGGGCAGCGACAGCGTGCGCCCGAGGTCGCTCGCGAAGTCGACGTCTTCCCATGCGCGGAACGTGTCGGGTGCGAGGCCGAGCTCGCGCATCCACGCGCCGAGGTTGTACGGCTGGGCGACGCCGACGCCCGTCAGGCGCGCGCGCTCATGGGCGGGAAGGAGGTCCTGCATCGCCTCGATGTCGCGCCGCACGATCTCGAGCACGTCGGCGGGCGGGGGGAGCAGCGTGTCGTGCGAGCGGCGGCCGAGCACGTCGCCCGCGAAATTGACGAGCGCCGTCTCGATGCGCATCCGGTCGAGATGGACGCCGATGCCGAACGCGCCGCGCGGATCGAGGCGGATCAACGACGCCGGCTGGCCGCGCTGGCCTTCGGTGCGGCCGGCGAATTCGATCAGCTTCGCATCGGCGAGCGACGCGATGATGCTGCCGACCGCCGTGCCCGTCATGTTCGCGAGCCGGGCGAGGTCGGCCTTCGACGCGCTGCCCGCGCGGCGCAGCGTCTTCAACAGCAGGCGCTCGTTGTAACGGCGCACGTTGGCCGAGTTGCTTCCCTGACCGATGTGCGGGCTTCGCATGGCGTCTCCTTCCATGTTGCGTCGAATACCGGCGCATTAAATAAATCACGTTGATTTATTTAACCGCGTGCGCGGCGGCATGTCAGCCTAGGGAAATCCCGGTTTTGTCCGGAGAGGCAGGTGGGGCGTGGGTTTGCGGGTGAGGGCGGGCGACCGAGGCGCGCGGCGGGAACGGAAATTTCGAATTCATCTGATGGATTTGGCGTCCGCAGCCCGTCACGATTGCTCGCCGGGCTGCATGCGACACGACAGCGCGATGAAGGCGATGTCGGCGGCACCGGCTACTTCGCTTGTTCATTCGACGTGGTGCGGCGAAAGCCATCCGCGTCCGCTTTTATTCGGGAGCAATACCATGCATCGCACGACGCGTCCTTCGATCTCGCTACTCGAGCCTTACATCGGCAGCGAACCGCTGCCGCTCTACACGACGACGGTGACCGTCACCGGCGGGGAATCGGGGCATGGGCGATCGTCCGGACGCGCGCGTTCGGGAACCGGTGAGCTGGATGTGTCGTTGCGCCTGCCGGCTGAGCTGGGTGGCGCGGGTGGTGGCACGAATCCGGAGCAATTGTTCGCGGCCGGTTTCGCCGCGTGTTTTCATGGCGCGTTGATACTGGTTGCGACGAGGCGCCGGATTCGGCTGCCGGCCGATTTCGCGATTTCGGCCAGCGTAACGTTTCAGCGCGATCCGGCGGATGGCCTGTTTGCGATCGCGCTCGATGTCGAGGTCGGCATGCCGGGCGTCGGCGCCGATGATGCGCGTGCGCTCGTCGCGGAGACCGAGGCGATTTGTCCGTACGCGAAGATGGCGAGGGAGGGGATTCGGCACACCGTGCACGTCACCGGGAGCGTGTGAGCGCGATGTCATGGTGATCTGCGCTTCCGGCTGCA
>NZ_CAJPGQ010000032.1:0-89318 GCF_905339595.1 Burkholderia sp. BCC1977
AACGCCCGGCGAATACGCGAGCGCGAGGTCGCGCTGGTTGATCATCTGCTTGGTCGGGGCGATCGCGATCTTCCCCGGCGTCGGGAACTCGTGATAGTCGAGAGCGGCTTCGCGGAGCTTGGCTTTGGAAGAGGATTGGGTCGACATGTGTCTCGTGACGGGCGGATTAGAATAACTGTTCGACGGCATTGTAGCGCCAATCGAAGGCCGTCAGACCGGCGATTCGGGTGCAACAGCCGCGACAAAAATGTACCGAACGGTGCAGGAACGGCGCCGTTCGCTGCGTACAATGCCGTTCCTTTCACCGCTTCCGGGTTCGTCCGCCGTGCCAGCCGCCCTGTCCGAGTTTTCGCTGATCGATCGCTTCTTCGCGCGCCGCGCGGCCCGGGGGGCGCGTGCGTCGACGCTCGGCATCGGTGACGATTGCGCGCTGATCGCGCCGCGATCCGGAAAATTGCTGGCTATTTCGACGGACATGCTGGTCGAAGGCCGCCATTTCTTCCCCGATGTCGCGCCCGACGCGCTCGGCCACAAGACGCTCGCGGTCAATCTGTCGGATCTCGCGGCGATGGGCGCCGAGCCGCGCGCGTTCACGCTCGCGTGCGCGCTGCCGCGTGCCGACGCGGCGTGGCTCGAGGCGTTCAGCAACGGGCTGTTCGCGCTCGCCGAGCGGTTCGGCTGCGAACTGATCGGCGGCGACACGACGAGCGGGCCGCTGAACCTGTGCGTGACCGTGTTCGGCGAAGTCGCGCCGGATGCGGCGCTGCGGCGCGATGCCGCGCGCGACGGCGACGACGTCTGGGTGTCCGGCACGCTCGGCGACGCCCGCGCGGGGCTCGGGCTCGCGCGCGGCGAATGGCGCGCCGGCGCGGACGAAGCCGCCGCGTTCCGGCAGGCGCTCGAGCGCCCGGAGCCGCGCATCGCGCTCGGGCTCGCGCTCGCGGGCGTCGCGCATGCGGCGCTCGACATCTCGGACGGCCTCGCCGGCGACCTGCGGCACATCCTGGCCCGCTCGAACGTGCGCGCCGAGATCGACGCGGACGCGGTGCCGCGCTCGGCCGCGCTCGCGACGCTGCCGCCCGACGTGCAGCGACGCTGCACGCTGGCCGGCGGCGACGACTACGAGCTGTGCTTCACCGCGCCGGCCGCGGCCCGCGCGGCGGTCGAGGCAGCGGGCGCGAGCGCCGGCGTTCGGGTCACGCGAGTCGGTACAATACACGCGTTGTCCTCGCCGTCGGAGCAGCCCGCGATCGCGTGGCGCGACGCCGCCGGCGCGCCCCTGACTCTTACGTTGCACGGTTTCGACCACTTCCATGCAGACTGACCCGACGACCGCGCACCCCGCGGCGGAGTCCGGCGCCGCCCGGAACGTGCCGCGGCGCGCCACCGCGCGCTTCATGCTGTCGCACCCGGCGCACATCGTGTCGCTCGGCTTCGGCAGCGGGCTCACGCCGTTCATGCCCGGCACGTTCGGCACGCTGTTCGGCTGGCTCACGTTCGTCGTGCTCAACCGCTATCTGACGGTGCCCGAATGGTGGGCGCTGATCGCGATCGGTTTCGCGGCGGGCACGTGGCTCACCGGGTTCACCGCGCGGAGGATGGGCACGACCGATCCGGGCGCCGTCGTCTGGGACGAAATCGTCGCGCTCTGGCTCGTGATGCTGTTCGTCACGCCCGCAACCTTCATCGGCCAGTTGTGGGCGTTCGTCGTGTTCCGCTGCTTCGACATGCTCAAGCCGCCGCCGATCCGCTATTTCGACCGTCGCGTGAAAGGCGGGCTCGGCATCATGGTCGACGACCTGATCGCCGCGTTCATGACGCTGCTCGTGATCGCCTTCTGGCGCTCCGTCGTCGGCTGACCGATTTCCCGACTCCCGTTTCCCGACGCGCATGCCAACCGATTCCGTCGTCCATCAGCTTGCGATCCGCGCAGGCAACAAGCTGCGTGACGAGCACCTGTCGCTCGCCACCGCCGAATCCTGCACGGGCGGCATGATCGCCGCCGCGATCACCGACATCTCCGGCAGCAGCCAGTGGTTCGAGCGCGGCTTCGTCACCTACTCGAACCAGGCCAAGATCGAGATGATCGGCGTGCCGCCCGACCTGATCGACAAACACGGCGCCGTCAGCGAGCCGGTCGCGCGCGCGATGGCCGAAGGCGCGCTGCGCAACAGCCGCGCGCAGGTCGCGCTGTCCGTCACCGGCATCGCCGGCCCGGCGGGCGGCAGCGAGAAGAAGCCGGTCGGCACCGTGTCGTTCGGCTGGAGCAACCGGCTGCATACCGACGTCGAGACCCTCGTGTTCAAGGGCGATCGCGAGCAGATCCGCACGCAGGCGGCCGTGCATGCGCTGCGCGGGCTGCTGAAGCTGCTCGACGAGCGCGAACGCTGATTCCCGATTCGCCCGCGCAACGGCAGGCGCGGCCGGCGCCCCTGCCCGCCTACTGGATCGCGTCGGGCTTCACGACGATCCAGTTCTTGTCCGCCGTGACCGGCAGGCCGAGCGCCTTCTGCTGCGCGGCCGATTCATCCGACCACGCGCGGATCTGCGCCATCTGCTTGTCCTTCTTGTTCACCCACACGCGCACGCCGCCGCGCGCCACGTCGGTCGCGTTCAGCAGCATGTAGCCGTCGGATTTCGGCGTGTCGCCCGCGACGAGCACCGGCTTCTTCCACTGGTCGATCCAGCCGGCGATCGAGCCCAGCTTGCCCTCGTACCACGTCATCGGGTTCATCAGGAACGGCGTGATCACGAGATCGCGATTCGCGGCCTCGTCGTACTTGCCGGCCTTGATCTGCAGCCGCGACGTGGTCAGCGCGCCCGTCGCCGGGTTGCGCAGCAGCGTCGTCACGCCGATCACGTTCTGCGGCTTCACGTTGTAGCCGTACTTCGGATCGGACAGCACCAGCCGCGCGAGTTCCTCGTGCGCGGCGGTCATCACGTAGACCTCGATCCCGTTCTCCCGCAGCGCGTTGTACAGCTCCTGCATGCCGCGGAAGAAGCGCGGCGGGTTCGCGACGCCGTCGACGACCTTGTCGCCCTGCCAGTAGCGGATCGGCACCGGCTTGCCGTCGGCGAGCATCGCGTCGACGTGGCGCTTCAGCTCCGCGAGCGACAGCCCCGCGAACGCCTGCGCGATCCACGGGTAGCAGACCAGGTCGTCGATCTCGCAGAGCCGGTAGTAGTAGCTCGTCAGCGATTCCTTGTAGTCGGCGGAATTCTTGAACGGGATCAGCTTCAGCGACGGATCGAGCGAGTCGCGCGTGAGCACGCCGTGGTTCTCGAGATACGGCAGCAGCGATTCCTCGAGGTCGTAGCGATAGGTCGTGTTGTCGGCATCGAACACCGCGTAGTCGCCGCGATGCGCGTGCGCGGCGATCAGCGCGTTCAGCGCCTTCGCGCTATCGGCCGGCCAGTGCGACAGGTCCGCCGCGTGGGCGAACGACATGCACAACGACGCGGCAAGCGCGCTCAGAAAACGTCGGGACAGCTTGGGCATGGCGTCGCTCCCTTTCTTGACATTCTGGTTACGGATCGATGACAAGCGGCAGCATCGCGCGATCGCGGCGCAGGCATGCGGTGCGGAAACGACGGGAAGTTGTTCGCGTGCGCCAGGGCGGCCGGCGCCGGAAACGTTGCGCGGCCCGCGGGCGCGGGGCGCAGCAAAAGGCCGCCCGGGCGGGCGGCCTGTGTCTCAACGATATTTCAGCGATATTTCAGCGATGCGCGTTGATCCTATCGCGCGTCTTCTGCGCGGCGAGCGCCGCGGCTTCGGCGAAATCCTCGCCCTGGCTCGCGTACAGGATCGCCCGCGACGAGTTGATCATCATCCCGGTGCCGTCGGCCGTGCGGCCCGCGTTGACGGTCGCCTGCACGTCGCCGCCCTGCGCGCCGATGCCGGGGATCAGGAGCGGCATGTCGCCGACGATCCCGCGCACGATCTCGATTTCGTTCGGGAACGTCGCGCCGACCACGAGGCCGAGCTGACCGTTCTTCGCATTCCACTTGTTCGCCGCGAGGTCGGCCACGACCTGGTACAGCGGCCGGCCCGGATGGCCGGCCCCACCGGTTTCCAGGAACTGCAGGTCCGACCCGCCCGGGTTCGACGTGCGGCACAGGACGATCACGCCCTTGCCTTCATGCTCGAAGTACGGCTCGACCGAGTCGTAGCCCATGTACGGGTTCACGGTGACCGCGTCCGCGCGATAGCGCTCGAACGCTTCGCGCGCGTACTGCTCGGCGGTGCTGCCGATGTCGCCGCGCTTCGCGTCGAGGATCACGGGCAGGCCCGGATGCTGGAGGTGGATGTGCGCGATCAGGCGCTCGAGCTGGTCTTCCGCGCGATGCGCGGCGAAGTACGCGATCTGCGGCTTGAACGCGCTCGCATACTGCGCGGTCGCGTCGACGATCTGCCGGCAGAATTCGAAGATCGCGTCGGGCTGGCCGTCGAACTGCACGGGAAAGCGCGACGGCTCGGGATCGAGGCCGACGCACAGCAGCGAATTCGTGCGCTGCCACGCGGCGCGCAGCGATTCGATGAAAGTAAGCGGGGAAGACATGGCGGATACTCGCGGCAAACCGTTGGTAGACCGCGTATTTTACCCGCGTCTCCGGCGTCCTTCGCGCGCGGCGGCGTCGATACGCGCATCGGCCCGCTCGACGGTGAACGCGAAACGCCGCGTGAGCCGCTCGCCCGGCGCGAGCAGCGTCATCCCGTGCTCAGCCGCGCCGCCCGGCAGGTTCACCGCATTGATCGGATGATCGACCGGCTCGAAGCAGAAGAAAGGCTCGCCGGGCGGCGTATAGAGCACGTATGCATCGGCGTCGGCCGCGACCGTCAGCGACAGCCCGCGGCGCGGCCAGCTCACCGTCGCGTGGCCGCCCCAGCCGGTGAACGCATGATTGACGAGCGTCGCCGGCAACGGATACGCGACGCCGAACTGCCAGGCCGGCGGCACGCTCACGTGCCGCACCGGCAGGAAATCCGCGCCCGACAGCCACAGGCCGCCCGCGGCCGCGGCCAGCTCGGTCGCGTCGTCACGCACCACGAACGGATGCATGCCGAGCCCGAACGGCAGCCGTGCGCGCCCCGCATTCTCGATCGTCAGCGCGATCGACAGCGTCGTGTCGTCCAGCGCGAACGACTGGATCGCGCGAAACGCGTACGGCGCGCCGCTCGCGCGATCGAGCGACAGCTGCAGCGTGGTGTCGGTCGCGTCGTCCACCTGCCACGGCGCGAGCCAGCCGTCGCCGTGAATCGGCAGCGGCTCGTCGCGGCGGTTGCGCGGCACCGCGACGCTGCGCCCGTCGCATTCGAAGCGGCCGTTGCCGATCCGGTTCGAGTACGGCAGCAGCGGATAGCACGCGAGCACGTTCGGGTCCGTCGCCGTTTCCGGGTGCTCGCAACGGCGGAACACCGGCACCAGCGCGCCATGGTCGCCGCGCCAGTCGAAGCGCGCGATGCCACCGCCCAGGTGCGGCAGCACGTCGAGACGCAGCGCCGCGTTCGACAGCGTGACGGCCGCCGCATGCGCGGCGCCGACGCCCTGCGCGAACGCGGCGGTCTGCGGGCCGGCGCTGACCGGCTGCGCGGCGGCAGCCAGGCGCGCGCGGCGCGACTGGCTCGTGGACGACGCTGCGCGCGAGGACGTGGCGGTCATGGTGAACTCCTTTCCTTCGTCGATGAAGCGATACGGGGCGTCGCGCGGTGCCGCGCGAACGCGAACACCGGCAATCAGGCCCAGCCGCCGTCGACCACCACATCCTGCGCGGTAATCATCCGGCTGTCGTCGGCCGCGAGAAACAGCGCCATCCGGGCGAGATCGTCCGGCAGCAGCTCGGCGTCGATGCACTGGCCGGCCTTGATCGCCGCCCGGCCCGCATCGTCGAGCCACAGCCTGCGCTGCTTGTCGGTCATCACCCAGCCGGGCACCAGCGAATTCACGCGGATCCCGAACGGGCCGAGATCGCGCGCGAGCCCGCGCGTGAGCCCCTGCACGGCCGCCTTCGCCATCACGTAGACGGGATAGCCGCCGTTCTTCAGCATCCAGCTGATCGAGCCGAGATTGATGATCGCGCCGCCGCCGCGCTGCTTCATGTCGTCGATCACCGCCTGTGCGGCGAAGAACTGGTGGCGCAGGTTCACCGCGATGCCCGCGTCGAACGACGCGGGCGTCACGTCGCCGATCGCGTGGCGCGTGTCGTTCGCCGCGTTGTTCACGAGCACCGCGATCGCGCCGATCCGTGCGCGGATCGCGTCGATCGCATGGCGCAGCGCGTCGATGTCGGTGAGGTCGCACGGGAGGAACAGCGGCGCGTGGCGTACATCCGGCGCCTGCGCGAGGCTTTCCGCGAGCGCCTGGCCCGCCTGCGCGTCGAGATCGACGAACGCGACGCGCGCGCCCTGCCGCGCGAAGTGTTCGACGAACGCCGCGCCGATGCCGGTCGCGCCGCCCGTGATCAGCACCGCGCGATCCTCGAGGCTCGGGTAGCGCGCAAAGCGCGCGTCGCTCGCGGCGTGCGGATCCTGCGCGGAAGTTTCGATGGTCATGCGAATCGTCTCCGTGGCATCGGTCAGTCGCGTACGCCGCGATTCTTCAGCTGGTCGAGCAGCACGGCCGCGAGCAGGATCGCGCCGCGCACCAGGTACTGGTAGAACGCGTCGATGTTCAGCAGGTTCATCACGTTCTCGACGGTGCCCATGATCAGCACGCCGATCACGACGCCCGAGATCGTCGCGCGACCGCCCATCAGCGACACGCCGCCGAGCACGCACGCGGAGATCACGTTCAGCTCGAAGCCCTGCGCGGCGTTCGGCTGGCCCGACGTGATGCGCGATGCGAGGATCACGCCGGCCAGCGCCGTCACCGCGCCCTGGATCAGGAAGATGTACACGCGCGTGCGTTCGACGTTGATCCCCGCGAGACGCGACGCCTCGGGGTTGCCGCCGATCGCGAGCGTGTTGCGGCCGTACACGGTCTGGTTCAGCAGCACGCCGAACACGATGAAGCACAGGAGCGTGACCCAGATCGGCAGCGATACGCCGAAGAGCGAGAGCCCGCCGAGCGCGATGAACGTATCCGACGACACGCCGACCGCCTGCCCCTTCGACACGATGAAGCCGAGCCCGCGCACGATTTCCATCGTCGCGAGCGTCGTGATCAGCGCGTTGATGCGCAGGTACGCGATCACCGCGCCGTTCACGAAGCCGATCGCCGCACCGGCCGCGACCGCCGCGACGATCGCGACGAACGTGTTGTCGGTCGCGTTCAGCACCATCGCGCACAGCACGCCCGAGAATGCGACGGTCGAGCCGATCGACAGGTCGAAGTCGCGCGAGGCCAGACAGAACATCATCGTGCACGCGACCATCCCGATCTGCGAGATCGACAGCGCGAGGCCGAGCATGTTGTCGATCGAGAAGAAGTGATCGACCGTCAGCGACATCGTCACGAACATCACCGCGAAGATCGCGATCAGGCTGTATTCGGTAAGGTGCTGCCACCACTTCTGGCGGTCGCCCTGCTGTGGAACCAGCGCGTCGGCCGATGGCTTCACGGCTGCGCTGGCGAGGTTTTCCCTGACTTGCATGGTTGTGTCTCCTGCTCCTGCATCGCGCGGCCCGCGCCGCGCGTGATCGATTCGAATGTCGTGCGTCGCCCGCGGCGACCTGAAACCGCGTCAGGCCGCCTCGACGACGCTCGTCTGCGGCAGCGCGAGGCTCAGCACCGCATGCTCGTTCGCCTGCTCGCGCGGCAGCTCGCCCGCAATCCGCCCTTCGCGCATCACGACGATGCGGTCGGACACGCCGAGCACTTCCGGCAGTTCCGACGACACCATCACGATCGCGCAGCCGCGCTCCGCGAGCCGGTAGATCACGTCGTAGATCTCGTGCTTCGCGCCGACGTCGATGCCGCGCGTCGGCTCGTCGAGGATCACGACCTTCAGGTCGGGCTCCGCGAGCCAGCGCGACAGGATCGCCTTCTGCTGGTTGCCGCCCGACAGGAAGCGGATCTTCTGCCGCCGGTTCGGCGTCTTGATCTTCAGCCGCTGGATGAAGCGGTCGGCCGTTTCGCTTTCGGTCTTGCGATCGATGAAGAGCCCCGCGCGCAGCGAATGACGGCGGCAGCTGATGTTGATGTTCTCCGCGACCGACGCCATCGCGATGATCCCTTCCTCCTTGCGGTCTTCCGGGCACAGCACGATGCCGTGGCGGATCGCGTCGCCGGTGCGCTTCACCTCGATGCGCTTGCCGTCGAGCGTCAGCACGCCCGCGCGCCGGCGGTCGGCACCGTACACGAGCCGCATCAGTTCGCTGCGCCCCGCGCCGACCAGCCCGAAGAAGCCGACGATCTCGCCCGCGCGCACCGAGAAGCTCGCGGGTTCGCGCAGCGCGGCGCCGTCGACGCCTTCTGCCGACAACCGCACGTCGCCGAGCGCGCGCGGCGCGTAATGGTAGATGTCCGCGATCTCGCGCCCGACCATCTCGGCGACCAGCCACTCGCGCGGCACGTCGGCGAGCGCTTCGTGCGACGCGATCTTGCGCCCGTCGCGGAAGATCGTGCACGCGTCGCACAGCCGGTAGATCTCGTCCATCCGGTGCGAGATGTAGATCAGCGCGCGACCCTGCGCACGCAGGTCGTCGACGAGCTTGAACAGCACCTCGGTCTCGCGATGCGACAGCGAGCTCGTCGGTTCGTCGAGCGCGATCACGCGCGCATTGCGCATCAGCGCCTTGCAGATCTCGACCATCTGCCGCTGCGCGATCGACAGCCGCCCGAGCTTCGCATCGGGATCGAGATCGACCCCCATCGCGGCGAGCCGCTCGCGCACGTGGCGCTTCGCCTCGCCCTTCCTCACCCAGCCGAGCGCATTCGGCAGGCGGCCGAGCAGCAGGTTCTCCGCGACCGTCAGGTCGGGCACGTACTGCAGTTCCTGGTGAATCACTGCAATGCCGGCCGCGATCGACGCGGCCGCACTCGAAAAATGCACCGGCTGGCCGTCGACCAGCACGCTGCCCGCATCGGGCTGGTATTCGCCGCCGAGAATCTTCAGCAGCGTCGACTTGCCCGCGCCGTTCTCGCCCATCAGGCCATGCACCTCGCCCGCGTGCACGTCGAACGAGATGCCGTCGAGTGCGCGCACGCCGGGAAACACCTTGCCGATATTGTCAAAACGCAGTGCCGCTGACACGTCGTCTCCCCACTTGCAGATCCATCGACCGCCGGCCGCCGCATCGCCGCGGCAGCCGGCGGGCTGCTTACTTCGACGCGAGCCCCATCTCCTCGCGCACCTTCGACACGTTGTCGCGCGTCGCGAGCATGCCGGTGGTCAGCGTGAGCGGCGCCGGCGCCTTGCCCTGCGTGATCCACGTGTACATCAGCTCGGAGGTTTCCTCGCCGTGGCGCTTCGGGCTGATGATCACGGTGCCGTAGAAGCCCGTCGGCTGCGGCTTCTTGAACTCGTTGAGCGCCGAATCGGAACCGCCGATGCCGATGCCGATCATGTTGTCCGCCTTGAAGCCGCGCCCTTCGGCCGCGCGCACCGCGCCAAGCACGGCCTCGTCGTTCAGGCCGTAGGCGACCCAGTGCTTGAACTGCGGGTTCTTGGTGAGCGCGATGTTCGCCGCGTTGAATGCGTTCTCGGTGTCGGTCTTCGCCTGCGGCGCCGTGATCACGTTCGCCTTCGGGAAGCCGGCCGCCACCAGCGCGTCGGTCGCGCCGCTCGTGCGGTCGTGCGCGGTCGGCAGTTGCTCGTAGGTGATGTCGATCGCGCCGACGTCCTTCATGTTCCAGCCGCGCTTCTTGATCTCGGCCGCGATGCCGTCGCCGACCTGCTTGCCGATGTTGTACGCGGAGATCCCCATGTGCGGCACCGCCTCGAGCGGCTTGCCCGCGCCGTCGACGAGGCGGTCGTCGACCGTCATCATCTTCAGGTTGTGCGACTTCGCCTTCGCGACGATGCCCGGCCCGAGCTTCACGTCGGGCGTGCAGATGATGAAGCCCTGCGCCTTCTGCGCGGACAGGTTGTCGATCGCGCTCATCACCTTCTCGCCCGACGGCGCGCCGATCTTCACGAGCGTGAAGCCCTTGTCCTTCGCGGCCATCTCGGCGAACTTCCATTCATCCTGGAACCACGGCTCTTCGGGCTGCTTCACGAGGAAGCCGATCTTGACCGGATCGGCCGCGTGCGCGACCGGGCTTCCCATCACCACCGCGGCCGCGGCGGCCAGCGTTACGAACGTTCTGCGTTTCATCTCCAGTGTCTCCTTGTCTTCATCGAACAGGAATCAGCCGCTTGTTGGTTTCGACGCAGCGTGCGCGCGGCCGTCGCACGTGCGGTCTTTCGAATCGTCGGGTCAATCGTGGTACAGCGCCGCGCGCCCGCCGTCGACGGTGATGCACGCGGCATTGATGAACGGCGCCTCGTCGGAGGCGAGGAACACGGCCGTCATCGCGACTTCCTCCGGTTTGCCGATCCGCTTCATCGGCTGCAGCGCCAGCGTCTCGGCGCGCGCCGCGGCCGGGTCGGCCTGCGCGTCCCACCAGTCGCGCGTGAGCTGCGTCTCGATGTAGCCGGGCGCGATCGCGTTCACGCGCACGTTGCGCGCCGCGTATTCGATGCCGAGCGCGCGCGTGAGCCCGAGCACGCCGTGTTTCGCGACCGGGTACGGAAAGCAGCCCGGGATGATCCGGAACGCATGCGTCGACGCGATGTTCACGATGCTGCCGCGGCCGCGTTCGACCATCCCCGGCAGCGCCGCGCGGCAGCCGTGCCACACGCCGTCGAGGTCGACCGCGAAACAGCGGCGCCAGTCGTCGTCCGTCATCGTCAGCGGATCGGCGAACACGTTGATGCCGGCGTTGTTCACCAGCACGTCGAGCGCGCCGAATGCGGCTTCGGTCTGCACGAGCGCATCGCGCACCGAATCCTGCCGGGCGACGTCCGCATGCAGCGCCAGCACGCGCGCGCCGTCGACGGCATCGGCGATCGCCGCAGCCGTGCGCTGCGCTTGCGGGAAGTCGAGGTCGACGAGTGCCACGGCCGCGCCCTCGCGCACGAACGCCTGCGCGATCGCGGCGCCGATCCCGCGGCCCGCGCCCGTCACCATCGCGACCTTGCCCGCGAGGCGCCCCATCATGCGACTCCGCCGCGCGCCGCGCGCAGGCCGGCCTGGAACGCGCGCGCGTTCGCCGCGGTCGCGTCCGCCGACTGGCCGGGCCGGTACAGCGCCGAGCCGAGCCCGAAGCCGTTGGCACCGGCCGCGAGGAACGGCTGCATGTTGTCCGGCGAAATCCCGCCGACCGGAATCAGCGGCACCGCACGGTCGATCACCGCGCGCCACGCCTTCACGACGGGCACGCCCAGTTGCTCGGCCGGGAACATCTTCAGCACGTCGGCACCGTTCGCGAGCGCGGCGAACGCCTCGGTCGGCGTCGCGACGCCCGGCGCGCTCGCGAGCCCGCGCTCGCTCGCACGGCGGATCACGGCCGCGTCGCTGTGCGGCATCACGATCAGCGTGCCGCCCGCGTCCTGCACGCGATCGACGAATTCGGCGCGCAGCACGGTGCCCGCGCCGACGATCATGTCGTCGGGCAGCACGCGGCGCAGCGCCGCGATGCTGTCGAACGGATCGGGCGAGTTGAGCGGCACCTCGACGATCCGGAAGCCGGCTTCGTACAGCGCAAGGCCGTGGTCGGCGGCGTCGGCGGGCGTGATGCCACGCATGATCGCGATCAGCGGGCACGCGTCGAACGCGCGCATCAGTGCGGCGTGCGGCGTGTACGGCGCGGGCAGCGTAAGGTCGGACGACATCAGCGGTTCCTCTTCAATCCAGTCGGTTCATTGGTCGGCGCAAACGGGTTCGCCGTCCGCGCGCACGAGTCCGGCACGCGACGCGATCCACCACAAGCCGCGCTCGGTCGCCTGTGCGACGACGCGTGCGTGCGTGCAGCCGAACACGCTCAACGCGTCGACGTAGCGCGCGCACAATCCGTCGTCGCCGATCAGCAGCAGCGGCTGGTTCGCGAGCGCGACACCGCGCTCCGCGAGCATCGCGTCGAGCGCGTTGAGCTCATGGCCGATCAGCAGGCCGGACAGGTAATCGCCCTGCGCATCGGGTGCGAGCCGGTCGGTCAGGCCGAGCGTGCGCGTGCTGAAGATCGTCGCGAGCAGCCCCGCGCGCTGCGCGCCGCGGGCCACCGCGACGCCGCGCGCGAACGCCGCGCGGTCGGGCGACGCGCTCGCGCGCATCGTGCGGCCGAGGATCGTGTGATCGCGCAGCGCCGCGAACAGCTCGCCCGTCATGAAGGTCTGGAAGCGCTCGATGAGCCCGTCCTTCACCCACGCCCATTTCGCGTGCGTGCCCGGCAATCCGATCAGTAGCCCTGAACGATCGGCGTCAAGCATGGGATCGTTCGCGAGTGCGCCGAATATCTGCGTTTCTTCGCCGCGCATCACGTCGGGCAATTCGCCCGTCGCGATCACGCCCGGCACGATCGACACCGCCGTGCCGCGCGCCGTCGTCACCGTGACGAGGCCCGCGACCAGCGCGTCGGCGCCGGCCGGCACCGCGACGTACGGCGCCTCGCGCCAGCCCTGCGCGCTGCCGACCATCCCGGCGGCCAGCACCGGCACGCCCGGCGCGCGGTCGAGCCAGTCGCCGCACGCTTCCTCGAACACGACGTCGAAGGCACGCGCGCCGCCGGCCGGCACGTGCATCACGCCCGCCGCGCGGCTGCGCGTGTCGAGCAGCGCGCCGTGCGTGTCGAACAGATACGCGCGCAGCGACGTCGTGCCCCAGTCGAGCGCGATCAGCGACGGAGCGGCGGAGTTGGCATCCGGAACGGTCCGGGTCGAATGGGTCATCGTTTGATCCTGCGGGTACCCTGCGGCGGGCTCCAGCCCAGTTCCGCGGAAATGGCTCGCGCTTCGCGCTGCACGAGCGGAATCAGTTCGTCCATCCGGTCGTGCGGCATGTACGGAATCGTGCTCGCGACCGACACGGCCGCGACGATCGCGCCCGACGCGTCGCGGATCGGCGCGGCCACGCAGCGGATCGACGCCTCGTTTTCCTCGAGGTCGAACGTGTAGCCGCCGGCCGCGTAATGCGCCATGCGCTGCAGGAACGCGCTCGTCTCGGGCCGGTTGTCCGGCTTGAAATTGACGCCGGCCAGCGCGCGCCGCGCGGCTTCGAACAGCGAGCGCCACAGGTCCGGATCGAGGTCGAGCATCATGGCCTTGCCGATGCCGGTCGACGCGAGCGGCATCCGGTGGCCCACCCGCGAACGCATCTCGAGGCCGCGCGTGCCGGGAATCTTGTCGATGTACAGCACGTCGTCGCCGTCGCGCACGCCGAGGTGGATCGTGTCGAGCGTCGCTTCCGCGAGCGCTTCGAGGTGCGGCCGCGCGACCGCCGTGAGCGGCATCTGCTCGAGCGCGATCGTGCCGAGCTCGATCAGCTTCGGGCCGAGCAGGTAGCCGCCCTGCACCTGGCGCAGGTAGCGCGCCTGCACGAGGCTGCTGACGAGACGGTGCGTCGTGCTGCGCGTCGTGCCGAGCGCGGCGCCGATCGCACGCATGTCGCGCGCGCCGTTCGCGATCGCTTCGAGGATCGCGAGACCGCGCAGCAGCGTCTGCGTGCCGGCCTGCTGCGCGGCGAGATCGAGCGGCGTGCTGGTCGCGCCGATGCTGTCGGTCAGCGGCGCATCGTCCGGCGTCGCGCGCCGGGCGTCGAGAGCAAGGGTATCGGGCATCTTGGTCATGGAACGGGCTTCTTCAACGGATTCGGTGAAGCCGCTGTCGCGAGGCCGGAACGAGGTCGGGCGTCGCGGCAACGCGGCGGTCGATGCACCGAGGAAAGCGCCCGGCGAACTTCATGGAAGGTGTCTCCGTGTGCGTCGGGCGCCGCGCGATGCGTGGGTCCGAAGCTGTTGATGTGCTTCGGATTGTAGGAGCGCACGCACTCGTCTCCAATATTTGAATGCGTTGTCCAGATAATGAGAAAGCAGGCAAAAGCCGCGGCATTCGTCGCGAAACGGCCGCACCATGCGCACGGGGGCGGAACCCGACGCGTCGCGGGTTCCGCCCCCGTTAGCCACGCGCGCCGCGCTTACTGCTGGTTCGTGCTGCGCGCCTGCATGTAGCGCTGCACGTCGGAGAACGACACGCGGCCGCTCCCGCTCGCGTCGATCTGCCGGAAGTGGTTCGCGACGTAGCCGAGGCCGGCCGCGCGCGCCTGCGCTTCGGTGATCGAACCGGTGTTCTGCGTATCGGCCGTGCCGAACTGCCGCGCGAGCTTGCGCACCACCTGCGCGTGCAGCGCCGCGCCGGTCGTCTGCGTGCCGGCGGTCGGCTTGCGCGCGGCCGGCGGCACGTACGGATCGCCGAGCTGCGCCTGGCGTGCGCGCGCCGGGGTGGCGGCGTCGCTCGCCTGCGCGAACGCGGACACGGATGCTGCAAAGCCGGCGCATGCGAGCGCCGCGGCAACGACGATGAAACGTTTCTTCATGTCAGGCTCCAGTCTGGAATGAGGTCGTCGACGGCCGGCGCACGGCGCCGCCACGGGCGCGCGTCGCCAGGCCAGCACATCGCATCAGCGCGCGGCCGCGTTGTAGAAAGTCACGAGGTCGGCTTTCTCCTGCGGACGCGACGTATCGTCGAGATAGACCATGTGTCCACCCTGATAGTCCTTGATCGTCAGGTTCGGTTGCGAGCCGAGCCGCGCGAGGTCGAGCTCGGTCTGGTAGAACGGCGTCGCGATGTCGTGATACCCGTTCAGCGACAGCACCTTCAGCGACGGATTCAGCGTCAGCGCAGCCGCAAGATCGGGAATCGTGTCGGGCATCGCGAGGCCGTCGTGGGTCCAGTCCCAGGTCTGGATCGCATTGCTGCTGAGCGAATAGGCCGACTGCGCGCTGTACTTCAGCACGTTCGGCAGGTAGCTGCCGATCGTGTCGGTGAACGGCTTCGTGATGAACGTGCTCGACGGGTCGCCGTCCGCGGCGAGCGGGCTCGACGACGGCACGTTCACGCGTGCGTCGTAGCGGCCGATCAGCGTGCCCGGGATCAGCGACACCTGGAAGCTGTTGTCGAAGAAGGTCGGGACCACGTTGAAGTCCGCATTCCACAGCGACTGCTTCACGCCGGTCGAATTCACCATCGTCGTGACGAGCGTCGGCCCAGGCGGCGTATGGCTCGCGAGATACGCGTTCACGGCGGGCGCGTAGCTGCCGGCCGTCAGGAGGCGCATCTGGTCCGAGTACTGCGGCAGGCTCGACGGGTTCGGATTGTCGAGCTGGTAGTACGCGCCGACCGTGCCGTAGGACGGCACGAAGCCCGCGCAGCTCACCGGGCTCGAACCGTTGTTCGAGTTGCCGATGTAGTCGCTCGCCATGTCGCAGTTCGCGTTGTAGTTCAGGATCGACGACTGCAGCACGATGCCGGCGAGCTTCACGCCGGCCGTCTCCAGCAGGTTCGCGAGCACGTCGGTGCGCGGCGTGCCGTACGACTCGCCGAACAGGTACTTCGGCGAATCGTTGCGCTGGTTCACGGCGAGGTAGCGCGTCACGAAGTCGCGGAACGCGCCGCCGTCCTGGTCGACGCCCCAGAAGGTCTGGTTCGTGTTCGGCGCGATCGCCTCGGAGAAGCCGGTGCCGATCGCATCGACGAACACGAGATCGGTCGTATCGAGCAGGCTTTCCGCGTTGTCGACGAACGGGAACGTCGCGTTGTTCGCGTTCGGATCGCCCGTCTGGATCCGTTTCGGACCGAACGAGCCGAGATGCAGCCACACCGATGCGGAACCGGGGCCGCCGTTGTACAGGAACGTAACGGGCCGCTTCGCCGCGGGCTGGTTGTCGGCGGTGTATGCGATGTAGAAGAACGATGCTTCGGGCGCGCCCGTCTGCGGATTGCGCGCGACGAGGTGGCCGGCGGTGGCGGTGTAACGGATCGTCTTGCCGTTCAGCGTGATCTGGTGATGGGTGACGGCGGCCTTTTCGACCGCGGCGGACGCGTCGAGCGACGCGGTCGCGCTCGACGAATAACTGTTGGGATCGTTGTACGGCCTGTCCACCTGAGCGGCGGGATCGGCTGAATTGGCGGCACCTGCTGCGGATGACGACGTCACGTCGTCGTTGCAGGCCGTCAGAATCAGCGAAGAGAACACAACCCCCAACAACAGCTTCGCTTTGCTCGCTGGCATCGTTGCTTTCCTTCTCTCGAATGTTTTTTGTGTCGAGCAGCCGGGTAAGCCGCCCCCCGCCTCGATTGCGGCCGATGAGCCGAGGCGCTGGCCAATATACGCGAGCAGGTCGGCTTTGAAAAATTTGGAAATATTTGATCGATAGTCGGTGCAGCGCACACCTTTCAGGAATGCTTCGATTCGCGATCCATCGATTTTCAGTCGCCTTTCATCTGCTTTCGTGTTTACCCGGAAACACTAAAACCGCGCGAATTTCGTGCCATATCGGCAAACAAAATCCCGCACCTGCAGGCATTGCTCAGCAAAGCGAAATAGACGGATTCGTCTAATGGATGGGACCCGAAATGCGGGCGACACGAATGCGCTGCAGCGCACCAATGGCGCGCCGGCGACGGAACGGACAATGTGACGGCGCGCTCGCGCCGCTCACTGCGATTGCGGAAGCTCGGCCGCGCCCATCCGGCGGGCGATGACGGCCGCGCGCTGCGCCTGGTAGGCCGAGCCGCGGTGCGCGTCGAACCAGCGCGGCTTCGGCAGCATCACCGCGAGGCGCGCCGACTGCCACGCGCCGAGCCGGCTCGCGGGGATCTTGTAGTAATAGCGGGCGGCGGCCTCGGCGCCGTACACGCCGCGGCCCCACTCGACCGAATTCAGGTAGATCTCGAAGATCCGCTCCTTGTCGAGCACCGTCTCGAGCATCCACGTGATGATCAGCTCCTGCCCCTTGCGGATGTAGCTCTTCTCGCGTGACAGGAACAGGTTGCGCGCGAGCTGCTGCGTGATCGTCGAACCGCCCGCGACGATCCGGCCGCGCGCCTTGTTCTTCTCCCACGCCTGCAGGATCGCATCGACGTCGTAGCCGTTGTTGGTCGCGAAGGTCGAATCCTCCGACGCGATCAGCGCGCGCTTCAGGTTGCGCGCGATCTGGTCGTACGGCACCCACTGGTGCTGGATCCGCGCGGGCGGGTTGTCGCGCGACAGCCACCATGCGTCGGTACGCATGAACGCGGTGGAACCGGGATCGATCATCGACCACAGCGCGATCTGCACGAGATAGAACAGCTGCGTCGCGAGCCACGCGCCCGCGAACACCGACCCCGCATAGACGATCCAGCGGGTCGGGCTGATCGTCCGCGTGCGCTGCGTGCCGCTTACCGCCACCACCTGCCGCGCTCCGGTCAGGCCGCCGCGAGCGCCTGGCGCAGCGCGGCCAGCACCGGTGCGCCGTCCGGCCGCACGCCGCGCCAGATGAAGAACGATTCGGCCGCCTGCTCGACCAGCATCCCGAGCCCGTCGGCCGTGCGCGCGCCGAGCGACGCCGCATGCTGCATGAACACCGTCGGCTGCGCGCCGTACATCATGTCGTACGCGAGCGTGCCCGCGCCGAACGCGGCCGCGTCGCACGCCGGCAGCGCCGCATCGAGGCTGCCGGCCGTCGCGTTGACGATCACGTCGTACGGTTCGGCACGCACGCAGTCCGGGCCGCCGCCCGACAGCACGCAGCCCGCGTCGTGCGCGGCCTGCGTGAACTGGCCGACGAGCGCCTCGGCCTTGCTCGCGGTGCGGTTCACGATCGTGATCGACAGCGGCGCGCGCTCGAGCATCGGCAGCACGACGCCGCGCGCCGCGCCGCCCGCGCCGAGCAGCAGGATGCGCGCGCCCGCGAGCGACACGCCGAGATTCAATTCGATGTCGCGCACGAGGCCGACGCCGTCGGTGTTGTCGCCGTAGAGGCGGCCGTCGGCGTCGATGCGCAGCGTGTTCACCGCGCCCGCCGCGGCCGCGCGCGGCGACAGCGTGTCGGCGAGCGCATGCGCGTCGAGCTTGAACGGCACCGTCACGTTCGCACCGCGTCCGCCTTCGGCGATGAACGCGCGCACGGCGGCCTCGAAGCCGTCGACCGGCGCGAGCCGGTGCGCGTAGACGATCGCCTCGCCCGTCTGCGCGGCGAACTGCGCGTGGATGAACGGCGACTTGCTGTGCGCCACCGGATTGCCGAACACCACGTAGCGGTCGGCGCCGCTCGTCGACGCGGCTGCGTTCATGATGCGCGCCCCTCTTCGCTGTCCTGGCCGTTGCCGTTCGCGGCCTCGCCGCCTTCGACCGCCGCGCCGTCCGCTTCGGCGAGTGCCTCGGCCTCGGTTTCCGCCGACGCGTCTTCCGCATCGACCAGCGTGTCGTCGCCGCCTTCGGTCTCGTCTTCGTCGTCGGCCGCCTCGCCGCTCGTCACGGTCGGCGCGTCGAGCACGTTCAGGAGTCGCACCGACGCCTCGATCGTCAGCTCGTCGAGCGACATCACGTCGAGCAGCACGCGCGTACCGCGCGCATGCACGCCGAGCCCCGGCACGTGCAGCAGCAGCGGGATTTCCTCGAGGCGCACGAGATCGCCCTTCACGACGCTCGCGACGACCTGCTTCTTCTGCTCCTGCGCGAGCCAGCGCAGGCACCAGAAGTACTCCATCCGGCGCTGGTAGTCGGCGTACGCGGTATAGGTGTCGTCGAAGCCCTGCACGACCGCGTACAGGTCGGCGTCCTTCGGCTTGAACGGCGCGGCAAGCTTCGCGGTGACGCCGTGCTGCACGCACGCGAGCAGTTGCCACTGGTTCACGAGGTCGACGTAGCGGCGCAGCGGCGACGTGCTCCACGCGTACTGCGCGACGCCGAGGCCTTCGTGCGGCGCGGCCGTCGTCTGCATCCGCGTGCGCTTCGGGCCCGGCGCGCCGAAGCCGCGCTGCGAGCGATAGATGCCCGGCACCGTGTGATCGTGCAGGAACGCGCCCCACGTCGAGTTCGCGAGGATCGCGAGCTCGGACACGATGAGATCGAGCGGCGACCCGCGGCGACGCGGCGTGATCGTCACCTGCTCGCCTTCGACGTAGAAGTTGTAGTCGGTGTTGCGCTGCACTTCGCGCTTCAGGCCGTAGCCCGCGCGCGCGACCTGGCGCTTCTCGAACAGCGCCTGCGCGAGCGGCCACAGCACGGCGATGTCGTCCTTGTGCGGGTAGTCGCCGGTGCCGGCCGCGAGCGTCTCTTCATTGACGAGCTCGTCGAGCGTGTTGTGACGCAGGTTGTTCTTCACGAACACGAGTTCGGCGCGCGTCTCGTTCGCGACGATGTCCTGCGTCTCGCGGTTGACGATGATGTACAGCGACAGCGCCGGACGGTAATCGCCTTCCTTCAGCGTGAACACGTCGACGACGTCGTCCGGCAGCATCGTGATCTTGTCGCCCGGCATGTAGACGGTCGACAGGCGCGCACGCGCGATCGCATCGACCGCGTCGCCGCGCACGATGCCGAGCGCCGGCGCCGCGATGTGCACGCCGATCCGCACGCGACCGTCGGACAGGTGCTCGACCGAGAACGCGTCGTCGATTTCGGTCGTCGTGATGTCGTCGATCGAGAACGCCTGGACGTCCGCGCGCGGCAGGTCGTCCGGCAGCGGGCCGACCGTGACGGCCGGGAAGCCCGTGCCGTGCGGGAAGAATTCCGCGAGAAAACGCGCCTCGTGCAGCGCACGCGGCGACGCGATGCCGCCGCAGTCGAGCATCAGCCGCGCCGGCGACACGCCGCGCGCGCCGGCCGCCGCTTCCATCGCCTTGTATTCGATCGCGTTCTTGTCCGGCCGCGTCAGCAGCCCGAGCACCTTGCCCGCGAACGCTTCCGGCAGCTTGCCGGCCTTCAGTTCCTCTTCATACTGCGCCTGGACGAGCGCCTGCTGGCGCTTGCGCTCGAGCGACGCCAGCGCCATCTTGAGCTGCTCTTCCGGCGCGCGCTGGTACTGGCCGCGCCCCTTGCGGCGGAAGTAGACGGGCGAGCCGTGCAGCCGCAGCACCAGCGCCGCGCGCTCGACCGCGCCGTAGCTCGCGCCGAAGTATTCCGCGGCCAGCGCCGTATACGCGAATTCGTCGGCCGGCGCGCACTCCCACAGGAAATCCAGGTCGATCTGCTGCGCGGCCGTATCGGCTTCCTGCATCAGCTCGCTCGCGGCCGGCTTCTCGAATTCGATCAGCACGTCTTTTGCGCGCACCTTCGCCCGCCGCCCGCCGGGCAACTCGACCTGAAACGCGTCGCCCTGGCGCGACAGCACGCTGCCCGCCTTGAAACTGCCCGATTCCTCGAAGAAAACGTTCACTCAGTACTCTCGTTCAGACTGCCGGGCGCCGCATCGGCGGCGCCGCATGATGATGGGAATTCGATCGGCATGACGCCGGGTTCATGACGTTCGGTCGTCGCAAAAGGCGAGAACGTCGTCGACATAGTCGGCAAATTCGCTGATTCCGTGATCGCTGCCTTCGATCACGCGCGTTTTCGCGCCCGGGTAGTGGGCGAGCATCTCGCGGTAGTCCAGCACTTCGTCGCCCGTCGCCGCGAACAGATAGTAGCGTTCGGGCCGCGAAATCGCCGGCACGCGCAGCGCATCGAGCTCGTGCAGGTGATGGCGTTCGACGACGATCGACCCGCCGCCGTGCCACAGCGGCTGTTCGCCCAGATGCTGTTCGAGATCGCGCTGCGGCACGATCGCCGGATTCAGCAGCACCGCCTTCCAGCCGTGCTTTTCGGCGAGCCAGGTCGCGTAGTAACCGCCGAGCGAGCTGCCGATCACCGTTACGTCGCGCGCACCGGCCACCTCGGCTTCCGCGACGGCGATCGCCTCGAGCGGCGACACCGACAGCGACGGGCAGCGCCACTCGCGCATGCGGCCGAGTTCGGCCATGCGCGCGGCGAGCAGCCGCGACTTCTGCGACTCCGGCGACGACCGGAACCCGTGCAGGTACAGGATCACGCGCGGCTCCCGAGCGCGTCGAGCAGCTTCTGGTGCACGCCGCCGAACCCGCCGTTGCTCATCACGAGCACGTGGTCGCCCGGGCGCGCGGCCCCGACGACCGACTTCACCAGCAGATGGAGATCGTCGAACGCGCGGGCCTTGTCGCCGAGCGGCGCGAGCGCGTCGCCGAGGTTCCAGCCGAGCGCGTCGCGCCCGGTCGGCGCGCCGTAACCGAACACCAGATCGGCGTCGGCGAGGCTGGCCGGCAGTTGCGCCTTCATCACGCCGAGCTTCATCGTGTTCGAACGCGGCTCGAGCACGGCGAGAATGCGGGAGTTTTGGCGGCCGATGCGCGCACGAAGGCCGGCGATCGTGGTTTCGATCGCGGTCGGATGGTGCGCGAAGTCGTCGTAGACGGTTACGCCGTCCACGCTGCCGCGCACTTCCATGCGGCGCTTCACGTTGCGGAACGATGCGAGGGATTCGGCGGCCTGCGCGGGCGGCACGCCGACGTGGCGGGCGGCGGCGATCGCCGCGAGCGCGTTCATCCGGTTGTGGTCGCCCTGCACCTGCCACGCGACTTCACCGACACGCTCGGCCTGCGAATACACCGCGAACCGCTCGTCGACCGGCACGCCGTCCTCGGCCGGCAGCGCCTGCCAGCCGCCGTCGACGCCGAAGCGCTCGACCTCGCTCCAGCAGCCGCGCGCGAGCACGCGCTCCAGCGCATCCGAGCGGCCGTTGGTCACGATCCGGCCGACGCCCGGCACGGTGCGCACGAGATGATGGAATTGCGTTTCGATCGCGGCGAGATCCGGGAAGATGTCGGCGTGATCGAATTCGAGATTGTTGAGCACCGCGGTGCGCGGCCGGTAGTGGACGAACTTCGAGCGCTTGTCGAAGAACGCCGTGTCGTATTCGTCGGCCTCGATCACGAAGAAGCTCGAATCGGTCAGCCGCGCCGACACGCCGAAGTTCAGCGGCACGCCGCCGATCAGGAAGCCGGGGTTCAGGCCGGCATCTTCCAGCAGCCATGCGAGCATCGACGACGTGGTCGTCTTGCCGTGCGTGCCAGCGACCGCCAGCACCCACTTGCCGGCGAGCACGTGCTCGCCGAGCCATTGCGGGCCCGATACATAAGGCAGGCCGCGGTCGAGGATCGCCTCCATCAGCGGGTTGCCGCGCGTGACGACGTTGCCGATCACGAACAGGTCGGGCTTCAGGTCGATCTGCTCGGCGCCGTAGCCCTCGATCAGCGTGATGCCCTGCGCCTCGAGCTGCGTGCTCATCGGCGGATAGACGCCCGCGTCGCAACCCGTCACCGTGTGGCCCGCCTCGCGCGCGAGCACGGCGAGACCGCCCATGAAGGTGCCGCAGATGCCAAGAATGTGGATGTGCATAGATGAATGCTTTCGCGCCGCCGGGCGCCGTCGATTCGGAAAGATGGTCTGCGGCACGCCGGACAGGCCGCCCGGCCAACGACTTTCGCCGCGACACAAAGACCGTCATTGTAACTGACGGCCCGCCGTGCCCGGCGGCCCGAACGATGGATCGGGACGCCGCACGGCGCCGCGGGCAGCACGCAGCCGCACCGCGTTCGACCGTGGCGGCGATCGAGTATGATTGCCGGATCATGTCTCGCAAACCCCTTGTCGACCCGCGGCGCGCCCGCGAGGAAATCGCCCAGTCCGCCGCCCGCCTGATCGCGGAGGACGGCCTCGATTACGCCAGCGCGAAACGCAAGGCCGCGCGCCAGCTGTTCGGCGATACGCGCGTTGCCGGCGAATGGCTGCCGGATAACGACCTGATCGAGGAAGAACTGCGCGAGTACCTCGCGCTGTTCCAGAGCGACACGCAGCCGGACGAACTGCGCCGCCTGCGTGAGATCGCGCTCGACTGGATGCGCCGGCTCGCCGAGTTCAATCCGTATGTGACGGGCGCGGTGCTGAACGGCACCGCGAACGCGCATTCGGACATCCATTTGCAGATATTCACCGACAACCCGAAGGACGTCGCGATCTACCTGCTGAACCAGAACGTTCAGTACGACGTGTCCGAGACGCGGCATTTCGCCGGTCGCGCGGACGTCGAGACGCTCAGCTTCCTGTGGCGCCCGCGGCGCGACGTGGACGCAACCGGCATTCACGTCGCGCTCTACGCGAGCGACGACCTGCGCGGCGCGGTCAAGGCCGACGCGCGCGGCCGGGTCGCCCGCGCGGACGCCGCCGCATTGCGTGCGCTCCTCGAAGCCAGCAACGCCCCTTCCGAACCGGAATGATTCAACGATGATGATGAAACGCATGTTGGCACTCGCGGTGGTCGCGGCCGCCGCCGTCGCCGGCGGGCTCGCCGCCGGCCACTGGTTCCGCGGCGGCAGCGCCGACGACGGCGTCGCCGTCGCCGCGCCCGCCGCGCAGGGCACCCCGGTCGACCAGCTGTGGGCCGCGTCGCTGACCGGCGTCGACGGCAAGCCGGCGTCGCTCGCTTCCTTCAAGGGCCAGAAGGTCGTGGTCAATTTCTGGGCGTCGTGGTGCGGCCCGTGCGTCGAGGAGATGCCGGAGCTCGTCGCGCTGTCGCATCAATACAAGCAGAAAGGCATCCGCTTCATCGGGATCGGCGTCGATTCCGAGCAGAACGTGAAGAACTTTCTGCAGAAGGTGAAGGTCGACTATCCGGTTTTCGTCAGCGGTTATGCGGGCGCCGATCTGGCCCGTAATTTCGGAAATACCGCCGGCGCGCTGCCGTTTACGGTCGTCATCGACGAAACCGGCAAGATTCGCGAGACAAAATTAGGACAAATCCAACCGGCCGAGCTGAAAAAGACCCTGGACGCGTTGTGATCGCCCTGAACAACGGCCCGCACGTTGGCGGCGATTTGTGCGTCGATCGCCGCAATTTCACGTGAATTCGCCGATACTTTGCCGCCGCGCCGGTAATTCTTGCAGGTCCGATGCGCCTGGCCGTTCGGCAAAACTAGACAAATTTCTCTAAATAGCGCTAAAGTTCGCGCAATTCCGCAGAAATAGAAGCGACCATGACACGATTGCTGGTGCTGCACGGCCCCAACCTGAACCTTCTCGGCACCCGGGAACCGGAGGTGTACGGCCGCGTCACGCTCGCGCAGATCGATCAGGCGCTTGCCGCGCGGGCTCAGGAAGCCGGCGCCGAACTGTCGTCGTTCCAGAGCAACCATGAAGGCGCGCTCGTCGACCGCATCCAGGCCGCGCGGGAGGAACAGACCGATTTCATCCTGATCAATCCCGCCGCGTATACGCACACGAGCGTCGCGATCCGGGACGCGATCGCCGGCGTTGGCATCCCGTTCGTCGAGGTTCATCTGTCGAACGTGCACCGCCGCGAAGCGTTCAGGCATCACTCCTACTTTTCCGACCAGGCCGAAGGCGTGATCTGCGGGCTCGGCTGGAAAGGTTATCTGTACGCGCTCGAGTACGCGCTGGACAAGCTGCAAGGCGCGTCGCGCGGCTGATTTCGCGATCTAGATTCAGCGCCGGTCCCACCGGCGCTTTCACGTATTGAAAGGGGAATTCCCGATGGATCTTCGTAAGCTGAAAACTCTGATCGACCTCGTCTCCGAATCCGGCATCTCCGAGCTGGAAGTGACGGAAGGCGAAGGCAAGGTGCGTATCGTCAAGAACGCGCCGCCGGTCTACGTGCAGCCGACGGCTGGGTTTGCCCCGCAAGTCAGCGCGCCGATCCCGTCGGTCGCGCTGCCGACCGAAGGCGCTGCCGCGCCGGCAGCAGGCGGCGCCGCACCGGCGGTCCCGCAAGGCCACGTCGTGACGTCGCCGATGGTCGGCACGTTCTACCGCGCACCGTCGCCGGGCGCGGACCCGTTCACCCAGGTCGGTGACACGGTCAAGGAAGGCCAGACCATCTGCATCATCGAAGCGATGAAGCTGCTCAACGAGATCGAGTCGGACAAGGCCGGCGTGATCAAGGAAATCCTCGTCGAGAACGGCCAGGCCGTCGAATACGGCCAGCCGCTTTTCGTGATCGGCTAAGTCCGCCGCGCGGCCCATCCGGCCGCGCGCCGCCGATGCTCGCCAGGCGCCGTTCGCGCGCCCCTCGAAGAGACGAATACTCGCTATGTTTGAAAAAATCCTCATTGCCAACCGCGGTGAAATCGCGCTGCGCATCCAGCGTGCGTGCCGCGAGCTCGGCGTCAAGACGGTGGTCGTCTACTCGGAAGCCGACAAGGAAGCCAAGTACGTGCGCCTCGCGGACGAGGCCGTCTGTATCGGCCCGGCTCCGTCGAACCTGAGCTACCTGAACATGCCGGCGCTGATCAGCGCCGCGGAAGTCACCGATGCCGAGGCGATCCACCCCGGCTACGGCTTCCTGTCGGAGAACGCCGACTTCGCGGAGCGCGTCGAACAGTCGGGCTTCACGTTCATCGGCCCGCGTCCGGAAACGATCCGCCTGATGGGCGACAAGGTCACCGCGAAGCAGACCATGATCAAGACCGGCGTGCCGTGCGTGCCGGGTTCGGAAGGCGCGTTGCCGGAAGATCCGAAGGAGATCGTGAAGATTGCGCGCGCGATCGGCTATCCGGTCATCATCAAGGCAGCGGGCGGCGGCGGCGGACGCGGGATGCGCGTCGTGCACACCGAGGCCGCGCTCGTCAACGCGGTCAACATGACCCGCGAGGAAGCCGGCCGTGCGTTCGGCAACCCGCAGGTGTACATGGAGAAGTTCCTCGAGAACCCGCGCCACATCGAAATCCAGGTGCTGTCGGACGCGCACAAGAACGCGATCTGGCTCGGCGAGCGCGACTGCTCGATGCAGCGCCGTCACCAGAAGGTGATCGAGGAAGCGCCGGCGCCCGGCATTCCGCGCCGCCTGATCGAGCGCATCGGCGACCGCTGCGCGGACGCATGCAAGAAGATGGGCTACCTCGGCGCGGGCACGTTCGAATTCCTGTACGAAAACAACGAGTTCTACTTCATCGAGATGAACACGCGCGTGCAGGTCGAGCACCCGGTGTCGGAGATGATCACGGGCGTCGACATCGTGCAGGAACAGATCCGCATCGCGGCCGGCGAGAAGATCACGCTGCGCCAGCGCGACATCCAGTTCCGCGGACATGCGATCGAATGCCGGATCAACGCGGAAGATCCGTTCAAGTTCACGCCGTCGCCGGGCCGGATCACGTCGTGGCATACGCCGGGCGGCCCCGGCGTGCGCGTCGACTCGCATGCGTACAATGGCTATTTCGTGCCGCCGAACTATGATTCGATGATCGGCAAGCTGATCACCTACGGCGCGACGCGCGACCAGGCGATCCGCCGGATGCGCATCGCGCTGTCGGAAATGGTCGTCGAAGGCATCCAGACCAACATCCCGCTGCACCGCGAGCTGATGATCGACTCGAAGTTCGTCGAAGGCGGCACCAGCATCCACTACCTCGAAAACCGGCTCGCGCAGAAGCAGCAGGTCGCACCGGAAGAAGCGTAAGCATGAGCTACCGCGAACTCGTCGTCGAACTGGCCCGTGAGCATGCGGAGGCGCTGTCCGACGCGCTGCTCGACCTCGGCGCGCTGTCGGTGTCCGTCGAAGACGCCGACGCCGACACGCCCGACGAACAGCCGCTCTTCGGCGAGCCGGGCCTGGTTCCCGACCGCACCGCGTGGCAGCACTCGCGCGTGATCGCGCTGCTGTCGCCCGATCACGACCCGGCCGTGCTGCTCGCGGCGGCCACGAACGAAATCGGTGTCGCCGAGACGCCGAAGTTCGACGTGCGCGAAGTCGAGGAACAGGACTGGGTGCGGCTCACGCAGTCGCAATTCGAGCCGATTCCGATCGGCGAACGGATCTGGGTCGTGCCGTCGTGGCACGACGCACCCGACCCCGACGCGCTGATCCTCGAACTCGACCCCGGTCTCGCCTTCGGCACCGGCAGCCACCCGACCACGCGCCTGTGCATGGAATGGCTCGAACAGTCGGTAAAGCCCGGCCAGTCGGTACTCGACTACGGCTGCGGCTCGGGCATTCTCGCGATCCTCGCGCGGAAATGCGGGGCGAACCCCGTGGTCGGCATCGATATTGATCCGCAGGCGGTCGAATCGGCGCGGCAGAACAGCGAACGCAACCATGCGGAAGTCACGTACGGGCTGCCCGACGCGTGTCCGGCCGGCGAATTCGACATCGTCGTCGCCAACATCCTGTCGAACCCGCTGAAGCTGATGGCGTCGATGCTCGCATCGAAGGTGAAACCGGGCGGGCGCATCGCGCTGTCGGGCGTGCTCGCGCGCCAGGCAGACGAAGTCGCGGCCGTCTATGCGCGCTACGTCGACATCTCGGTCTGGCGCGAACACGAAGGTTGGGTATGCCTCGCCGGAACCCGGCGGGAAAGCCATTAGAATAGCGCTGTCCTTCACTCTGGCCAGCAGGCCGCCCGGCTCGACATGCTTCTTGCGACGCGCTGCCCTCATTGCGAAACCGTCTTCCGGCTGCAGCAGGAACAGCTCTCGCTGCATGACGGGCTCGTGCGCTGCGGACACTGCCAGCAGGTCTTCAACGCATCGCAGTCGCTCGTGCCCGATCCGGCGCAGCAGCCGGAACCCGCACTGACCGAAGCGGCGCCGGCCGAGCCGGCCGCCGCCGACCCGCAACACGAAGCCGCGCCCGCGCGGCTCTTCACCACCGACGCACCGGTCGAGCCGGCGTCCGGTTCCGATTACAAGCCGGAAGGCTGGGACATGTGGGCGCCGTGGCTCGATGCCGGCGTCGACCCGTCCCTGCAGCACAACGTGCAGACCATACGCGCCGAGCCGCTGGTGCCGCTCGCGCTGCCGGCCACGGATGCCGGTGTGGTTCACCTGTCCGGCACGCCGGCGCCGATCGCCTCGCAGCCGGCCGAGTTGCACGCCGTCGCCGCGCGATCGGCCGGACCGGATGCGGTGCCGCCCGAAACCGACGAACCGCTCACGCCGCTCACCGAACCCGATCCGCGCGAACCGCGCTTCGTCACGCCCGCGCCATCGGCCGAACACGCCGCAGCAGCACCCGTCGAACCGGTCGGCAACGCGCGCTTCGCCGTGCCCGACGACGAGCACGCGCCACGTGAACCGCGCTTCGCGTTCAGGCCGGTACAAGCCGAAGCCGAACTCGAGCCGAAACTCGAACCCGAACCCGACACTCACGCCGAACGCGCCGCCGCACCGGCCGCAGCCGCCAGCGAACCGGCCGTCCAACTGGCCGTCCAACCGGCCGTCCCCTTCCCCGCCGCACTGACCGACGACGATCGCCCGCACTTCGCCGTGACCCGCGAAACGCGCGCGCCGCAGCGACGCGGGATGCTCGGCGGCTTTTTCGGCGGGCTCGTCGCCGCCGCACTCGCGGTCCTGCTCGTCGCGCAACTCGCGTGGTGGCAGCGCGAAACCGTGATGATCTACTGGCCCGTCACGCAGGGCTGGTTCCGGCAGGCGTGCGCGCCGCTCGGCTGCACGGTCGCGCCGCCGCGCGCGATCGACGGCCTGCGGCTCGACGCAGCCGACCTGCGCCAGCTCGACGGCCCGCGCGTGCTGGAACTGAAGGTGCCGCTGACGAACCGCTATCGCGTCGCGCTCGCCTACCCGTCGCTCGAGCTGACGCTGCTCAACGACACGAATCACGTGACCGTGCGCCGCGTGCTCGCGCCGCGCGACTACGTGCGCCCGGGCACGCCGATCGACGCCGGGCTGCCGCCCGGCACGACGCAGACGATGGTCGTCCGTCTCGACACGAACGGCGCGCCCGCCTCGAATTTCCGCGTCCAGATCTTCTATCCGTGACGCCCCGCGGCGCGCGCCTGCGCGCCGTCTCAACCCGCGCGCCGCAGCGGCGCGCTATTTCGGAGCACGAACATGAGCAAAGTTACGCTGGGTGGCAACCCGATCGATCTCGCCGGCACGTTCCCGGCCGTCGGCTCGCAAGCCCCCGACTTCACGCTGGTCGGCAAGGACCTCGCCGATCTGTCGCTCGCCAGCTTCGCCGGCAAGCGCAAGGTGCTGAACATCGTCCCGAGCCTCGACACGCCCACCTGCGCGACGTCGACCCGCAAGTTCAACGAAGCCGCATCGTCGCTCGACAACACGGTCGTGGTGGTCGTATCCGGCGACCTGCCGTTCGCCGCCACGCGCTTCTGCACGACCGAAGGCCTCGCGAACGTCGTGACGGCTTCGACGTTCCGCGGCGGCCGCGCATTCGCGGACGCGTACGGCGTCGACGTGACGAGCGGCCCGCTGAACGGCCTGACGGCCCGCGCGGTCGTCGTGCTCGACGCGCAGGACAAGGTGCTCCACGCGGAACTCGTCGGCGAGATCAAGGACGAGCCGAACTACGACGCAGCGCTCGCCGCACTGAAGTAACCCGCTGCCGCCCGGCCCTGCCGCGCGAGGCCCGACGGCCTGCGCGTGCCTGCCGGGCGGCCGCTTCCCTTTGCTCTCTACAGGAACGCACGCCTTGACTACGCTGATTTGCGGCTCGCTCGCCTACGACAACATCATGACCTTCGAAGGCCGGTTTCGCGAGCACATCCTGCCCGACCAGGTTCACCTGCTGAACGTGAGCTTCCTCGTGCCGACGATGCGTCGCGAATTCGGCGGTTGCGCGGGGAACATCGCTTATGCGCTGCACCTGCTCGGCGGCGACGCGCGCATCATGGCGACGGTCGGCGCGAACGACGCCGATCGCTATCTCGAGCGTCTCGACAGCCTCGGCCTGTCCAGGGCCAGCGTGCGCGTGGTGCCCGAAACGCACACCGCGCAGGCGATGATCACGACCGATCTCGAAAACAACCAGATCACCGCATTCCACCCGGGCGCGATGATGCAGTCCCACCTGAACCGCGCGGACGAAGTGTCGGGCGTGAAGCTCGGCATCGTCGCGCCGGACGGCTTCGACGGGATGGTCCAGCACGCCGAGCAATTCGCGAAGGCCGGCATCCCGTTCATCTTCGATCCGGGCCAGGGCCTGCCGCTGTTCGACGGTGCGACGCTGCGCCGCATCATTGAACTCGCGACCTTTGTCGCGGTCAACGACTACGAGGGCAAGCTCGTCAGCGACAAGACGGGCTGGTCCGAACAAGAAATCGCCAGCCGGGTTCAGGCGTTGATCATCACGCGCGGCGAGCACGGCGCCACCATTCTTCACAAAAACGGCGAAGAACAGATTCCGGTCGTGCAAGCCGAGCGTGTCGTCGATCCGACCGGCTGCGGCGACGCCTTCCGGGGCGGCCTGCTGTACGGCATCGAGAATGGCCTCGACTGGGCAACCACGGGCCGCCTCGCGAGCCTCATGGGCTCGATCAAGATTGCCCACCAGGGGCCCCAGACTTACGCACTGACGCGCGCCGAGATCGACGCGCGCTTCGAGGCTGCCTTCGGTTACAGTCTCAAATGAATATTGTGGGAGAGCAAAGATGTTGACCAAGAAAACCCTCACGCTGGCGGCCATGCTGACGGCCACGCTGACGCTCGCCGGCTGCTTCACGGCGCCGGGCTCGGCGGATGTCTATAGCGTCGGCCAGGCGCAGCGCGAGCAAACCGTCCGCATGGGCACAGTCGAAAGCGTCCGCGCGGTACGCATCCAGTCCGACGGCGGCGGCAGCGCGATCGGCACGCTCGGCGGCGGTGCGCTCGGCGCCGTTGCGGGCAGCGCGATCGGCGGCGGCAAGGGATCGATCCTGACGGCCATCGCGGGCGGCCTCGTCGGCGCGGTCGCGGGCAACGCGGTCGGCGAAAACCTCAGCACGGCGAACGGTGTCGAAATCACCGTGCGCCTCGACAACGGCGACCTGCGCTCGATCACGCAGGCGGCGAGCGGCGAAATGTTCCGCGCCGGCGAACGCGTACGACTGCTGTCGAGCGGCGGTGTCACGCGCGTCACGCACTAACGAGCATCCTCAGCACGCGGCGCAAGCCGCGGTCGAACGCATGTGCGAAGCTGCACATGCGTTTTTTTTCGTCCGTGCCCGGCAGGCAACCGGCCGGCACATCGATGAACGCGGACGAAAAAAATCCCGCCACCTGAGCCAGATGGCGGGATCGATTGAGTAGCGCTACTCAACCCGCGGACACCACGTGAGTGTCCGGGTGGTACGGGTCAGCCGCGATTACGGACGGCTGCCGGTCGGGAACGGCCATGCCGCTGCCGGGTTGAGCGCGGTCTTCACGCCCGATGCCGGCGCGACCGATGCGGTCGACGCAGTGGTTGCCGGTGCAGCCTTCTTCACGACGGCCTTCTTCGGAGCAGCAGCCTTCTTCGGTGCAGCAGCCTTCTTCGCCGGAGCGGCGGCCTTCGGTGCAGCGGCGGCCTTCGGAGCAGCAGCAGCCTTCGGTGCAGCAGCAGCCTTCTTCGCAGGGGCAGCCTTCTTCGCGGGCGCAGCCTTCTTCGCCGCAGCCTTCTTCGCAGGCGCAGCCTTCTTGGCGGCAGCCTTCTTCGCCGGTGCGGCCTTCTTCGCAGCAGCCTTCTTCGCCGGTGCGGCCTTCTTCGCCGCAACCTTCTTCACTGCGACTTTCTTCGCTGCAACCTTCTTCGCAGCGGCCTTCTTCGCCGGTGCTGCCTTCTTCGCGGCAACCTTCTTCACCGCGACCTTCTTGGCTGCAACCTTCTTCGTTGCGACCTTCTTTGCCGCGACCTTCTTCGCAGCGGCCTTCTTCGCCGGTGCTGCCTTCTTCGCGGCAACCTTCTTCACCGCGACCTTCTTCGCAGCAACCTTCTTCACTGCAGCGGCCTTCTTCGCCGGCGCAGCAGCCTTCTTCGCAACGGTCTTCTTGGCAGCAACCTTCTTAGCAGCCGGTTTCTTCTTGGCAGTAGCCATGTTGTTCTCCTTCAGGTTCAGATGAGAGTCAGTTCAAACTACACCCTTCGTCAAAACCCGCTTCCCGCGGACGCTGTTCAGGACGTGCGCTTCGAAGCGGGCTATTCATCGGCGTACGCGGATACCACGCGCTTACGCTAATGAATACGGTATGGCGCGCGTGACCCCATGGCCTCGCGCGCCAAATCAAGTCGGTAGCCGGCGCACCTCGCGCCGCCACCCCTAATCGCTTGATCAAGCGGACCGCCACACGGCCGTCCGCTTTTTCCGGAGGGAAGTTTGCCCATCCCACTGAAGGGTTCGCAAAGTGCCGATCATGTCGTTGGGCCGTTAAGGCACCGGGCATGCTTTGCATCAGGCGTTCTTGCTCCTAAACCTTGGGCCGGGGCCGAGAGGCCGCCGGCTGCTCCATCATGCGACGGGTTCGCTGCTGCGGGTTATTCCCAGGACAGCGCGCCGCCCGTCTGATACTCGATCACACGCGTCTCGAAGAAGTTGCGTTCCTTCTTCAGGTCGATCATCTCGCTCATCCACGGGAACGGGTTTTCCTCGTTCGGGAACAGCGGGTCGAGGCCGATCTGCTGGCAACGGCGGTTGCTGATGAAGCGCAGATAGCTCTTGAACATCGACGCGTTCAGACCCAGCACGCCGCGCGGCATCGTGTCCTCGGCGTAGCGGTATTCGAGTTCGACAGCCTGCTTGAACAGCTCGCGGATCTCGGCGCGGAATTCCGCGGTCCAGAGATGCGGATTCTCGAGCTTGATCTGGTTGATCAGGTCGATGCCGAAATTGCAGTGCATCGACTCGTCGCGCAGGATGTACTGATATTGCTCTGCAGCACCCGTCATCTTGTTCTGGCGGCCGAGCGCGAGGATCTGCGTGAAGCCGACATAGAAGAACAGGCCTTCCATGATGCAGGCGAACACGATCAGCGACTTCAGCAGCTTCTGATCCGCTTCGAGCGTGCCGGTCTTGAAGGCCGGATCCGTCAGCGTGTGGATGAACGGGATCAGGAATTCGTCCTTCGCGCGGATCGACGTGACCTCGTGGTACGCGTTGAAGATCTCGCCTTCGTCGAGACCGAGCGATTCGACAATGTATTGGTACGCGTGCGTGTGGATCGCCTCTTCGAACGCCTGGCGCAGCAGGAACTGCCGGCACTCGGGCGCCGTGATGTGGCGGTACGTGCCGAGCACGATGTTGTTCGCGGCGAGCGAATCGGCCGTCACGAAGAAGCCGAGGTTGCGCTTGACGATGCGGCGCTCGTCCTCGGTCAGGCCGTTCGGGTCCTTCCACAGTGCGATGTCGCGGGACATGTTGATTTCCTGCGGCATCCAGTGGTTCGCGCAACCCGCCAGATACTTTTCCCACGCCCACTTGTACTTGAACGGCACCAGCTGATTGACGTCAGTCTGGCCGTTGATGATGCGCTTGTCGGCGACGTTGACCCGCGCTTCCGAACCGCCAGCGGGAACAGCCGATGCTTGCGGCGGCACCGCAAGATCGCCTTCGAAAATGTCGCGGACCTGATGGGCGGCAGGCGTTGCAGCCTGCATTCCGACAGCCATCCCTGCGGAGGTGCGCAACGCGTTTTGCTGCGCTCCGCTCGCGGGGGTTACGGCAGTCTTCTCGTCATCCCAGTTGAGCATAAATTCTCACCATCAATTTAGAACGGTTTGTACCATCTTTTCCTGAGCGATAAAAGGGTTCGCTCACGAAAAATCCCTTTTTCGATTCGCGTTGCGACCTCGATACAACACTTTGAGCAACGCATCGTCGTTCATGCAGAGCGCGACGTGAGTCAAGCATGGTTCGCGAGGTGCGCCCGACGCATCGAACGCTGATCGAAACGCGACGTCGTCGGGGATGTTTCGATCGCTTGTCACTGCCTGCAACGCGAGTAGCGCGTTACAGATTCCTTATCATTTTTTTAGTAGAGAGCGGCGCACACTTCAACCTCGATCGGTTGTCGTGCGCGCCGCCCGAACCTTCTTCAGGTCATGCGCGCCGCGTTACTGGCAGGCTTCGCACTCGTCGAAGCCCGGATCGCCCGGACGCATCGTGCACACCGGACCGTCTGCTTCGACCGGCGCCAGCGCCGGTGCCGCGTTGACCGCACCCGACGAGGCATCGCCGCCTGCCGCACCGAAGCCGCCCGCCGCGCCTTGCGCGCCGCCGCTGCTCGAGCCGCCGCTCGTCGGCACTGCGTTCAGCGCGCCGTGTGCGACCGTCGACTTCTCGACGTGCGTCGCCGCCATCGTGCGGAGGTAGTAGGTCGTCTTCAGACCGCGCAGCCAGGCGAGCTTGTAGACCTCGTCGAGCTTCTTGCCCGACGCGCCGCCCATGTAGATGTTCAGCGACTGCGCCTGGTCGATCCACTTCTGACGACGCGATGCCGCTTCGACCAGCCACGTCGGGTCGACTTCGAACGCGGTCGCGTAGATCGCGCGCAGGTCGGCCGGGATGCGGTCGATGCGCGACAGCATGCCGTCGAAGTACTTCAGGTCGGCGACCATCACTTCGTCCCACAGGCCGCGTTCCTTCAGGTCGCGAACGAGGTACTCGTTCACCACCGTGAATTCGCCCGACAGGTTCGACTTCACGTACAGGTTCTGGAAGGTCGGCTCGATGCAGGCCGACACGCCGATGATGTTCGAGATCGTCGCCGTCGGCGCGATCGCGACGCAGTTCGAGTTGCGCATGCCGTGCGTGGCGATCCGCGAACGCAGCGTCGTCCAGTCGAGCGACTCGGACGTGTCGACCTCGACGTAGCCGCCGCGCGCTTCGGCCAGCAGCTTCAGCGTGTCCTGCGGGAGGATGCCGCGATCCCACAGCGAACCGCGGTAGCTCGAGTAGCGGCCGCGCTCCTCGGCCAGCTCGGTCGACGCGTGGTATGCGTAGTAGCAGACCGCTTCCATCGAACGATCGGCGAACTCGACCGCTTCGATCGACGCGTACGGCGTGCGCAGCAGGTGCAGGCAGTCCTGGAAGCCCATGATGCCCATGCCGACCGGACGGTGCTTCAGGTTCGAGTTACGCGCCTTCGGCACCGCGTAGTAGTTGATGTCGATCACGTTGTCGAGCATGCGCATCGCGACGCTGATCGTGCGCTTCAGCTTGTCGTGGTCGAGCGCGTAGCTGCCGTCGGCCTGCTTCACCAGGTGGGCGACGAGGTTCACCGAGCCCAGGTTGCACACTGCGATCTCGGTGTCGCTCGTGTTCAGCGTGATTTCCGTGCACAGGTTCGACGAGTGGACGACGCCGACGTGCTGCTGCGGCGAGCGCACGTTGCACGGATCCTTGAACGTGATCCACGGGTGGCCCGTTTCGAACAGCATGCCGAGCATCTTGCGCCAGAGCTGCGCCGCCGGGATCTTCTTGAACAGCTTGATCTCGCCGCGCGCGACCTTGTCTTCGTAAGCCGTGTAAGCCGCCTCGAACTCCGCGCCGAACTTGTCGTGCAGGTCCGGGCAGGTCGACGGCGAGAACAGCGTCCAGTCGGCGCCTTCCATCACGCGCTTCATGAACAGGTCGGGAATCCAGTTCGCCGTGTTCATGTCGTGCGTACGGCGGCGGTCGTCGCCGGTGTTCTTGCGCAGCTCGAGGAATTCCTCGATGTCGAGGTGCCACGATTCCAGGTACGCGCACACCGCGCCCTTGCGCTTGCCGCCCTGGTTGACCGCGACGGCCGTGTCGTTGACGACCTTCAGGAACGGGACCACGCCTTGCGACTTGCCGTTCGTGCCCTTGATATGCGAGCCGAGTGCGCGCACGCGGGTCCAGTCGTTGCCGAGACCGCCGGCGAACTTCGACAGCAGCGCGTTTTCCTTCAGCGCTTCGTAGATGCCGTCGAGGTCGTCCGCGACCGTCGTCAGGTAGCACGACGACAGCTGCGAGCGGTGCGTGCCCGAGTTGAACAGCGTCGGCGTCGAGCTCATGAAGTCGAAGCTCGACAGCACGTTGTAGAACTCGATCGCGCGCGTTTCGCGGTCGATCTCGTTCAGCGACAGGCCCATCGCGACGCGCATGAAGAATGCCTGCGGCATTTCGATGCGCGAGCCGTCGACGTGCAGGAAGTAGCGGTCGTACAGCGTCTGCAGGCCGAGGTAGCCGAACTGCAGGTCGCGGTTCGCGTCGAGCGCTTCGCCGAGACGCTTCAGGTCGAACTGCAGCAGCTTGTCGTCGAGCAGGCCGGCGTCGACGCCGCGCTTCAGGAACTGCGGGAAGTATTCCGCGTAACGGGCCGACATCTCGGCCTGGACCACTTCCTCGCCGAGGATCTCGCGACGGATCGTGTGCAGCAGGATGCGGGCCGTGACCTGGCTGTACGCCGGATCCTTTTCGATCATCGTGCGCGCAGCGAGGATCGCCGAGTCGTAGACCTGGCTCATCGGCACGCCGTCGTACAGGTTCTTCACCGTTTCCGCGACGATCGGGTCAGGGTTAACCGCAGCGCCGAGACCGTCGCATGCCGACACGATCAGCGCGCGCAGTGCGTTCAGGTCGAGCGGACGCGTGACGCCGTTGTCGACGACGTTGATGCCGGTGCTCGACTCGCCGCCCGCGGCCGCCGCTTCCTCGCCCGCGTGCTGGCGCTCGAGGTGGCGCTTCTCGCGATACAGCACGTACGCACGCGCGACGTTGTGCTCGCCGCCGCGCATCAGCGCGAGTTCGACCTGGTCCTGGATGTCTTCGATATGGAACGTACCGCCGTTCGGGCGGCTGCGCACGAGCGCGCGCACGACGTTGTGCGTCAGCTGCTCGACGAGTTCGCGTACGCGTGCCGATGCCGCGCCCTGCCCGCCGTTGACGGCCAGGAAAGCCTTGGTCACCGCAATCGCGATCTTCGAAGGCTCGAACGACACCACGCTGCCGTTGCGGCGGATCACCTTGTAGTCGGCGAACGTGGCCTGCGGCGCGAGCGCCTGCGCGCCCTGTTCGGTCCCGCCGAGCGGACGGCTCGAGGCGCTCTCGTACTGGGACGTCGCGTTGTCGGTGGTTTGCATGTGCAAAGCTCCTGGTGTTGGATGGTGCGGAGAGAACCGCGGATTAAAACGAACGCTGCGCAATGGGGTGCGCGAGCGGTAAGAGGCGAGCGATGCGTCGGGGAAGCCGGTTCGGTCGATGCGCGACAACCGATCCGGTCGTGTGCTTCGTCATGTGTACCCTGCCCCGTCGAAGTTCGCTGCGCTTGATCGCGACGCCCGGACCGCCCGGCCTGGCGCGCCGCCCTGAGAACCCTGGCCGCCGGCGTTGCCCGCCGGCCGGTGCCGCTCGGGTTTCCCCTGCAACACACACTATATCTAGTACAGAACCGCTCAACTGGCACCAAGTATAGTGGACATTCGGACGAGGTCAAAACGGATAATTTGCGCTGGAGGTATTGACATCACCCCCGCCCCGCGCAGGCGCAGACGTGACAAGGCATTGGTCGGAAAAAAAAATTTCGCCGGCTCAAAAACCCTGCGCTCAGTGCTGACGGAAAGGAAAGTATTCGGCGGAAAAGCCGGCATCGCCTGCGAAGCGTTGCCAATCGAAGTGCGGACCCGGGTCGGTCTTGCGGCCCGGCGCGACGTCGGAATGCCCGGCCACCGCATCGATCGGGTAGCGCGCGGCGAGCGTGCGTGCGAGTACGCCGAGCGTCGCGTACTGCGCCGCGTCGAACGGCACGTCGTCCGCGCCTTCGAGCTCGATGCCGATCGAGAAGTCGTTGCAGCGCGGCCGGCCGAAGAACTCGGACGCGCCCGCATGCCATGCGCGCTCGTCGCACGACACGAACTGCACGAGCTCGCCGTCGCGGCGGATCAGGAAGTGCGCGGACACGCGCACGCCGCGCAGGTGGCTCTGGTAATAGGGATGCGCATCGCAATCGAGGCGATTCAGGAACAGCGCCTCGATCGCGTCGCCGCCGAACTCGCCGGGCGGCAGGCTGATGTTATGGACGACGACGAGCGTCGGCACCGCACCCGCGGGCCGCGCCTCGACATTCGGCGACGGCGCGTGGCGCGCTTCGCGCACCCAGCCGTTCGCGTCGACCGACAGCGCCGCGTCGCTCATCGGGCGTCGTGGCCGCTCGCGCGGGCGCCGTGGCGCTGCGCGTGCTCGGTGCTGCAGAAATACTCGCCGCCCGCGGCGACGGCGTCGCCCTGCGGCGTATGCACGCCGCATTCGGCGCAGCGCACCATCGGTTCGGGCAGCGAGCGCGCGTCGCCGTTCGGGCGTGCGCTACCGGCGCCGCCGGAACCGGGCGCGCCGTCGTAGCCGCCACCGCGGCCAGTGCGCGCCTGCGCGTGCTCCTGGGCCTGGCGCAGCTTGCGCGTGAGCCACGAGCCCGCGAAGAAGAGAAGAATCAGGAGAAGAATCTGTCGCATCGGAAACCTGCGTTCAAACCACGGAGCGGTGCAGCAGCACCTCGAAAACGAACCGGCTGCCGACATACGCGAGCAGCAGCGCGGCAAACGACACGAGCACCCAGCGCGCGGCGCCGCGCCCGCGCCAGCCCGACGTCTTGTGGGCGACCAGCAGGCCGCCGAACATCAGCCACGACAGCACCGCGAACACGGTCTTGTGATCGAGCCGCAGCGCGCGCGCATCGACCTGCTCGCTGAACAGGATCCCCGACGCGAGCGTCAGCGTCAGCAGCACGAAGCCGGCGCCGATCAGGCGGAACAGCAGCTTCTCGAGCGTGAGCAGCGGCGGCAGCGTTTCGAGCCAGCTCGCGATCCAGCCGGTCGAGCCGTCGCGCCCGCCGCTCCTCAGCGACTGCAGGCGCCGCTCGACCATCAGCATCAGCACCGCGTGCAGCGCGGCGATCGCGAACAGGCCGTACGCGATGTTCGCGATCAGGAAGTGCATCTTGAACAGCGGCGCTGCGGCATAAGGCAGCACCCGCACGCCGCCGAACACGAGCGGCAGCAGCGACGCGGCGCACGCGAGCGGCAGCACCAGCAGGCGCAGGCTGTCGAGCGGGAAGAAGAAGCTCTCGATCCAGTAGATGCCGGCGCCGAGCCAGAACATCGCGGACAGCGCGAACGCGAAGCCGAAGATCATCGCGTCGTGCGGAAAGATCGTCATGTGCAGCAGCACGCCGTGCGCGACGAGCGCCGCGAACAGCAGCGCGCGGCCGGTGCCGCTCATCCCCGACGCGGCGGACGCCGGAACCGGCACGGCCGGCACGCTCGCGACGAGCGGCGTCGCACCCTGGCGGTGCGTGCGCCAGCCTGCGACGGCGAGGCCGCCGTACAGGAATGCGGTGAGGGCATACAGTACAATATCCATGTTCGAAGTTTACACTAGGCCCCCTTCCCGCGACGGCTCCCTTTGTTCGGTTCCGTTGCGCCTTCGGGCCCCACTGTCCATCGCTCCCCATGCTCGACAATCTCACTCAACGGATGGCGCGCGTCGTCAAGACGCTGCGCGGCGAGGCCCGGCTTACCGAGGCGAACACCCAGGAGATGCTCCGCGAGGTGCGTCTCGCGCTGCTGGAGGCCGACGTCGCGCTGCCCGTCGTCCGCGAATTCATCGCCAAGGTCAAGGAAAAGGCGCTCGGCGAGGACGTGATCAGCAGCCTGTCGCCGGGTCAGGCGCTCGTCGGCGTGGTCCAGAAGGAACTGACCGCCGTGATCGGCGGCGACTACGAAGGCAAGGCCGCCGAGCTGAACCTCGCCGTCACGCCGCCCGCCGTGATCCTGATGGCCGGCCTGCAGGGCGCCGGCAAGACCACGACCGCCGGCAAGCTCGCGAAGCTGCTGCGCGAGAAGTACAAGAAGAAGGTGCTGACGGTGTCGTGCGACGTGTATCGCCCGGCCGCCATCATGCAGCTGAAAACGGTGAGCGAACAGGTCGGCGCCGATTTCTTCCCGTCGACGCCGGATCAAAAGCCCGTCGACATCGCACTCGCGGCCGTCGACTGGGCGAAGCGCCACTACCATGACGTGCTGATCGTCGACACGGCCGGCCGCCTCGGCATCGACGAGGCGATGATGCAGGAAATCGCCGCGCTGCACGGCACGCTGAAGCCGGCCGAAACGCTGTTCGTCGTCGACGCGATGCTCGGCCAGGACGCGGTCAACACCGCGAAGGCGTTCAACGACGCGCTGCCGCTCACCGGCGTCGTGCTGACCAAGCTCGACGGCGATTCGCGCGGCGGTGCCGCGCTGTCGGTGCGCCACATCACGGGCAAGCCGATCAAGTTCGTCGGCGTCGCCGAAAAGCTCGACGGCCTCGAGGTGTTCCACCCGGACCGGATGGCGAACCGGATCCTCGGCATGGGCGACATCCTCGCGCTCGTCGAGGAAGCCCAGCGCGGCGTCGACGTGCAGGCCGCGCAGAAGCTCGCCGACAAGGTCAAGAAAGGCGGCGACTTCGACCTGAACGATTTCCGCGCACAGATCTCGCAGATGAAGAACATGGGCGGCCTGTCGTCGCTGATGGACAAGCTGCCCGCGCAATTCCAGCAGGCGGCGGCCGGCGCCGACATGGGCCAGGCCGAGAAGTCGATCCGCCGGATGGAAGGGATCATCAGCTCGATGACGCCCGCCGAGCGCGCCAAACCCGAGATCATCAAGGCGACGCGCAAGCGCCGCATTGCAGCCGGCGCGGGCGTGCCGGTGCAGGAAGTCAACCGGATGCTGAACCAGTACGACCAGATGCGTACGATGATGAAGAAGCTGAAGGGCGGCAACATGCAGAAGATGATGCGCGGTCTGAAGGGCATGATGCCCGGCATGCGCTGATTCCGCCCGTCGGCCGGCGCGCGGGTTTTTGCCGTAGCGCGCGCCGGCCGTTCTGCTTCATTCTTATTTGTATACCGACTGCCCGCCAGAACACATGAACCGCGAAGAAGCCCTCCACATTTTCGACCACTCCGAAGAGATCGTCTCGGCCGATGCCGTCAACGCATCGATCGCCCGGATGGCCGACGCGATCCGCGCCGACATCGGCGACGCGTTCCCGCTCGTTCTCTCGGTGATGGGTGGCGCCGCGGTGTTTACCGGGATGCTGCTGCCGCATCTCGATTTCCCGCTGGAATTCGACTACATCCACCTGACCCGCTACCGCAACACGACGCAGGGCAGCCCGGAGATGCACTGGCGCGTCGCGCCGCGCGAGTCGGTGAAGGACCGGATCGTGCTCGTGCTCGACGACATCCTCGACGAAGGCGAGACGATGGCCGCGATCCGCGACCGCATCCTCGACATGGGTGCGAAGCGCTTCATGTCCGCCGTGCTGTGCGAGAAGACGCTCGCGAAGGCGAAACCGCTGCACCCCGACTTCTGCGGCTTCTCGGTGCCGGACCGCTACGTGTTCGGCTGCGGGATGGACGCAAAGGGCTACTGGCGCAACCTGCCGACGATCCGTGCGCTGACCACGAACGTCTGACCGCCCTGCCCGCGATAAAGAAAAAGCGGCGCTCCGGTTTCCCGGAGCGCCGCTTTTTTTCGTCGGCACGCGCCGCCCGTGCTACAGCTGGTGCACGAACGCCCGGATGCCGGCCAGCAGCATCTCGACCGAGATCGCGACGAGCACGAGGCCCATCAGCCGCTCGAACGCGGCGACGGTCCGCTCGCCGAGCCACTGCTGGATCCGTTCGGCCAGCACCAGCGTGATCGCGCAGACGATCATCGTGACCGTCAGCGCACCGACCCACTCGAACATCTTGCCCGGCGCCTGCGACGTCAGCAGCATCACCGTCGCGAGCGCGGACGGCCCGGCAAGCGCCGGAATCGCAAGCGGCACGATGAACGGTTCGCCGCCCGCGCGCGGATCGCTGCCGAGCGCGCCGTCCGGATGCGGGAAGATCATCCGCAGCGCGATCAGGAACAGCACGATCCCGCCGCCGAGCCGCAGCGACAGGTCGGTGAGGTTCATCATCCGCAGGAAGCGATCGCCGACCACCATGAAGAACAGCAGGATCACGAACGCGATCCCCACTTCACGCAGGATCAGCTTCACGCGCCGCTCGCGCGGCACGTCCCGCATCGCCGTGATGAACAACGGGATGTTGCCGAGCGGATCCGTGATCAGCACGAGGAGCACGGTGGCCGACAGGAAGGTGTATTCCACCGTGTCCCCCGGTCGCAGCGCTTAGCGCGCGAGCGCGGCGCGGATCTTCTCCGCCACCGTCGCCGCAGCCGCGTCGGCCGGCAGCAGCGTCGCTTCGGCGTCGCGGCGGCCCTGGTACTCGATCTTGCCTTCCTTCAGGCCGCGCTCGCCGATCACCAGGCGATGCGGCACGCCGATCAGCTCCCAGTCGGCGAACATCACGCCCGGGCGCTCGCCGCGATCGTCGAGGATCACGTCGATGCCGGCGGCGGCCAGTTCCGCGTACAGCTTGTCGGCGGCCTCGCGGACCATGTCGCTGCGGTCATAGCCCATCGGGCACAGCACGACCTCGAACGGTGCGATCGACTCGGGCCAGATGATGCCCTTGTCGTCGAAGTTCTGTTCGATCGCCGCGCCGAGAATACGCGTGACGCCGACGCCGTAGCAGCCCATCAGCATCGGCTGCGGCTTGCCCGACTCGTCGAGGAACGTCGCGCCCATCGCTTCCGAGTACTTGGTGCCGAGCTGGAACACGTGGCCGACTTCGATGCCGCGGCAGATGTCGATCGCACCCTTGCCGTCCGGCGACGGATCGCCCTTCTGCACGTTGCGCACGTCGGCGACGTCCGGCTCCGGCAGGTCGCGGCCCCAGTTCACGCCCGCGATGTGATAGTCGACCTCGTTCGCGCCGACAACGAAGTCGCTCATGTTCGCGACCGTGCGATCGGCGATCACCTTCACCGGCTTCTTCGTGCCGACCGGGCCGAGATAGCCCGGCGGCGTGCCGAACCACTCGACGATTTCCTGCTCGGTCGCGAAGCGGTGGTTCTTCAGCCCCGGCAGCTTCGACACCTTGATCTCGTTCAGGTCGTGGTCGCCGCGCAGCATCACGAGCCAGATGGTCGGCTCGGCGCCTTCGTTGTCGGTGGCGAGCACGATCGACTTGATCGTGCGCGCGAGCGGGATCGCCAGCAGCTCGGCGACGGCTTCGCACTTCGCCTTGCCGGGCGTCGCGACCTTCTCCATCGCTTCGGCCGGCGCCGCGCGTTCGGCGATCAGCGGCAGCGCTTCGGCTGCCTCGATGTTCGCCGCGAAGTCGGACGCCGGGTTGTAGGCGATCGCGTCCTCGCCGGTATCGGCGATCACGTGGAACTCGTGCGAGAAGTTGCCGCCGATCGAGCCGCTGTCGGCCGCGACCGCACGGAACTCGAGGCCGAGGCGCGTGAAGATGCGCACGTATGCGTCATACATCTTGCGATACGACTCGTTCAGGCCGGCCGCGTCCTTGTCGAACGAGTACGCGTCCTTCATGATGAATTCGCGACCGCGCATCACGCCGAAGCGCGGACGGATCTCGTCGCGGAACTTCGTCTGGATCTGGTAGAAGTTCACCGGCATCTGCCGGTAGCTCTTGATCTGGTTGCGCGCGATGTCGGTGACGACTTCCTCGTGCGTCGGCCCGATCACGAAGTCGTTGTCCTTGCGGTCCTTGAAGCGCAGCAGCTCGGGGCCGTACTGTTCCCAGCGACCCGATTCCTGCCACAGCTCGGCCGGTTGCACGGCCGGCATCAGCAGCTCGATGGCGCCTGCCCGGTTCATTTCCTCGCGCACGATCGCCTCGACCTTGCGAATCGAACGCAGGCCGACCGGCAGGTAGTTGTAGATGCCGCCGGCGACGCGACGAATCATGCCGGCGCGCACCATCAGCTTGTGGCTGACGATCTCTGCGTCGGCCGGTGCTTCTTTGAGGGTGCCGATAAAGAAACGGGAAGCTTTCATGCGGACGGTTCCAAATACGGCGCCCCAGGCGGGGCGCCCGAAAAAGTTTCAAGGTGAAAAAGCTGCGCGCGGCGAACAACGATGGACGACGATGGCGCAGACGACGTAGCAGACAAATCAGGGACACTTCAGCCGGCGTACCCCGCGCGGATTCGCTCCGTCACGGTGCGCAGCGCCCGTTATCTGTTTATAATCAAAGCAATTTTAAAGGATTCGAAGGTGGTTGTATGCTGGATCGTGAAGGCTTTCGCCCGAACGTCGGCATCATCCTCTTGAACGCGCGCAACGAGGTGTTTTGGGGCAAGCGGCTCCGCGAGCATTCCTGGCAGTTTCCTCAAGGTGGGATCAAGTACGGCGAGACCCCCATGCAGGCGATGTACCGGGAACTGCACGAGGAGACGGGCCTGCACCCGGAACACGTCAAGATAATCGGCCGCACTCGCGACTGGTTGCGTTACGAGGTGCCTGACAAGTTCATCAAACGCGAAGTACGCGGCCATTACCGCGGCCAGAAGCAGATCTGGTTCCTGCTGCGGATGGTCGGACGCGATTGCGACATTTGCTTGCGCGCGACCGATCACCCGGAGTTCGATGCGTGGCGCTGGAACGAGTACTGGGTGCCGCTCGATGCGGTGATCGAGTTCAAGCGGGATGTCTATCAGTTGGCGCTGACGGAACTGTCGCGCTTCCTGCGCCGCCCGGCGCAGCGAGCCGAAAAGCCGCGTGGGCCGCGTCTGTCGCGCTATCCGCGCGTCATTGGCGCGCAGGTCCAGCAGACGCTGACGATTGTCGACACATCGGTAGTCTGTTCGGAGATCGAAGTGGAGGCGAGCACGCTCGACGAGATGCCGCCCCGCGAGATCGTCGGCAAATGACGAGTCGGACTGCATGACCGGGCGCGACCTTGGTGTCGCGCCCTTTTTTTACGAGGATTGCATATTGAAAGCGATTGCACTCGCGCTCGCATCGATTGTCGCGGCGGCCACGCTGGCCGGTTGCGCGAATTCGAAGACGCCGACCAACAAGGATGACAGCGAGTTCGTGTACCTGCTGGACCGCCAGGGCAACTGGAAGGAAAACCCGGTCGACACGCTGCCGCCGCTGCCGCAAGCGGGCGACCTGCTGCCGTTCAACGTGTCGCAGAACACGCCGCTCAAGTTCTCCGTCGATGCGAAGTCGCTCGCGGTCGGTACCGATGGCGTCGTACGCTATGCCGTCGTCATCACGAGCCCGGCTGGCGCGCGCAACGTGAACTACGAAGGCATCCGCTGCGACACCTACGAATGGCGTCAGTATGCAGGCCTGAATTCGGATCACGACGGCTGGGACCGCACGGTCGAGAACGACTGGCGCCGCATCGAGAACGGCGAGTTGAACGCATACCACTCGGCGCTGTACCAGGACTACTTCTGCTCGAACAAGATGCCGCAGGGCACGACCCAGCAGATCCTCGAGAACATCAAGTTCCATCGCACCGCGATGAGTCAGCTGCGCTGACCGCGCAACGCAGGCCGGCTGCCCGGCCCTGCTTTCGCACCACCGCAACAAAAAGCCCGCGCAATGCGGGCTTTTCATTGTCTCGCGACGCCCGGCCGGATGGTTACACGAGCACGAGGTTGTCGCGGTGAATCAGCTCCGGCTCCAGCATGTAGCCGAGCACCGTCTCGATCTCGCCGCTCGGCTTGCGGTGAATCAGCTTCGTTTCCGCGCTGCTGTAGTTCGTGAGGCCACGCGCCACTTCACGCCCGTCGGGGCCGACGCACGCGATCACCTCGCCGCGTGCGAACGCGCCCTGCACGCCGATCACGCCGATCGGCAGCAGGCTCTTGCCGCCGGCCGTCAGCTTCTCGACCGCGCCTGCATCGATCACGACGTGCCCGCGTACCTGCAGGTGATCGGCCATCCATTGCTTGCGCGCGGCCATCCGCGCGGTGCGCGCGATCAGTTGCGTGCCGATCGCCTCGCCCGCCGCCAGCCGCACCAGCACGTCGGCTTCGCGGCCGCTCGCGATCACCGTGTTCGCGCCGCTGTGCGCTGCGCGCTTCGCCGCGAGGATCTTCGTGAGCATCCCGCCGCGACCGAGGCTCGAGCCTGCGCCGCCCGCCATTGCCTCGAGCTCCGGCGCGCCCGCACTGGCTTCCGCGACCAGCGTCGCGTTCGGATCCTTGCGCGGATCGGCGGTGAACAGCCCCGACTGGTCGGTCAGGATGATCAGCGCATCGCCTTCGATCAGGTTCGCGACGAGCGCGCCGAGCGTGTCGTTGTCGCCGAACTTGATTTCGTCGGTGACGACCGTGTCGTTCTCGTTGATGATCGGCACGACGCCGAGCCGCAGCAGCGTCAGCAGCGTCGAGCGCGCATTCAGGTAGCGTTCGCGATCGGCCAGATCGGCGTGCGTCAGCAGGATCTGCGCGGTACGGATATCGTGCTCGGTAAAGCGGCTCTCATAGACTTGCGCGAGCCCCATCTGGCCGACCGCGGCGGCCGCCTGCAACTCGTCGATCTCGCGCGGACGCTTGCTCCAGCCGAGCCGCTGCATCCCTTCGGCAATCGCGCCCGAACTGACGAGCACCACTTCCTTGCCCTGCGCGCGCAGTGCGGCGATCTGGGCTGCCCAGCGGCCGATCGCAGCATGATCGAGCCCCTTGCCGTCGTTGGTCACGAGGCTGGAGCCCACCTTCACCACCAATCGCTTCGAATCCGCGATGATCGAACGCATCGTGCACTGTCTCCTGTATCTGATGCCTGCCCGGCCGGGCGCGATTGAATTCCGGCACCGGGCGCGACGCCCGGTGCGTTTCGGGCCCGCTCAGGCGTCGTCGCCGGGCGTCGCACCGCCATCGGCGGACGGCGCATCGCGGAACCGCACGTCCGCGGCCAGATCTTCCTCTTCCGCCGCACGATGCGCGTCCGAATGCTCGGCGAGGTAATCGTAGATCGCGTAGCACAGCGCTTCGCAGCCCTGGCCCGTGAGCGCCGAAATCTCGAACACCGGGCCGTCCCAGCCGAAACGGTCGAGGAAATCGGCAACCCGCGCCTCGCGCTCGTCTTCCGGCACCATGTCGAGCTTGTTGAGGACGAGCCAGCGCGGCTTCTCGTAGAGCGCCTCGTCGTACTTGCGCAGCTCGCCGACGATCGCCGTCGCTTCCGCGACCGGATCGACGCTTTCGTCGAACGGAGCCAGATCGACGAGATGCAGCAGCACGCCGGTACGCTGCAGGTGTCGCAGGAACTGGTGACCGAGGCCCGCGCCTTCGGCGGCGCCCTCGATCAGCCCCGGAATATCGGCGATCACGAAGCTCTTGCTCGGGCCGACCCGCACGACGCCAAGGTTCGGCGCGAGCGTCGTGAACGGATAATCGGCGATCTTCGGCTTCGCGTTCGACACCGACGAGATGAAGGTCGACTTGCCGGCGTTCGGCATGCCGAGCAGCCCGACATCGGCGAGCACCTTCAGCTCGAGCCGCAGCATGCGCCGTTCGCCGGGCTTGCCGTCGGTTTTCTGGCGCGGCGCGCGGTTCGTGCTCGACTTGAAATGCAGGTTGCCGAGACCGCCTGCGCCGCCCTTCGCGAGCATCACCTGCTGGTCGTGCTCGGTCAGGTCGGCGATCAGTTCGCCCGTGTCCATGTCGGTCACGACCGTGCCGACCGGCATGCGCAGCGTGACGTCGTCACCGCCCTTGCCGTAGCAATCCGAGCCGCGACCGTTTTCGCCGTTGCGCGCCAGGTGCTTCTTCGCGTAACGGTAGTCGATCAGCGTGTTGATGTTGCGGTCGGCGATCGCGTAGACGTTGCCGCCCCGGCCGCCGTCGCCGCCGTCCGGCCCGCCGAACGGAACGAATTTCTCGCGGCGCATCGACGCGCTGCCATCGCCTCCGTCGCCGGCGATGACTTCGATTCGTGCTTCGTCAATGAACTTCATTCGTCACTCCGACCAGTATTTCCGCTATTGTGCCGCGCGCCGGCGCGCTTGAACAATCTGCCATTCGGCCGATTGCCCGCCGTTTCGCGACAGCCGCACGCGCGCACATGCGCGCGGCGGCCAAATAAAAAAAGGCCCCGCGAAGACTGCGGGGCCTTTCGGCTACGAAGCCCGTGGGTGCCTGAACTTAGGCAGCCGCCGGGACAACGATGACCAGATGCTTCTTGTCCGCGCCCTTGGTCGCGAACTTGACGTGACCGTCGACCAGCGCGAACAGGGTGTGATCCTTGCCCATGCCGACGTTCTCGCCAGCGTGCATGCGCGTACCGCGCTGACGCACGATGATGCCGCCGGCGTTGATCGCCTGGCCGCCGTACACTTTCACGCCGAGACGTTTCGACTCGGAGTCGCGGCCGTTCCGGGAAGAGCCGCCTGCCTTTTTGTGTGCCATCTGATTGCTCCTTTACCGAGGCGCTTACGCGTTGATCGCGTCGATGCGCAGCTCAGTGTAGTTCTGGCGGTGGCCGCCGTGCTTTTGGTAGTGCTTCCGGCGACGCATCTTGAAGATGGTGACCTTGGCATGACGACCGTGCGACACAACGGTGGCCTTGACGGAAGCCCCACTGACCAGCGGCGCACCGAACTTAATCGATTCGCCTTCGCCCACTGCGAGAACCTGGTCGAGCGTGATTTCAGCGTCAATGTCAGCCGGTATCTGTTCTACTTTGAGTTTTTCGCCAACGGCAACCTTGTACTGCTTGCCGCCGGTTTTTATGACCGCGTACATTGAGAACCTCACTCTGGATCCAATTTTTCCGCACACCACGCGCGGAAAACACGTGATTATACATGGGGTTAGCACCCAAGTCAAAGCCCATCCACGATTGCCGCGCGCAAGCCCTGGCTGGCCGGCCAAAATCACCAGGCAGACACGTCCGACAGACCGGGATATCTCGGATTCGACTTATAATCCGCGGCATCACCCATTTCGATCATCATGTCGTCGTCCACCGCCTCCCCCACCCTCAGCGCCGCCCACCTGCTCGCCCCGATCACAAGCGACATGGAGCAGGTGAATCGCGTTATCCGGCAAAGCCTCGCGTCCGACGTGCTGCTGATCAACCAGATCGCCGAGTACATCATCGGCGCGGGCGGCAAGCGGCTGCGTCCGGCCCTGCTGCTGCTCGTCGCCGGCGCGCTCGGCGAGACTTCGCACCAGCGGCACGTGCTGGCCGCCGTCGTCGAGTTCATTCACACGGCCACGCTGCTGCATGACGACGTCGTCGACGAATCCGAACTGCGGCGCGGCCGCCAGACGGCCAACGCGCTGTTCGGCAATGCGGCGAGCGTGCTGGTAGGCGACTACCTCTATTCACGCTCGTTCGAGATGATGGTCGGCGTCGGCAAGATGCGCGTGATGGAAATCCTGTCGGAAGCGACGACGATCATTTCCGAAGGCGAAGTGCTGCAGCTGCTGAACATGCACGACGCGGACGTCGACGAGACACGCTACATGCAGGTGATCCGCTACAAGACGGCGAAGCTGTTCGAGGCATCGGCCCGCCTGGGCGCGGTGCTCGCCGGCGCCGATGCGCCGACCGAAGCCGCCGCAGCCGAATACGGCCGCCGGATCGGCACCGCGTTCCAGATCATGGACGACTGGCTCGACTACGCGGGCACGGCCGAAGCCATGGGCAAGAATGCCGGCGACGACCTGCGCGAAGGCAAGCCGACGCTCCCGCTCATCTATCTGATCGAACGCGGCACGCCCGAACAGTCGGCGCTCGCCCGCGAGGCGATCGAACAAGGCGGCACCGATCGCTTCGACACGATCTTCGACGCGATCACGCGTTCGGGTGCGCTCGACCATACGCTCGAATGCGCGCGCCAGGAAGCACAGGCCGCGGCCGCCGCGATCACCGCGTTCCCGGATTCGATCTACAAGGAAAGCCTGCTCGCGTTGTGCTCGTACTCGACGTCGCGTCAGTCGTAAGCGCGCCGCGAACGAGAGGCGATACTTTTCTCGAAAAATTTCTTCATCAAGGTATTCCCTTTTCGAAAAAACATCGTTATAGTTACGTTCTTGCTTGAGACGACGCAGCGATCTTCACGAAGGCGGCGAAGTCGGAAGAGCAAAAAATCGGGGTGTAGCTTAGCCTGGTAGAGCGCTACGTTCGGGACGTAGAGGCCGGAGGTTCGAATCCTCTCACCCCGACCAGATTTTGAAAAAACCGTGCACCATGTGCACGGTTTTTTTTTGCCTGCTCGTTGCCTGGGCGCGCAAGCCCTCGTGCCACGCGACACATCCCGGCCGCCGGCCTCTGCTATATTTCCTCCATCCCTGTCCTTCACTGCCCCTTCTGACGCGTGGACCAAATTCCCTTATGGGCGCAAATCGGCGCCGTCTTCCTGCTTCTCCTCTGCTCCAGCTTCTTTTCCATTTCCGAGACCGCGATGATGGCGCTCAACCGCCATCGGCTGAAGCATCTCGCCGGCCAGGGCGTGCTCGGCGCGAAAACCACGCAGGGCCTCCTCACGCGCACCGACCTGCTGCTCAGCGTGATCCTGATCGGCAACAACCTGTTCAACACGATCATCCCGGTCCTGACGACCTCGCTCGCGCTGCACACGTTCGGCCGTAACAACCTCGCGCTGTCGATCGCGACCGGCATCGTCGCGTTCCTGATCATCGTGTTCGCGGAAATCGCGCCGAAGATCGTCGGCGCGACCTTTCCCGAGCGCATCGCGCTGCCCGCCAGTCTCGTGATCGCGCCGCTGATGCGCGTGTTCAAGCCGGTCGTCTGGTTCGTCAACGCGCTCGCGAACGGCGTGCTCTGGGTGCTGCGCATCAATACGAAGAAGGGCCGCGACCAGCGGATGTCGGCCGACGAGCTGCGCGCGATCGTGCTCGAGTCGAGCAGCTTCATGCCGACCAAGCACCGCAGCATCCTGCTCAACCTGTTCGACCTCGAGAACATCACGGTCGACGACGTGATGGTGCCGCGCCGCCAGATCGAGTCGCTCAACTTCTACGCGCCGCTCGACGACATCCTGCATCAGCTCGAGACCTGCTATCACAACCGCCTGGTCGTCTACGAAGGCGACATCGACAAGGTGCTCGGCGTGCTGCACGTGCGCAAGACACTCACCGCCCTGCACAACCAGGATTTCGACCGCGAAACGTTGCGCACGCTGCTCGCCGAGCCGTACTACGTGCCGTCCGGCACGCCGGTCGTCCAGCAGCTCCAGTATTTCCAGGAAAGCCGGCAGCGAACCGCGCTCGTCGTCAACGAGTACGGCGAACTCGAGGGGCTCGTCACGCCCGAGGACATCATCGAGGAACTGATCGGCGAATTCACGACGTCGATGCCGCGCGGCGAACGCGCGGGCGGCTGGGACGAGAAAGGCGAATGCATCGTCGCTGCCAGCATGCCGCTGCGCGAACTGAACCGATGGCTGCACCTGCAACTGCCGACCGACGGACCGAAGACGCTCAACGGCCTGATCCTCGAAATCCTCGAGGAAATTCCCGAAGGCGACGTGTGCCTGAAAATCCGCGACGTGATGCTCGAGGTCATGCGCAGCGACGACCAGGCCGTGCGCACCGTCAAGCTCTTCAAGCCGCGCAGCACGCGCGCACGCGCCGCGCGCTAGCCGAACGGCCGACTGTCGGCGCCGCTCGCGATACGCGACCATTTGCCGGTCACGATCAACAGGCGGCCGAGCGCCGGCTCACATGCACTTCCCATCTCCCGGGGCGCCGCTGCGCACGCAGCGGCCGCCTGTCTCCACCGACGCATCGCCCGCTGAAACGCCCCGTTCGCTCGATGCGACGCAACTCGACGACTCGCCCGCCGTACGGCTGCTGACCGACACGCTGCACGCCGCCCGCGTGCGCGACGCGTCCGACATCCACATCGAACCGTTCGAAGCAGGCTGGCGCATCCGCCTGCGCATCGACGGCGTCCTGCATGAACACGCGCGGCCGCCCGCTCATCTGCGCGACGCGCTCGTGACGCGGATCAAGGTGCTCGCCCGCATGGACATCGCCGAGCGCCGGCTTCCGCAGGATGGCCGGCTGCGCATCGCGGTCGACGGCGGGATGCGCGGCGACTTCCGGGTCAGCTCGCTGCCCACGCTGTTCGGCGAGAAGCTCGTGTTGCGCCGCCTCGAAACGCTGCCGCCCGACCTCACGCTTGCGCGCCTCGGCTTCGACGCGCGGCAAGCCTCGGCAATGGAAGCCGCGATACGCGCACCGCACGGGCTCGTGCTCGTCACCGGCCCGACCGGCAGCGGCAAGACGCTGTCGCTCTACTGCGCGCTGCAAATGCTCGACCGCGATGCGCACAACGTCTGCACGGTCGAGGACCCGGCCGAGATTCAGCTCGACGGCATCAACCAGGTCGGCGTGGCCGAAAAATCCGGGCTTACCTTCGCCACCGCGCTGCGCGCGCTGCTGCGGCAGGATCCGGACGTCATCATGGTCGGCGAGATTCGCGATGCGGAGACGGCCGACGTCGCGATCAAGGCTGCACAGACCGGGCACCTCGTGCTGTCGACGCTGCACACGAACGACGCGCCGGCAGCCGTCGCGCGACTGCTCGACATCGGTGTCGCGCCGTACAACCTGGCGGCCGCGCTGCGCCTCGTCACCGCGCAACGCCTCGTTCGGCGTCTGTGCGCCACCTGCCGCGTGCGTTCGGACGCGTCGGCGCACGCGCTGCGCGAAGCAGGCTGCGATTCGGCGGCACTGGCATCCGGATGGCGCCCGTTCGTCGCGCGCGGTTGTGCCGCCTGTCACGGCATCGGTTATCGAGGCCGGATCGGCCTGCATCAGACGATGCCCGTTTCACCGGAGATGGCGGAACGCATCGTCGCGCGCGCAAGCGTCGGCGCGCTCGCGCAATGCGCGGCAGCCGAGGGCGTACGCAGCCTGCGCGACGCGGCACTCGCGCACGTTCGCGACGGCACGACGAGCGTCGCGGAAGCGCTGGCCGCGACGCCTGACGCGTAATCGCGATGCCTACCCCGCCGCACGAAACCCGCTTCGCGTGGCGCGGCCGTCGTCGCGACGGTGCGCCATGCCGCGGGAACGTCATCGCCTTCGATGCAGCCGCCGCGCGTGCAGCGCTCGCGCGCGACGGCGTCGCGGTGTTGTCGCTCGACGTCCGCGGCACGGCCCGGCCACCGGCGGCCGGCGCACGGGAGGTCACGCGCTTCACGCGTCAGCTCGCGAGCCTGCTGCAAGCCGGACTGCCGCTCGCACCGTCGCTCGAGATGCTCGCCCGTACCCGCACACGCGACGGTCTGCCGCGCATCGCCGCCGGCCTCGCACGCGAGATCGTCGGCGGGCAACGCTTCGCCGCCGCGCTCGCACGCTATCCGTCCCAGTTCGGCACGCTGTACCGCCAGTTGATCGAGGTGGGCGAGGCATCGGGCGCGCTCGGCACCGTACTGACCCGCGTCGCGGAGCACCGCGAACGCGCCGACGCGCAATGGCGCAAGCTGCGTGCCGCGCTCGCCTACCCGGTCGCCGTCATCGTGTTCGCGCTCGCGATCTCGGCCGCGCTGATGGTGTGGGTCGTGCCGACGTTCCGGCAGATCTTCGACGGCTTCGGCGCGGCACTGCCGGCGCCGACCCGTGCCCTGCTCGCCCTCTCGTCCGCGACATCAGCTTGGGGCGGCACGTTCGTCGCCGGTGCAGCGGTGGCGGGACTCGCCGCGCGCCACGCGCTGCGGCGCTCGCCATCGCTGCGCTACACGGCCGCGCGGCACGTGCTGAATGCGCCGCTCGTCGGTAGCGCGCTCACGCGGTTCGCGACCGCGCGCTGGTGCCGCTCGCTTGCCACGCTGCTCGGTGCGGGCGTCCCGCTCGCCGATGCATTCGCCACGCTCGAACGCACCGCCGGCCATCCAGTGTTCGAACAGGCCACCGCGCAGATCGCGACGCGCGTGCTGCGCGGCGCGCGTCTTGCCGATGCGATGCAGGCGGCGGGCTGCTTCCCGGACGACGTCGTGCAGCCGATCGCCGTCGCCGAGGAAACCGGTGCGCTCGACACGATGCTCGCCGATATCGCCGCGCTATGCGAGCGTCAGCTCGACGCGCGCCTCGATGCGCTCGCCGCGCTCGGCGAGCCGCTGATCGTGATCGTTCTGGGCGCACTCGTCGGCGGCCTCGTGATCGCGATGTATCTGCCCATCCTTCAGCTGGGCAACGTGGTGTAGCATCGCAACCGATTCTGTCGCCTTTCAAGCCCGAACCCGAGCCCATGACGTCCGCGCCCCTGACCACCGTTTTCGACTCGCCCGACAGCACGTTGCTCGCGCTGGCGATGCTGCCGCCCGTGGTGCAGTATGCCTTCGCCGTCGTGCTCGGCCTGTGTGTCGGCAGCTTCGTGAATGTCGTCGTGCACCGGATTCCGGTGATGATGCAGCGTGCCTGGCAGGCCGAAATCGCGGAAGCGACGGGCAGCGCGAGCGCACCGCCGGACGACGGCTATCCGCCGCACTACGATCTGTGGCGCCCGCGCAGCGCCTGTCCGCATTGCGGTCACGTGCTGCGCGCGTGGGAGAACATCCCGCTCGTCAGCTACCTGCTGTTGCGCGGGCGCTGCCGTCAGTGCGGCCATGCGATCGGCGTGCGCTATCCGCTCGTCGAGCTCGCCGGTGCGCTGCTCGCTGCCGGGTCGCTCGCCGCGTTCGGCCCCACCGTCGCCGCACTCGCCGCGTTCGGGCTGTGCGCCGCGCTGCTGGCAATGAGCGCGATCGATATCCGGACCGGCTACCTGCCCGATTCGATGACGCTGCCGCTGCTGTGGGCCGGGATCGCACTGAACCTCGGCGGCACGTTCACGTCGCTGCGTTCGGCCGTGGTCGGCGCGATGGCCGGCTACCTGTTCCTGTGGTCGGTCTACTGGCTGTTCAAATGGCTGCGCGGCATCGAGGGCATCGGCTTCGGCGACCTGAAGCTGCTCGCCGCGCTCGGCGCATGGATGGGCTGGGCCGCGCTGCCGCAGGTCGTGCTGTTCGCCGCGGTGACGGGCGCGCTCGTCGGGCTCGTCGCGACCTGGCGCGGGCGCATGCGTTTCGAAGAGCCGATTCCGTTCGGCCCGTTCCTCGCGGCAGGCGGCGTCGCGACGCTGTTTTTCGGCACCCCTTTCTATTCGGCGCTCGGCGGCTGACATGACGCACCGCCGGCGTCCGCTTTGTTCGCTGCGTCGCGGGGAGGCGCTTCGCTTCCTTGTGGCGACCCGGCGGAGGCTCACATGTTTGCAATAGGACTCACCGGCGGCATCGGCAGCGGCAAGACGACCGTCGCCGACATGTTCGCCGCACGCGGTGCATCGCTCGTCGATACCGACCTGATCGCGCACCGCATCACCGCACCTGCCGGTCTCGCGATGCCGGCGATCGAGCACGCATTCGGACCGGACTTCGTCGCGGCCGACGGCTCGCTCGATCGCGCGAAGATGCGCGCACTCATTTTCAGCGACGACGACGCACGCCGGCGCCTCGAAGCGATCACGCATCCGCTGATCCGCGCCGAGACCGATCGCGAGGCCCGCGAAGCGCAGGGCCCTTACGTGATCTTCGTCGTGCCGCTGCTCGTGGAGTCAGGTAATTGGAAGGCGCGCAGCGATCGCGTGCTGGTCGTCGACTGCCCGGTCGAAACGCAGATCGCACGTGTGATGCGACGCAATGATTTCACGCGCGAACAGGTCGAAGCGATCATCGCAAGACAGGCAACGCGCGAAGCGCGTCTCGCGGCGGCCGACGACGTGATCGTCAACGACGCGACGACACCCGATGCGCTCGCCGCGCAGGTGGACGCACTGCACCATCGCTATCTCGGATTCGCGGCCGCCGCGCACTGACCGCCGCGCGCGATCGTGATGGTGTACGAAATTGGTGCGTTGCTAGGGTAGAGCGTGAGCATTAGAATGTCCTGCATTGTTTCAATCCCTACCCTAGAGGCGAGCGCGCTTGATTCTTTACGAGTATCCGTTCAACGAGCGAATTCGCACGCTGTTGCGCCTCGAAGACCTGTTCGAGCGCTTCGCGTTCTTTTTGGCTCAGGAGGACCCGCGTGAACATCACGTCGCGCTGACGACGCTGTTCGAGATCGCCGAGGTCACCGGCCGCGCGGACCTGAAATCGGATCTGATGAAGGAGCTCGAACGTCAACGCCAGACGCTCGCCCCCTTTCGCGGCAATCCGGGCATCGAACAGAATGCGCTCGAAGCCGTGCTCGGCGAAATCGAGCAGACGCTCGCCAATCTTGCGCAGATGCAGGGCAAGACCGGGCAGCATCTGGTCGACAACGAGTGGCTCGCCAGCATCCGCAGCCGCGCGGTGATTCCCGGCGGCACGTGCAAGTTCGACCTGCCGTCGTACTATGCGTGGCAGCAATGGCCCGCGGAACAGCGGCGCCAGGACATCGCGAAATGGATCCTGCCGCTGCTGCCGCTGCGCGACGCGGTGGCGATCGTGCTGCGGCTCGCACGCGAATCGGGCCAGGCATCGAAGGTGATGGCGATGCAGGGCAGCTATCAGCAGATGCTGTCGGGGCGCACCTACCAGTTGATGCAGGTGCGCGTGCCGCCGGAGCTGCGCGTGATTCCCGAAGCGAGCGCCAACAAATACATGCTGTGGGTACGGTTCACCATGCAGGACGGCGACGTGCGGCCGCGCGCGGTGGACATCGACGTGCCGTTCCATCTGACACTGTGCAATCTGTAACGGCCGTGTGCCGGTTCGACGCTTTCGTATGACTACCGTTGTGAAATGTCCTTCGTGCGGCGCAGAAGTGCGCTGGACGCCTGAAAACAAGTTCCGGCCCTTCTGTTCGGCCCGCTGCAAGCAGCTCGACCTCGGCGCATGGGCCGCGGAAAAGTACCGGATCGGCGGGTCCTCCGACGAGGGTCCGTCGTCGGAGGAAGACGGCACCGACGGCCGCCGCGACAGCTGAGCGGCGCGCGGCACCGCCCGTGGGCGGGATATGGCCCGCCTTTCAGGCGGGCCGTCACGACGTCATTGCGACGCCGCTTCCTTCTCGAGCAGTTCCAGCACCGGCAGTGCCGCCGGCAACAGCGGCGCGACCTCGACCGGCAGTTGCTGCCATACGAACGCCTGCCCTTCCTTGCTGTGCGGCTCGCCCGTCCAGCCCGTCACCTTGCAGAAATAGAGCCGCACGTACGCGTGCGGATAATCGTGCTCGAGCGTATGCCAGCGGTGGCTGGCCGTGACTTCGATGCCGAGTTCCTCGTGCAGCTCGCGCGCCAGCGCGTCCTCGACGCTCTCCCCGGCCTCCAGCTTGCCGCCCGGAAACTCCCAGTAGCCTTCGTACGGCTTGCCCTGCAGCCGCTGCGCGAGCAGGTAGCGGCAGCGGCCGTCCGGCCCGTCCGGCTGAACCATCACGCCGACCGCGACTTCCGTCACCTTGCGGCCGTCGGGCGCGCGCACGGCGCTCGTTGCGGAATTCGTGCTCATGCCTGCTCCTTGCGGCCCGACCAGTCGCGCGCGAACTGCCATGCGACGCGCCCCGAACGCGAACCGCGCTCGAGCGCCCACACGAGCGCGTCGCCGCGTGCGGTCTCGATCTCGGCGTCCGCGCAGCCGAAATGGCGCAGCCAGTGCGCGACGATGTCGAGGTAGTCGTCCTGCTTGAACGGGTAGAAGCTGACCCACAGGCCGAAGCGCTCCGACAGCGAGATCTTTTCCTCGACGACTTCGCCGGGGTGGATCTCGCCGTCCGGCAAATGCTTGTACGACTCGTTGTCGCTCATGTACTCGGGCAGCAGATGCCGGCGGTTCGACGTCGCGTAGATCAGCACGTTGTCGGACTGCGCGGCGATCGAGCCGTCGAGCGCGACCTTCAGCGCCTTGTAGCCCGATTCGCCGTCCTCGAACGACAGGTCGTCGCAAAACACGATGAACCGCTCCGGACGCTGCGAGATCAGCTCGACGATATCGCCGAGATCGTGCAGGTCGTCCTTGTCGACTTCGATCAGGCGCAGCCCGTCCTTCGCATACGCGTTCAGGCACGCCTTGATCAGCGACGACTTGCCGGTGCCGCGGGCACCGGTCAGCAGCACGTTGTTCGCCGGCTTGCACTGCACGAACTGCCGCGTGTTCTGCTCGATCAGCCCTTTCTGCCGATCGATGTTGTGCAGGTCGCCGAGCGTGATCGTCGACGCGGCCGGCACCGGCTGCAGATAGCCGCGCCCCTGGCGCTTGCGCCAGCGGAACGCGGTGGCGGCATGCCAGTCGACGGCCGCCGCTGCGGGCGGCAGCATCCCCTCGAGGCGGCCGAGCAGCGCTTCCGCGCGCGTCAGAAACTGTTCGAGCTTGTCCATGTCGTTCGAGCGCTCCCGATCAGGAGCGGTAATCCGCGTTGATGCTCACGTAATCGTGCGACAAGTCGCACGTCCAGACGGTTGCCTGCGCGTCGCCGCGACCGAGCAGCACCCGGATCGTGATTTCGCTCTGCTTCATCACACGCTGGCCGTCCTCTTCCTGGTAAGCCGGGTTGCGGCCACCGGCCTTCGCGACGAGTACGTCGTCGAGATAGAGATCGATCTTGCCGACGTCGAGATCCGTGACACCCGCGTAGCCGATCGCCGCGAGGATCCGGCCCAGGTTGGGGTCGGATGCGTAGAAAGCCGTCTTGACCAGCGGCGAATGGCCGATCGCGTATGCGATCTGGCGGCACTCGGCGACGTTCTTGCCGCCTTCGACCTGCACCGTCATGAATTTCGTCGCGCCTTCGCCGTCGCGCACGATCAGTTGCGACAGCATCTGGGCGACCTGCGTGACCGCGTCGCGCAGCGCCGCATAGGCCGGCGAGTCGGTCGACGTGATCGCCGGCAGCGTGCTCTTGCCCGACGCGATCAGGATGAACGAGTCGTTGGTCGACGTGTCGCCGTCGATCGTGATGCAGTTGAACGAGCGGTCGGCCACTTCCTTCACGAGCGTGTCGAGCACCGGCTGCGCGACGTTCGCATCGAACGCGAGGAAGCCGAGCATCGTCGCCATGTTCGGCTTGATCATGCCCGCGCCCTTGCTGATGCCCGTCAGCGTGACCGTGTGGCCGTCGATCGTCACCTGACGCGACGTGGCCTTCGGCAGCGTGTCGGTCGTCATGATCGCCTGCGCGGCGTCGTACCAGTTCGCGGCCTTGCGGTTCGCGAGCGCGGCCGGCAGCCCGGCCTTCAGGCGCTCGATCGGCAGCGGCTCGAGAATCACGCCGGTCGAGAACGGCAGCACCTGCGCGGCGTTGATGCCCGCGAGGCGCGCGAGTTCCGAGCAGGTTTCGCGCGTGTTCACGAGGCCCGGCTCGCCGGTGCCCGCGTTCGCATTGCCCGTGTTCACGACGAGCGCGCGGATGCCCGCGCCGCCGTCACGCACCTTTGCCAGGTGCTCGCGGCACACCGTCACCGGTGCGGCGCAGAAGCGGTTCTCGGTGAATACGCCGGCGACCGTCGCCCCTTCGTCGACGGAGATGACCAGCACGTCCTTGCGATTCGGCTTGCGGATGTTCGCTTCCGCCCAGCCGAGCGTGACGCCGGCGACGGGATGGAGTTGGGCGGGATCGATCGACGGAAAATTGACAGCCATGGGGCACACCTGCCGGATGGAAAATGCCGGCATGCGCCGGCATCGATTGGAAGAACCGGCGGCCGCACGAGCGGGCCGCCGCAACTCACATCACTGACTCGAAGCTGCGAACGAAGCGGCACGCGGATGCGCGCCGCCGCCGATCATGACAGCTTCCCGTGACATTGCTTGTACTTCTTGCCGCTGCCGCACGGGCACGGATCGTTGCGGCCGACCTTCGGCATCTCGCCGCCGGGGCCGCTGTGGGTCATCGCGCTGCCGACCATGTCGGCCGTCGCCATGGCCGCGGTGGCCGCCGCGACATTCGCGACCGGCGCGCCGGATTCCGCATAGTCGGCGTGCTGGTACTCGACGTTCTCGAGATGACCGCCGCGCTCCTCGATCTGCTCGGCGGCTTCCTCGAGCTGCTCCGGCGACTGGATCTGCACGTTCATCACGATGCGCGTGACTTCCTGCTTGATCGCCTCGAGCATTGCGGCAAACAGCTCGAACGCTTCGCGCTTGTATTCCTGCTTCGGGTTCTTCTGCGCATAGCCGCGCAGGTGGATACCCTGACGCAGGTGGTCGAGCGCCGCGAGGTGTTCGCGCCACAGGCGGTCGACCGTCTGCAGCATCACCGAACGCTCGAACGCGCTGAACGATTCGCGGCCGACCAGCGCGACCTTCGCCTCGTACTGCTCGTCGGCTGCGGTCGTCACGGCGTCGAGGATCTCCTCGGCCGTGATCGACGTCGACTCGTTCACCATTTCCTGGATCGCGAGGTCGAGCTGCCAGTCGTTGCGCAGCGCTTCCTCGAGCTCGGGCACGTCCCACTGTTCCTCGATGCTGCCTTCCGGCACGAACTGGCGGACGACTTCGGTGATCACGCCGTGACGCATCGCCGAGATCGTCTCGGTGATGTCGTGGGCTTCGAGCAGTTCGTTGCGCTGCTGGTAGATCACCTTGCGCTGGTCGTTCGACACGTCGTCGTATTCGAGCAGCTGCTTGCGGATGTCGAAGTTGCGCGCTTCGACCTTGCGCTGTGCGGACTCGATCGAACGCGTGACGATGCCGGCCTCGATCGCCTCGCCTTCCGGCATCTTCAGGCGATCCATGATCGAGCGCACGCGGTCGCCCGCGAAGATGCGCAGCAGCGGATCATCGAGCGACAGGTAGAAGCGCGACGAGCCCGGATCGCCCTGGCGGCCCGCACGGCCGCGCAGCTGGTTGTCGATCCGGCGCGATTCGTGGCGCTCGGTGCCGATGATGTGCAGGCCGCCCGCGGCCTTCACCTGCTCGTGCAGCGTTTCCCACTCGTCGTGCAACTGCTTGATGCGGCGCGCCTTTTCGTCGGCCGGGATCGCGTCGTCGGCTTCGATGAACGCGGCCTGCTTCTCGGCGTTGCCGCCGAGCACGATGTCGGTACCGCGACCGGCCATGTTGGTCGCGATCGTGATGCGGTTCGGTCGGCCGGCTTCCGCGACGATCGCGGCTTCACGCTCGTGCTGCTTCGCGTTCAGCACCTCGTGCGGCAGCCCGGCCTGCTTCAGCAGGTGCGACAGCAGTTCCGAATTCTCGATCGACGTCGTGCCGACCAGCACCGGCTGACCGCGCTCGTAGCACTCGCGAATGTCGCGGATCACCGCGTCGTAGCGCTCCTTGGCCGTCTTGTAGATCTGGTCCTGCTTGTCGATCCGCTTCGGCGGACGGTTGGTCGGGATCACGACCGTCTCGAGGCCGTAGATCTCGTTGAATTCGTACGCTTCGGTGTCTGCCGTACCGGTCATGCCGGCGAGCTTCGCGTACATCCGGAAGTAGTTCTGGAACGTGATCGACGCGAGCGTCTGGTTCTCGCTCTGGATCTTCGCGTGCTCCTTCGCCTCGACCGCCTGGTGCAGGCCGTCGGACCAGCGGCGGCCGGCCATCAGGCGACCCGTGAATTCGTCGACGATCACCACTTCGCCGTTCTGCACGACGTAGTGCTGGTCCTTGTGGAACAGCGTGTGGGCGCGCAGCGCCGCGTACACGTGGTGCATCAGCGTGATGTTCTGCGGCGCGTACAGGCTCTCGCCCTCGCCGATCAGGCCCCATTCGGCGAGCAGCCGCTCGGCCTTCTCGTGGCCCGACTCCGTCAGGAACACCTGGCGCGCCTTCTCGTCGAGCGTGTAGTCGCCCGGCTTCTCGACGCCCGTGCCGTCGGCCTTTTCCTCGCCGATCTGGCGCTCGAGCAGCGGCGGCAGCGCGTTCATCCGCACGTACAGTTCGGTGTGATCTTCCGCCTGGCCCGAGATGATCAGCGGCGTACGCGCCTCGTCGATCAGGATCGAGTCCACTTCGTCGACGACCGCGAAGTTCAGGGCCCGCTGCACGCGCGCGTCGGTCTCGTAGACCATGTTGTCGCGCAGGTAGTCGAAGCCGAACTCGTTGTTCGTTCCGTAGGTGATGTCCGACGCATAGGCCTGCTGCTTCTGGTCGTGCTCCATGCCGGACAGGTTGATGCCGACCGACAGACCGAGGAAGTTGTAGAGGCGCGCCATCCATTCGGCGTCGCGCTGCGCGAGATAGTCGTTGACCGTCACGACGTGCACGCCGCGGCCGGCCAGCGCGTTCAGGTACACGGGCAGCGTCGCGACGAGCGTCTTGCCCTCGCCGGTGCGCATTTCCGCGATCTTGCCGTAGTGGAGCACCATGCCGCCGATCATCTGCACGTCGAAGTGGCGCATCTTCAGCACGCGGCGGCTCGCCTCCCGGCAGACCGCGAACGCCTCGGGCAGCAGCTTGTCGAGCGACTCGCCGCCCGCGATCCGCTGGCGGAACTCATCCGTCTTGCCGCGCAACTGGTCGTCCGTCAGTTGCTCGATCTGCGTTTCGAGCGCATTGATCGTCGCGACGGTCTTTTGGTATTGCTTGACGAGCCGCTGGTTGCGGCTGCCAAAAATTTTCTGGAGAAAACCGGTTGTCATCGGATCGGACCCTGCGTCGCAGCACCGGCGCCCGGCGCGTGTTGCGCGCCCCGACGCCCGAGCCTCGGCGGCTTAGCGAATTAGTGGAATCAAACGAGGAATTTTAGCACGCGGGGAAGCATGCGCCCGTGTCCCGGCCGGACTCGCGCCGTGTGCCGAGCCCGCGCCGGCGACCGGGCGAACGGCCCGAAAGCCGCCCGTGCGCGGGCCGGCACGGGTACAATCGGCGGCAACGTCCGCGCGCGTGCGCGCTCGAAGAATGCCTCGATGAACCGATTTTCCAAGCGTTTCGGCCCGCTCGCCGCCTATCGCCCGCAACCCGTGTCCGAAGTGCTCGGCCGTACCGACGCGTTCGCGGCCCTGCGTGCCGGCGTCGAGCAGATCGCGTCGCTGCAGCGCGACCTGGGCGAGTTCCTGCCCGACTATCTTGCGAATCATGTCGAACCGGGCTTCATCAAGGACGGCACCCTGACCCTCTTTGCCGCGCACAATGCGCTGGCCGCCCGGCTGCGGCAGGTCGAGCCGCGCCTGCTCGGCGATCTTCAGAAGCGCGGCTGGCCGGTGACGACGCTGCGCGTGCGTGTAAGGCCGAAGGATGCGCCGGAGCCTCCGCACGTGAAGCAGGCGCGGATGACCTCGGTCGGCGCCGCCGCACTGCGCGACCTCGCCGATCACCTCGAGCCGTCGCCGCTGCAGGCCGCGCTCGCGCGGATGGCGGCCCGGCACGGCGCGAAGCCGCGTTGACGGTACGCGTCGCCGGCAGCGGCCGGCCAACAAAAAAGCGGCCCGAAGGCCGCTTTTTTATCGCTTGCGCTGAACGCAGCTCACGCGAAGGCCGTCTGCGCGTCGAACGCAAACCCTTTCGGCGCCGCCTGCGGATCGTCGAACGTGACGATCTCGTACGCGTCTTCGTGCGCGAGCAGTTCGCGCAGCAACGCGTTGTTCAGGCCGTGGCCCGACTTGTACGCGGTGTACGACGCCAGCAGCGGATGGCCGATCACGTACAGGTCGCCGATCGCGTCGAGCATCTTGTGCTTCACGAACTCGTCGTCGTAGCGCAGCCCGTCGTTGTTCAGGATCCGGTACTCGTCGAGCACGATCGCGTTGTCCATGCTGCCGCCGCGCGCCAGACCGATCTCGCGCAGCATCTCGGCCTCGTGCGCGAAGCCGAACGTGCGCGCACGCGCGATCTCGCGCACGTACGACGTGGTCGCGAAATCGACCTCGAGTTCCTGGCCGGTCTTGTCGACGGCCGGGTGGCGGAAGTCGATCGAGAACTTCAGCTTGAAGCCGAAGTACGGATCGAGACGTGCGAACTTGTCACCGTCGCGGATTTCAACCGGTTTCTTCACCTTGATGAAGCGCTTCGGCGCGTTCTGCTCCTCGATGCCCGCGGACTGGATCAGGAACACGAACGTTGCCGCGCTACCGTCCATGATCGGGATTTCCTCGGCCGTCACATCGACATACAGGTTGTCGATGCCGAGACCTGCACACGCGGACATCAGATGCTCGACGGTCGACACGCGCACGCCATCCTTCTGCAGCACCGACGCGAGCCGCGTGTCGCCGATCGACATCGCCGACGCGGGAATGTCGACGGGCGTGGGCAGGTCGACGCGTGAAAAGACGATGCCCGTGCCGGGCGCGGCGGGACGAAGCGTCAACTCGATCTTGCGGCCCGAGTGGACACCGATACCCACGGTCTTCACGATGGATTTGATGGTGCGCTGCTTCAGCATGGTGTTCTTCAACTTGATTGAGAATCTCAATCAGGAGTTATATTCGATAGACGGGATTATAGCGTAATTCCCTATTCAACGCTGTTTGAAACTGCGTATCAATCTGTTTCGGCTGTTTACCCGCGCCGATACGGGACGGGCCGATGCCCGGAACGGAGGCGTTTCCGGTCATCGGCCCGTGTTACAACTGCCCTGAGGCGGGTGAGCAGCGTTGCCGGCAGGCAACGGCGCACCGCACGATCAGGACGTCAACGTCGCGAGCACACTCGCCGCATCGCTCACTTCGAACTTGCCCGGCGCTTCGACGGCCAGCGTCTTGACCACACCGTCGTCGACCACCATCGCGTAGCGCAGGGAACGGATTCCCATGCCACGCGCGGACAAATCCTGCGTCAGCCCCAGCGCATGAGTGAAAGCAGCGCTGCCGTCCGCCATCATGCGCACCTTGCCCGCGGTGTGCAGATCACGTCCCCATGCGCCCATCACGAATGCGTCGTTGACGGACACGCACCAGAGCTCGTCGATGCCCGCCGAGCGCAGTTGCTCGGCGTGCTCGACATAGCCCGGCACATGCTGCGCCGAGCAGGTCGGCGTGAAAGCGCCCGGCAATCCGAAGATCACCACCCGCTTTCCCGCAACCTGGTCGCGCACGCTGCAGGCATTCGGCCCCAGCGTGCAGCCTTCGCGCGCGTCGTCGATGAACTCGAACAGTTGCGCGTCGGGCAGCGCGTCGCCCACTTGAATCATGGCTGGTCCCTCATAGCGATACGGTTTTTCGGCGTGTTGCGGACAGCACGGCCCATCCCGCCTCGCTCGAGCGAAGAGGGCACGTTTCCCGGCCCGGCGTCGCATCCGACGCGGCCTGTCGTGGTCCGTAGCATCCGTCACGCCGGCGTTACCGCGGCAATCCCACTGATTGCGCCGCGGCTTCGCCTGTGTGCGTCGTCAGTCAGCCTGCTTGCGCAGGAAAGCCGGGATGTCGTACGTGTCGACACCCTTTTCCTGCAGCGCCTGCACGTGCGATGCCGCGGTTTCGCGCGAGTTGCGCCACACCGCCGGCGTATCGAGCGCGCCGTAGTCGGCCGTGCTGACGTGTTGCGGCTGCGCATAGCCGTGCGAGACCGCGCTGACCGGCTGGTTGTCGGTACCCGTGCGCAGCAGCGTCATCGGCGCCGATTGCTGCTTCTTCGCCGCACGGCCCAGACCCGTCGCCACGACCGTCACGCGCAGCGCATCGCCCATTGCGTCGTCGTACACCGCACCGAAGATCACCGTGGCATCTTCCGCCGCGTAGCTCTTGATCGTGTTCATCACTTCGCGCGTCTCCGACAGGCGCAGCGAACGGCTCGACGTGATGTTGACCAGCACGCCGCGCGCGCCCGACAGATCGACGCCTTCGAGCAGCGGGCTCGCCACGGCCTGTTCCGCCGCGAGGCGCGCGCGATCGACGCCGGCGACCGTCGCCGTGCCCATCATCGCCTTGCCCTGCTCGCCCATCACCGTCTTCACGTCTTCGAAGTCGACGTTCACGAGGCCATCGACATTGATGATTTCAGCAATGCCTGCCACCGCGTTGTTCAACACGTCGTCCGCGCACTGGAAGCACTTGTCCATCTCGGCGTCATCGCCCATCACGTCGAACAGCTTGTCGTTCAGGACGACGATCAGCGAGTCGACGTGATCCTCCAGTTGCTGCGAACCTGCTTCCGCGACGCGCATGCGCTTGCCGCCTTCGAATTCGAACGGCTTGCTGACGACACCCACCGTCAGGATGCCCATCTCCTTCGCGATCTGCGCGACCACCGGCGCTGCGCCCGTGCCCGTGCCGCCACCCATGCCGGCCGTGATGAACACCATGTGCGCGCCACGCAGTGCATCGGCGATGCGCTCGCGCGCCTCTTCCGCCGCCGCCTTGCCCATCTCCGGCTTCGCGCCGGCGCCGAGGCCGGTGTTGCCCAGCTGGATCACGGACGGTGCGCGCGCACGCGACAGCGCCTGTGCGTCGGTGTTCATCACGATGAAGTCGACGCCCTGCACGCCACGGTTGATCATGTGCTGAACGGCATTGCCGCCAGCGCCGCCAACGCCCACCACCTTGATGATGGTGCCGTTGGTTTCGGTTTCCAGCATTTCGAATTCCATTGTTGCCTCCGTCAAGAAAATAAACCTGCTCGGCCGTTATTCGGCAGGAGATCGGGCAACCCCCTGTCGCGCGCCAGCCGCCGGCACCAGCGCGAATTTCGATTCGATTCGTCCGTCAGAAGTTGCTCAGGAACCATTCCTTCATCCGCGAGAAGATCTGCCCCGCGTTGCCGGACTGCACGGCGACCTTGCGGCCGCGCATGCGCTGAGCGCTGCCTTCGACGAGCAGGCCCATCGCCGTCGAGTAGCGCGGGTTGCGCACCACGTCGGCGAGGCCGCCTGCGTATTCCGGCGCGCCGATGCGCACCGGTTTCAGGAAAATGTCTTCGCCGAGCTCGACCATGCCCGGCATCATCGAAGCCCCGCCGGTAATGACCACGCCGGAGCTCAGCAGTTCTTCGTAACCCGACTCGCGCACGACCTGCTGCACGAGCGAGAACAGTTCCTCGACGCGCGGCTCGATCACGGCGGCAAGCGCCTGGCGCGACAGCGTGCGCGGACCGCGTTCGCCGAGGCCCGGCACTTCCACCATCTCGTCCGGATCGGCGAGCGCCTGCTTCGCGATCCCGTAGCCGACCTTGATGTCTTCCGCGTCCGGCGTCGGCGTGCGCAGCGCCATCGCGATGTCGCTCGTGATCTGGTCGCCGGCGATCGGAATCACCGCGGTGTGGCGGATCGCGCCTTCGGCGAAGATCGCGATGTCGGTCGTGCCGCCGCCGACGTCGACCAGCACCACGCCGAGATCCTTCTCGTCTTCCGTCAGCACCGCCAGCGACGACGCGAGCGGCTGCAGGATCAGGTCGTTCACTTCCAGCCCGCAGCGGCGCACGCACTTGACGATGTTCTGCGCGGCACTGACCGCGCCCGTCACGATGTGCACCTTCACCTCGAGGCGGATGCCGCTCATCCCGATCGGCTCGCGCACGTCTTCCTGGCCGTCGATGATGAATTCCTGCGTGAGGATGTGCAGCACCTGCTGGTCGGTCGGGATGTTGATCGCCTTCGCGGTCTCGATCACGCGCGCGACGTCGGTCTGCGTGACTTCCTTGTCCTTGATCGCGACCATCCCGCTCGAGTTGAAGCTGCGGATGTGGCTGCCGGCAATCCCCGTGAACACGTTGGTGATCTTGCAGTCGGCCATCAGCTCGGCTTCCTCGAGCGCGCGCTGGATCGACTGCACGGTGGCCTCGATGTTGACCACCACGCCCTTCTTCAGACCCTTCGATTCGCTCTGGCCGAGGCCGATCACCTCGTAATGGCCTTCGCCCTTCAGCTCGGCGACGATGGCCACCACCTTCGACGTGCCGATGTCGAGGGAAACCAGCAGATCCTTGTAGTCTTTGCTCATAAAGTGCTCTTGCGTGTGATCTCTCGTTACTTCTTGCGCTTGTCGGTATCGGTCAGGAACCGCATGCCTGCCGCACGAATCGCGAATCCGTTCGGATAACGCAGGTCCGCGTACTCGATGTCGTTGCCCCAACGCTCCGTGACGGCCGACCACGCGGCGACGAGGCGCTGGCTCCGGTCATGCAGGGTTTCGCTGGTGCGCTCCTTGCCCAGTTCGACCTGCATGCCGTTCGACAGCTTCACCGTCCACGCGTAGCGCGCCGACAGCGTCACTTCTTCCGGCGCCGCCTTCAGCGGCGCAAACCAGTTCGCGAAGTCGCGATACCGCGTGACGACTTCCTTCGCACTGCCCTCCGGGCCGTCGAACGCAGGCAGTTCCTGATCCAGTTCGCCCTGGTTCGCGGTGAACAGCTCGCCGTCGACGCTCACGAGCTGCGCGCTGCCCCAGGTCCCGAGCGGTTTGTACTCCTCGAGCGTGACAGCCAGCGCATTCGGCCACACCCGGCGCACGCTCGCGTGGCGCACCCACGGCATCTGCTCGAACGCGGCACGCGCCGTGTCGAGATCGACCGTGAAGAAATTGCCCTTCAGCCGGCCGACCACGCCCGCACGCACCGTCGGCGAGTTGATGTGCTCGGTGTCGCCGTCGATCCGGATTTCGCGCAACGCGAACGTCGGACGCTGGATCAGCCAGTAGCAGCCGGCCGCCGCCAACACGAGCAGCAGCAGCGCGTACAGCGCGCTGGCGGCAAGGTTGAGTTGGCGAACGTTGTTCCACATACGTCGTTCCGTTCCTGCGTCAGTCGTTGAGCGTAAGCGACAGCACCTTCACGACCAGCTCCGAATAGCTGATGCCGATCGAGCGCGCGGCCTTCGGCGGCAGCGAGTGATCGGTCATCCCGGGGGCCGTGTTCACTTCCAGGAAATACGCGTTGCCGGCGGCGTCGAGCATGAAGTCCGCCCGGCCCCAGTCGGTGCAGCCGAGCACGTCGAACGCGCGACGCGCGATGCGCTTCAGTTCCACTTCCTGTTCCGCGGGCAGCCCGCACGGAATCAGGTACTGCGTATCGTCGGCGACATACTTCGCGTGGTAGTCGTAGAACTCGCCGGCCGGCACGATCTTGATCAGCGGCAGGTCGAGATCGCCGGCGATGCACGCAGTGTATTCACCGCCGCCTTCGATGCTCTTCTCGACGATCACGATCTTGTCGTGCGTCGCGGCTTCCGACAGTGCGGCGGGCAACGCGTCGGCCGTCTTCACCTTCAGCACCGCGACGCTCGAGCCTTCGCTCGCCGGCTTCACGAACAGCGGCAGGCCGAGCTTCGCGACGATGTCCGTCGCGCGCGCCGCGTAGTCGTCGCCGCGCATCACCGTCTCGAACGGCGGCGTCGGCACGCCCGTCTGCTGCCACACGAGCTTCGTGCGGAACTTGTCGAGGCCGAGCGCCGAGCCGAGCACACCGCTGCCCGTGTAGCGGATCCCGTAGAAGTCGAGCGCGCCCTGGATCTGGCCGTTCTCGCCGTAGCCGCCGTGCAGCGCGTTGAACGCACGCACGAAGCCTTCGTCCTTCAGCGCCGACAGCGGCCGCTCGGCCGGGTCGAACGGATGCGCGTCGATGCCCGCGTCGCGCAGGCCCTGCAGCACGAGACGGCCCGAGGTGAGCGACACCTCGCGCTCGGCGGACTCGCCGCCGAACAACACCGCCACCTTGCCGAAACGTTTCGGATCGATCCCGCTCATGTCATGCCTTCTGTTGTGTGTGTTGCGCAAGCTTCGCCGGCACGCCGCCGATCGAGCCCGCACCCATCGTGATTACCACGTCGCCGTTCCGGGCGACCTTGGCCAATGCGTCCGGCACGTCGTCGACCGTCGCGACGAACACCGGGTCGACCTTCCCCACCGCGCGCAGCGCACGCGACAGCGCGTCGCCGTTGGCCGTCGCGATCGCCGCTTCGCCCGCGGCATAGACTTCCGTCAGCACCAGCGCATCGACCGTCGACAGCACGTTGACGAAGTCGTCGAAACAGTCGCGCGTGCGCGTGTAGCGGTGCGGCTGGAACGCCAGCACGAGGCGGCGGCCCGGGAACGCGCCGCGCGCGGCCGCGATCGTCGCGGCCATTTCGACGGGGTGGTGGCCGTAGTCGTCGATCAGCGTGTACTGGCCGCCGTCCGCGCTCGGCACCTCGCCGTAGCGCTGGAAGCGCCGGCCGACGCCGTTGAATTCCGCCAGCGCCTGCTGGATCGCGTCGTCCGCCACGCCGAGATCGGTCGCGATCGCGATCGCCGCGAGCGCGTTCTGCACGTTGTGCAGGCCCGGCAGGTTCAGCACCACCGCGAGCGGCGCCCGGCCTTCGCGGATCACCGTGAAGTGCATGCGGCCGTCGCGCGCATCGATGTCTTCCGCGCGCACCTGCGCATCCGGCGACAGCCCGTAGCGCACGACCGGCTTCGAGATGAACGGGATGATCTGCCGCACGTTCGGATCGTCGACGCACACCACCGCGCTGCCGTAGAACGGCAGGCGCTGCGTGAATTCGATGAACGCCTGCTTGAGCCGCGCGAAATCGTGGCCGTAGGTGTCCATGTGATCGGCGTCGATGTTCGTGATGACTTCGATCACCGGATACAGGTTCAGGAACGACGCGTCCGACTCGTCGGCCTCGGCGACGATGAAGTCGCCCGTGCCGAGCCGTGCGTTCGCGCCGGCGCTGATCAGCCGGCCGCCGATCACGAAGGTCGGGTCCAGCCCGCCCGCCGCGAGCACGCTCGCGACGAGGCTCGTCGTCGTGGTCTTGCCGTGCGTGCCGGCAATCGCGATCCCCTGCTTCAGGCGCATCAGTTCCGCGAGCATCACCGCACGCTGCACGATCGGCACGCGCTGGTGGCGCGCGGCCAGCACTTCGGGGTTGTCCGAGCGCACGGCCGTCGACACGACGACCGCGTTCGCGCCCTCGATGTTCGCCGCGTCGTGGCCGATCGCGATCCGCGCGCCGAGCGCCTCGAGACGGTCGGTCACCGCATTGCGCGACAGGTCGGAGCCGCTGACCTCGTAGCCGAGGTTGACGAGCACTTCGGCGATGCCGCTCATGCCCGCGCCGCCGATCCCGACGAAATGAATATGTTTGACGATGTGTTTCATTGCAGTTGTTCCAGGTTCGCGCCGGCCACCGTCGCGCAGACGCGCGCGACTTCATCGGTGGCCTCGGGCTTCGCCAGCGAGCGCGAACGCTCCGCCATGTCCGCGAGCGACGCCCGCGACTGGCCGCGCAGCCAGTCGGCAAGCAGTTCCGCCGACAGGTCGCGTTGTTGCACCAGCACCGCCGCGCCCGCATCGGCGAGGAACGCGGCGTTGGTCGTCTGGTGATCGTCGACTGCGTACGGGAACGGCACGAACAGCGCCGCCACGCCCACCGCCGCGATCTCCGACACCGTCATCGCGCCGGAGCGGCAGATCACGAGATCCGCCGCTGCGTACGCGGTCGCCATGTCGTCGATGAACGGCACGAGCCGCACGTCGTCGCCGCCGGCGAAACCGGCCGCTTCGTAATTCGCCTTCAGTGCATCGATGTGCTTCGCGCCGGCCTGGTGCACGACGCGCGGGTGCTCGCCCGGCGCCAGCAGCGCCAGCGCGCGCGGCACGACTTCGTTCAGCGCGGCGGCGCCGAGACTGCCGCCGACGACCAGCACGTTCAGCGGGCCGCTGCGCGACGCATAGCGTGCTTGGGGCGTTTCCGTGCGCGCAAGTTCCGCGCGAATCGGGTTGCCGGTCCATTCCGCGTGCGGCAGCGCACCGGGGAACGCAACCAGCACGCGCTTCGCGAATTTCGCGAGCACCTTGTTCGCGAGACCGGCGATCGAATTCTGTTCGTGCAGCACGAGCGGACGGCCCGACAGCGCGGTCATCACGCCCGCCGGGAACGTGATGTAGCCGCCCATCCCGAGCACGACGTCCGGCCGCACGCGGCGCAGCGCGCCCAGGCTCTGCCAGCACGCGCGCAGCAGGTTGAACGGCAGCGTCAGCTTGGTCTTCAGGCCCTTGCCGCGCAGTCCGCCGAAGCGCACGTATTCCATCGGAATGCCGTGCTTCGGCACGAGCGTCGCTTCCATCCCGGCCGGATTGCCGAGCCATACGACGCGCCAGCCCGCCGCTTCCATCCGGTGCGCGACCGCGAGCCCCGGGAACACGTGGCCCCCGGTGCCGCCTGCCATCACCATCAGCGTGCGTCGCGACGCGGTCATACTTTCCCTCCGCGCATCAATACGCGATTTTCATAGTCGACCCGCAGCAGTACCGCGAGCGCGACGCAATTCAGCAAGATGCCCGAGCCGCCGTAGCTCACGAGCGGCAGCGTCAGGCCCTTGGTCGGCAGCAGGCCGAGGTTCACGCCCATGTTGATGAACGTCTGCGCGCCGAACCAGATACCGATGCCCTTCGCCGTCAGACCCGCGAACGTGCGGTCGAGCGCGAGCGCCTGGCGGCCGATCTCGAACGCGCGGCGCACGATCCAGTAGAACAGCAGGATCACGACCAGCACGCCGACGAAGCCGAGTTCCTCGCCGATCACCGCGAGGATGAAGTCGGTATGCGCTTCGGGCAGGTAGTTCAGCTTCTCGACGCTGCCGCCGAGGCCGACGCCGAACCACTCGCCGCGGCCGAACGCGATCAGCGAGTGCGTGAGCTGGTATGCCTTGCCCTGCGCATAACGTTCGTCCCACGGATCGAGATACGCGAAGATCCGCTCGCGACGCCACGGCGACAGCCATACGAGCATCGTGAAGGTGCCGACCGCCGTCGCGACCAGGCCGCCGAACAGCTTGCCGTTCACGCCGCCGAGGAACAGCACGCCCATCGCGATCGCGGCGACCACCATGAACGCGCCCATGTCCGGCTCGAGCAGCAGCAGCGCGCCGACGAGACCGACCGCGAACGCCATCGGCAGGAAGCCCTTCGCGAAGCTTTGCATGTACTCCTGCTTGCGCACCGTGTAGTTCGCCGCGTAGATCGTCACCGCGAGCTTCATGATTTCCGACGGCTGCATGTTCGTGATGCCGAGCGGAATCCAGCGGCGCGCGCCGTTCACGCCCTTGCCGACGTGCGGAATCAGCACGATCACGAGGCTGACCAGCGCGATCAGGAAGAGATGCGGCGCGTATTTGTCCCAGGTCGACACGGGCACGCGGAACGCGATCACCGCCGCGATGAACGCGACGACGAGCGATATGCAGTGGCGCATCAGGAACGCGTAATCGTGATACGACGCGTATTTCGGCGAATCGGGCATCGCGATCGACGCCGAATACACCATCACGACGCCGAGCCCGAGCAGCGCGATCGCGACCCACAGCAGCGAGTAGTCGAAGTCGAGCATCCGCGAGCGGCTCGGCCGCACGCCGTTGACGACACTCGCGAGGCCGCCGGTCGCGGCGCGCGTGGCCGACGCGACGCGGCCGCCGGCCGCATTGCCGCCGGTGTCGCGCCGGTCGTTGAAACGCGAGACGAGGCGATCGGACCAGCTCATGGCGTCGCTCCTTTGTCGATGGCGATTTCATCCACCGCCGCGCGGAACACATCCGCGCGATGGGCGTAGTTCCTGAACATGTCGAGGCTCGCGCACGCGGGCGACAGCAGCACCGCATCGCCCGGCTCGGCGAGCTCGGCGGCGGCCCGCACCGCGCCTTCGAGCGTCGTGTGGTCGGCAAGCGGCACGCCGGTTTCGGCAAGCGTGTCGCGAATCGCCGGCGCGTCGCGGCCGATCAGCATCACCGCACGGCACCAGCGCGCGACCGGTGCGACCAGCGGCGCGAAATCCTGACCCTTGCCGTCGCCGCCGGCGATCAGCACGATCTTCTGCGCGAGCCCGTCGAGCGCGGCCACCGTCGCGCCGACGTTCGTGCCCTTGCTGTCGTCGACGTAGTCCACGTCGTCGATCGTCGCGATCACTTCGACGCGATGCGCTTCGCCGCGGTATTCGCGCAGCGCGTGCAGCAGCGGCGCGGCCGGCAGGTCGATCGCACGCGCGAGCGCGAACGCGGCCAGCGCGTTCGCCGCGTTGTGCAGCCCACGGATGCGCAGCGCGTCGGCCGGCATCAGGCGCTTCTGCGCGATGTCGGGCGTATGCGCGCCGTCGCGCTTGCGCCTGCGGCTCGTCGTCGTTTCGTCCGGCGCGTCGCGGTCGACCGCCTCGACCAGCCACGCGATGCCGTTGTCGCGCGACAGGCCGTAGTCGCCGTCCTGCGCCGGTTCATTCAGGCCGAACGTGACCGTGCGCGCCGCATCGGCCGCGCCGGCGGCCGGCGCGAACTTCATCACGGCCGCATCGTCGCGGTTGAGCACGCGCGTCGTCGTCGCGCCGAAGATCCGGCCCTTCGCCGCCGCATACGCGTCGAAGCTGCCGTGCCAGTCGAGGTGATCCTGCGTGATGTTGAGAATCGCGGCCGCGTCGGGCGCGAACGTGCGCGCCGTCTCGAGCTGGAAGCTCGACAGTTCGAGCACCCAGACGTCGGGCAGCGCCGTCTCGTCGATCGCACCCGCGAGCCGGTCGAGCATCGCCGGGCTGATGTTGCCGGCGACGGCGACCTTCTTGCCCGAACGCTGGCACAGCAGGCCCGTGAGGCTCGTCGTCGTGGTCTTGCCGTTGGTGCCGGTGATCGCGAGCACCTTCGGCTGGTAGCCGCTCGTGCCGAGCGCCCGCAGCGCCTGCGCGAAGAATTCCAGTTCGCCCCACACCGCGATCGCGCGCTCGTTCGCGGCCGCGATCAGCGCCGCCAGTGCCGGTTCGAGCGGCGACAGGCCGGGGCTCAGCCCGACGATCTCGATGCCGCCGTCGAGCAGCGCGGGCGTGAACGGCCCGCCGACGAATTCCGCATCGATGCCTTCGGCCTGCAGCGCGGCAAGGTTCGGCGGCGCCTCGCGGGTATCGGCAATACGCAGCCGGCACCCGTGCCTCGCGCACCACCGCGCGATCGCGAGACCCGACTCCCCGAGTCCCAGTACGAGCACCATCGGCCGCTGCCGATCTCCAAACATCTCGCCAGACATCCTTGTTACCTTTCCTTTACCGCAGCTTGAGGGTGGACAGACCGAACAGGCACAGCATCAGCGTGATGATCCAGAAACGCACCACCACCTGCGTTTCCTTCCAGCCGGACAATTCGAAATGGTGATGCAGCGGCGCCATCTTCAGCAGACGCCGCCCTTCGCCGTAACGCTTCTTCGTGTACTTGAACCACGACACCTGCAGCATCACCGACAGCGTTTCCGCGACGAAGATGCCGCCCATGATGAACAGCACGATTTCCTGGCGCACGATCACCGCGACCGTGCCGAGCGCGCCGCCGAGCGCCAGCGCGCCGACGTCGCCCATGAACACCTGCGCGGGGTGCGTGTTGTACCAGAGGAACGCGAGCCCCGCCCCGCCCATCGCGGAACAGAAGATCAGCAGTTCGCCGGCGCCCGGGATGTGCGGGAACAGCAGGTATTTCGAATAGACCGAGCTGCCCATCACGTACGCGAACACGCCGAGCGACGCGCCGACCAGCACGACCGGCATGATCACGAGACCGTCGAGGCCGTCGGTCAGGTTCACCGCGTTGCTCGCGCCGACGATCACGAAGTAGGTCAGCACGATGAAGCCCCAGACGCCCAGCGGGTAGCTGATCGACTTCAGGAACGGCAGCATCAGGTCGGCCCGCGCCGGCAGCCCCATCGACAGGCCGCTGCGCACCCACGCCATGAACAGGTCGAACACGCGCACGTTGTTCGCCTCGGACACGCTGAACGCGAGGTAGACCGCCGCGAACAGGCCGATCACCGACTGCCAGAAATACTTTTCGCGCGACGACATCCCGCGCGGGTCCTTGTAGACGACCTTGCGGTAGTCGTCGACCCAGCCGATCACGCCGAAGCCGAAGGTGACGAGCATCACGATCCAGATGAAACGGTTCGTCAGGTCGCCCCACAGCAGCGTCGAGACGGCGATGCCGATCAGGATCAGCACGCCGCCCATCGTCGGCGTGCCGGACTTGACGAGATGGCTCTGCGGGCCGTCCTTGCGCACGGCCTGCCCGACCTTCATTTGCGTCAGCTTGCGGATCACCCACGGTCCGCACACGAGCCCGATACCGAGCGCGGTGATGGTAGCCATCACCGCACGGAACGTCAGGTACGTGAACAAGCGCAAAAAGCTTGCGTCTCCTTGCAGCCATTGCGCCAGCGCCAGCAGCATGCTTCCTTCCTTCTACTCAGTGTGCGGCGGGCACCGTGCCCGCCGCGGATTGGTTCGTCAGCGCGTCGACCACGCGCTCCATCTTCATGTACCGCGAGCCCTTCACGAGCACCGTCGCCTGCGCGCCGTAACCCGCCGCGAGCAGCGCCGTCACCAGCGCACCGACATCGCCGAAATGGCGGGCCGTGTCGCCGTACGCCGTACATGCATCGCGCGACGCGTCGCCGAGCGCGAACAGCGCATCGATCCCGCGTTCGTGCGCATACGCACCGATCTCCCGGTGGAATGCCGGGCCTTCGTCGCCGACCTCGCCCATGTCGCCGATCACCAGCACGCGCGGCGCCGGTTGTGCGGCCAGCACGTCGATCGCCGCGCGCATCGAATCGGGGTTCGCGTTGTAGGTGTCGTCGACGACCGTCGCGCCCGCGAGGCTGCCGGCGGCCGCCTGCTTCACCTGCAGCCGGCCCTTGACCGGCTCGAACGATTCGAGGCCCTGCCGGATCGCCGACAGCGCGACGCCGGCGCCCAGCGCCGCGGCCGTCGCGGCCAGCGCGTTGCGCGCGTTGTGCTCGCCGAGCGCCCGCAGCCGCACCGTGACGGCGCCGGCCGGCGTGTCGATCTCGAGTTCGCCGCCGTGCAGGCGACCGGTGACCTGCGCGTCGTTCTGCCGTTCGGCATCGTGCAGCGCGAAGTCGAGGATCCGATTGCCGGTTGCCGCGACGCGCCAGATGCCCGCGTACGCGTCGTCGGCCGGGAACACCGCGACGCCGTCCGGCGGCAGCGCGTGGATCACGGCCGCGTGTTCGAGCGCGACCGCTTCGACCGTCGCCATGAATTCCTGGTGCTCGCGCTGCGCGTTGTTGACAAGCGCGACCGTCGGCGCCGTGAGGCGCGCGAGGACTTCGGTCTCGCCCGGGTGGTTCATGCCGATCTCGATCACCGCGAGACGATGCGCGGCCGACAGGCGCAGCAGCGTCAGCGGCAGGCCGACGTCGTTGTTCAGGTTGCCGGCCGTTGCAAGCCGTGCGTCGGCACCGACCGCCGCCGCGAAAATCGACGCGATCATTTCCTTGACGGTCGTCTTGCCGTTGCTGCCCGTCACCGCGACGAGCGGCAGCGGGAATCGCATGCGCCAGCCGTGCGCGAGCGCGCCGAGCGCAGCACGCGTTTCGCCGCCTTCGATCATCGGCATCGAGACACCCGCCGGCGCGTGCGCGACGAGCGCCGCGGCAGCCCCGCGCGCGGCGACATCGCCGAGGAAGTCGTGCGCGTCGAAGCGTTCGCCTTTCAGCGCGACGAACAGATCGCCCGGACCCGCCGTGCGGCTGTCCGTCGACACGCGGTCGAACGTGACGCCCGCGTCGCCGTGGACGGTGGCGCCGGGAATCAGGCGGGCGGCTTCGCCGAGACTGAGCATCGTCATTCGCCGCCTCCCTTGCCGTGCGTCGCGCGCGCTGCCAGCGCGAGCCGCGCGTGATCCTGGTCGGAGAACGTGCGCTTCTTGCCCATGATTTCCTGCGTTGCCTCGTGCCCCTTGCCGGCCAGCACGACGACATCCTCGCGAGCCGCGCCGCGCACGGCCTGCAGGATCGCGCTCGCGCGATCCTCGATGCGGCGTGCGCGATCGGGCGCCGTCATGCCCGCGATGACCTGGTCGATGATGCGCTGCGGATCCTCGCTGCGCGGGTTGTCGCTCGTGACGACGACTTCGTCGGCGAGCCGCTCGGCGATCGCGCCCATCAGCGGACGCTTCGTCGCATCGCGATCGCCGCCGCAGCCGAACATGCAGACGAGCCGGCCGCCGCGCGCCGCCGCGATCGGGCGCAACGCGTCGAGCGTCTTCTCGAGCGCGTCGGGGGTATGTGCGTAGTCGATCACGACCAGCGGTTCGTCGTTCTGCAGCCGGCCGCCGAGGCGCTGCATGCGGCCGTTGACGGACTCGAGCCGCGCAATCTCCGCGACCGCCGCGTCGAACGGCAAGTCGGCCGCGAGCAGCGAGCCGAGCACCGCGAGCAAATTGCTGACGTTGAACGTGCCGAGCGTGCCGACCTCGACGTTCGCGTCGCCCCACGACGAGCGCAGGCGGAATGCCGTGCCGGTGGCGGTCGCGCGCACGTCGAGCGCGACCAGCTCGCGATCGGCGTCGGCCGCCTGCGCGTCGCCGATCCCGTATGCGATCGTGCGCACGCGGCCGGCCAGCTTCTCGAGCAGGCGGCGGCCGGCTGCGTCGTCGCGATTGACAACCGCCGCGCGCAGGCCGCGCCACGCGAACAGCTTCGACTTCGAGGCTTCGTACGCGTCGAACGTGCCGTGATAGTCGAGGTGATCCTGCGTCAGGTTCGTGAAGACGGCGATGTCGAATGCCGTGCCGTTCACGCGCCCCTGATGCAGCGCGTGCGACGACACTTCCATCGCGACGGCCTTCGCGCCCGCGTCGTGCAGTTGCGCGAGGCTGCGCTGCAACTGCGGCGCGTCCGGCGTCGTGAAGCCGGTCGGCACCAGCTGCCCCGGCATGCCGGTGCCGAGCGTGCCGATCAGCGCGCACGGCTGGTGCAGCGCCGTCAGCGCGGCAGCGATCCAGTGCGTGCACGACGTCTTGCCGTTCGTGCCGGTCACGCCGATGGCGAGCAGGCTGTCGCTCGGGTCGCCGTACCAGCCGCTGGCGATCTCGCCGGCCAGCTGATCGAGCGCCGGCACCGCGAGTGCGACGGGTACGGCCGGTGCGGCTGCGAGGCCTTCCGGCTGATACAGCACGGCGGCCGCGCCGCGGGCGACGGCATCGGCAATGAAGGCGCGATTGTCTGCCCCGTCGACGGCATAGCCGAGAAACACGTCGCCAGCCTGCAGGCTGCGCGTATCGGCATGCAGTTGCGCCGCGGGGGCCACATGCTGGCGCAGCCACGCAAGCGCGGCCGCGATCTGCTGATGCGCCGGATGAGAACTGCGAGCGGCGCTCATCGAACAACTCCTGGTGAATTACGTGTCGTGCTGGATACGATCATATGCTTCGCACCGCCGCCCGCGGCGAGCTTTTGCGGGCCCGTCTTGGCGGGCGCGCCCGGCGCGTCGTCGGACACGACCAGTTGCTTGATCGGCATGTTCGGCGGCACGTTCAGCGCACGCATCGTATCGCCCGCGATCGCCGAGAATACGGGGCCCGACACCTGGCCGCCGAAGTGGCTGCCGGCGGTCGGCTCGTCGACCGACACCGCGATCACGACGCGCGGATTCGGCATCGGCGCCATCCCGACGAACGACGCGCGGTACTTGCGCGTGTAGCCGTGACCTTCATGCTTGTACGCGGTACCGCTCTTGCCGCCGACCCGATAACCCGGCACGGCCGCATCCGGCGACGTGCCGCCCGGCGCGACCACGGTCTCGAGCATCGCGCGCACTTCGCGCGCGGTGGTCGGGTTGAACACCTGCGTGCCCACGATCGGCTGATTGGGGTCGGTCTTGAAAATGGTCACGGGCATCAGCTCGCCGTCGTGCGCGATCGCCGTGTAGGCGCGTGCGAGCTGGAACAGCGACACCGACAGGCCGTAGCCGTACGACATCGTCGCCTGCTCGATGCGCCGCCAGTTCTTCCACGGACGCAGGCGGCCGGCCACGGCGCCCGGGAACCCGACCTTCGGCGCCTGGCCGAGGCCGATGCTCGTATACATATTCCACATTTCCTCGGGCCGCATCGTCATCGCGATCTTCGTCGCGCCGATGTTGCTCGACTTCTGGATCACGCCGCCGACCGTCAGCGTGCCGAAACCCGCGTCGTCGGTGATCGGCGCGCCATCGAGCACGAAATGCCCGTTGCCCGTTTCGACCAGCGTGTTCGGCGTCACGCGATGCAGGTCGAGCGCGAGCGACACCGTGAACGGCTTCATGATCGAGCCCGGCTCGAACACGTCCGTCATGATCCGGTTGCGCAACTGCTCGCCCGTCATGCGCGAGCGGTCGTTCGGGTTGTAGGTCGGATAGTTGACGAGCGCGAGCACCTCGCCGGTGCGCACGTCGACGACCATCGCCGCGCCGGCCTTCGCCTTGAACTTCTCGACGGCGGCCTTCAGGTTCGCGTACGCGATGTACTGGATCTTGCTGTCGATCGACAGGTCGACGTCGGTCCCGTTGTGCGGCGGGATCTGTTCGGCGACGTCCTCGACGATGTGCCCCATCCGGTCCTTGATCACGCGGCGCACGCCGGACGTGCCGGACAGCATCTTCTGGTCGCCGAGCTCGACGCCTTCCTGCCCTTCGTCCTCGACGTTCGTGAAGCCGATCAGGTGCGCGGTGATCTCGCCTTCCGGATAGAAGCGCTTGTATTCGTTGCGCTGATAGACGCCGGGGATGTCGAGCGCGGCGACCTTGTCCGCGATGTCGATCGGCACCTGGCGCTTCACATAGACGAAACCCTTGTCTTCGGACAGCTTCACGCGCAGTTCCTTCGGCGTCATGCCGAGGAGCTTGCCGAGCTGGTTGACCTTGCCGGCGTCGAGATCGTCCGGCACGGCGTCCGGAATCGCCCAGATCGCGCGCACGGGCAGGCTCGTCGCGAGCACGAGCCCGTTACGGTCGAGGATCTTGCCGCGCGTGGCCGGCAGCTCGAGCGTGCGCTGATAGCGGCTTTCGCCCTGCTTCTGATAGAACGCGTTGCCGGGCCCCTGGATCCAGAACGCCCGCGCGGCCAGCGCGACGAACGCCATGAACAGCAGGAACACGACGAGTTTCGAGCGCCACATCGGCAGGTGCACGCCGAGCACGGGGCTCGACGAGAATTTCACGTCCTGGCGTTTTTGCGACGGCTTCATCGCACGCCTCCGCTGCCCTTGGCGGCCGTGTCGGCCGAAGCGGGAATCGGCGCGTCGATCGCCTTCACGGCGCCCGGCGACAGCGTCAGGTATTGGGTGCGGCCGGTGGTGATCGGCTGCATCTTCAGCGAATCGTTCGCGAGCTGCTCGATGCGCGACGTCTTGGACAGCGCGCTCTGCTGATATTGAAGCTGCGCGTAGTCCTGCTGGAGCTGACGCTCCTGCGACTGCGCGCGCTGCAACTGGATGAAGATCTGGCGCTGCTGGTTCGTCGAGTTGACGACCGACAGCGCGCAGCCCATCACGATGATCAGCAGGAAGATGTTGAAGCGGCTCATGGCGTGACGCGCTCCGCGATGCGCATCACGGCCGACCGGGCGCGCGGATTCGCGACGACTTCCGCTTCGCTCGGGAACTGACGGCTGATGATCTTGAGCGGCGGGCTCGGGAGGTCGACGGCACGGATCGGCAGGCGACGATCGACCGCAGGCGCACTCGCGTGCGCCTGCATGAATCGCTTGACGATCCGGTCCTCGAGTGAATGAAAGCTGATGACCACCAGCCGCCCTCCTTGCTCCAGCAACGACAATGCCGCGTCTAGTACGACTTGCAGGTCCGCAAGCTCTTGATTGACGTGAATCCGTATAGCCTGAAAGGTGCGGGTTGCCGGATCCTTGCCCTTCTCACGGGTTTTGACGACGTTACCCACGATTTGGGCAAGCTCGCCCGTGGTGTCGAGAGGCCCAAGACGGTCGGACTCTGCCCGGCGAGCAACAAGCGCCTTTGCAATCTGAAAAGCAAACCGTTCTTCCCCATAATCCCGTATCACCTCCGTCAATTCCTGCACCGAAGCCCGCGCGAGCCACTCGGCCGCCGACTCGCCGCGCGTCGGATCCATTCGCATGTCCAGCGGGCCATCCGCGCGGAAGCTGAAGCCGCGCGCCGGATCGTCCACCTGCGGCGAGGACACGCCCAGGTCCAGCAACACACCCGACACCTTCTCGACGCCGCGCGCCGCAAGCGCGTCGCGCATCGATGCAAAGCTGTCATGCACGATCGAGAAGCGCGCATCCTCGATGCGCTGCGCCGTCTCGATCGCCCTCGGATCCTTGTCGAACGCGATCAGCCGGCCGGCCGGCGCCAGCCGCGCGAGCACCGCGCGGCTATGACCGCCGCGTCCGAACGTACCGTCGACATAAATGCCGTCCGGCCGCGTCACGAGCGAATCGACCGCTTCGTCCAACAACACGGTCCGATGCTGCAATTCCTTTCCCATCGCGGGCGTCTCCGTCACCGCAATCAGAACGTAAAGTTCTTCAGCGCATCGGGCATGCCCTGCGCCATCGCTGCCTGCTCCTTCGCGATGTAGGTCTGCGAATCCCACAGCTCGAAGTGACTACCCATTCCCAACAACATGACTTCCTTTTCCAGTCCGGCCGCCATCCGCAGCTCGGGCGATACGAGAATCCGGCCCGCGCTGTCGAGATCGACATCCATCGCATTACCGAGAAAAATTCGCCGCCACCAATGTGCGTCCATCGGCAGCGCGGCGATCTTGGCGCGGAATACCTCCCATTCGGGGCGCGGAAACAGCAACAGGCAGCCGTCCGGGTGCTTGGTCACAGTCACCCGTCCTTCTGCCTGTCCTTGCAGCGCTTCGCGATAGCGAGCCGGCACCGACATCCGCCCTTTCGCATCGAGCGTCAACGCCGACGCCCCTTGGAACACTTTCCGCTCTCCCGTTCAGGGCACCGAAGCACCCGCTCAACGCTCAAGAATTTAGCCCGAATAGCCCGCCAAATCACACAAAAATACACTTTCTCACACTGTCTCCCACTTTAGAGGAAGGGTTTGGCACGGTCAAGGGAGCGGCCCGGTTTTTTGACGAATTTTGTTAGTTAGAACAAGGACTTACGCGCACATGCTCATGCGGCCCCTCATACCAAAAACCGTTATAAATGAATGAGCTAGTGCAACTTGTGAAGGTGATACGTGAGAAAGGCGGGCCAGACTGGCGTGCGGACGGGGCTTTCGGGGGCGGGAAAACGCGGAAAAAACGGGCGGTATCGGGGACGGCGGACCAGGACGGCGTCGCGCGCCGCCCCGGCCCAAATCTCAGAGATAGTACGCAGTGCTCGTCATGATTTTCGACGCGGCGCGCATCAGCATCCGCGCCGGCAGCGGCAGTTCGATCCCGCCGGCGTCGGTCGCGGCCTTGCCGTGCTTCACCTCGTCGAGCCGCATCTGCTCGACGATCGCGCGCGACGCCGTGTCGGTCGCCGGCAGCTCGGACAGGTGCCCGTCGAGGTGGCTCTCGACCTGGCGCTCCGTCTCCGCCATGAAGCCGAGGCTGACCTTGTCGCCCAGCGTGCCGGCGGCGACACCGATCGCGAGCGCGCCGGCGTACCACAGCGGGTTCAGCAGGCTCGGGCGCGAATCGAGTTCCTTCAGCCGATGCGCTGTCCACGCGAGATGATCCTCCTCCTCGCGCGCGGCTTCCTCGAACATCGCCTTCGACGACGACGAGCGCGCGGTCAGCTTCTGCGCCTGATAAAGCGCCTGCGCACAGACCTCGCCGACGTGGTTCACGCGCATCAGCCCGGCGGCGTGCGCGCGCTCCGCGGGCGTCAGTTCGTCGGCCGGCGGCTCCGCCGGCGCGGGCACCGGGCGGCTCATCCGGCTAATGCCGGTCAGCGATCGCAGGCCGCGATCGAATTCGCTGATCAGTTCATCCAACACCATCCTGTTCTCCTGGCTGCGTGGGCTGCCGCGGGCGGCAACGGCACGTGCTCCGCTACGTAACCGACTTGATTATTCAGCGGAAATTGCGGTTAACCCGTGATTTTAACCATTGTTGCATAAAGGAAACATGGCAGCCTGGAGCCACGGCATTTCGCTTTGTCGGAAAAATCGGCTTTGCTACATTACGTGCGACTTCCTGCGAAGTTGATGGGGCCCGTCAACACAACATAACTATCCGCCCCGCCAAAAAAATTCAGTGATTCTTGGAGATCCGTTAATGAAAAAGTCGCTTCTCGCGCTCGTCGCGCTGGGCGCGTTTGCTGGCGCAGCCCATGCGCAAAGCAGCGTGACGCTCTACGGCATCATCGATGAAGGCTTCATCTTCAACAACAACGCAAAGGGCGGCCACCTGTACGGTCTGGCAAGCGGCGTGATGCAAGGCAGCCGCTTCGGCCTGCGCGGCACCGAAGATCTGGGCAGCGGCCTGAAGGCGATCTTCGTGCTCGAGAACGGTTTTGACGTCAACTCCGGCAAGCTCGGCCAGGGCGGCCTGATGTTCGGCCGCCAGGCTTACGTCGGCCTGTCGAGCCAGTACGGTACGGTCACGCTGGGTCGCCAGTACGACTCCGTCGTCGACTTCGTCGGCCCGCTCGAGGCAGGCGACCAGTGGGGCGGCTACATCGCCGCTCACCCGGGCGACCTCGACAACTTCAACAACGCATACCGTGTGAACAACGCGGTCAAGTACACGAGCCCGACCTACGGCGGCTTCTCGTTCGGCGGCATGTACAGCTTCGGCGGCCAGGCCGGCCAGTTCTCGAAGAACCAGGTCTGGTCGCTCGGCGCCGGTTACAACAACGGCCCGTTGGTGTTGGGTGTCGGCTACTTGAACGCACGCACGCCGGCGAACTTCGGCGGCATGTTCAACACCGGCGCGTCGGCTGCCGCGACGGCCGTGTCGTCGCCGGTCTACGGCGCGTATGCGAACAGCGCGAACACGTACCAGGTCATCGGCGCGGGCGGTGCATACACGTTCGGCGCGGCAACGATCGGCGCGACGTACTCGAACACGAAGTTCAAGGGCTTCTCGGTCGGTCCGTTCGTGAACCAGACCGCGACGTTCAACAACGGCGAAATCAACTTCAAGTATCAGCTGACCCCGGCGCTGATCGTCGGCGCAGCGTACGACTACACGCAAGGCAGCAAGATCGACGGCAACTCGGCAGCCAAGTACCACCAGGGCTCGCTGGGCGTCGATTACTTCCTGTCGAAGCGCACCGACGTCTACGTGATCGGCGTGTACCAGCATGCATCGGGCAACGCGCTCGACTCGGCAGGCAACGTCGTTCAGGCGCATGCTTCGATCAACGGTCTCGACCCGTCGACGACCAGCAACCAGGTCGCAGCGCGCGTCGGCATCCGTCACAAGTTCTAATCAGCTTGCCTGACAAGCCGCAGCATATTGAAGGCGCCTTCGGGCGCCTTTTTCTTTTGCGACGGTGAGCGGTGAGCGGTGAGCGGTGAGCGGTGAGCGGTGAGCGGTGAGCGGTGAGCGGTGAGCGGTGAGCGGAATGATCGCCGGATAACGCGTTCGCGACGATGAATCGTTCGCGATGCTCCATCGACGCGAGCGGCACTGTTTGTTGACTCCAGCATGCGACGAGGTCCCGCGCCGTTCGATTCGAATCGGCTGCGGGCGGCCCGGCCGGGTCGTTCCGCCGGCCGCGACGTGCCCGGTCGAACGCGCGTCGTTCCGGCAATGGCCGGACCACGACGCGGCAGCCCCGATGCCGGCGCCACAAACAAGAAAGCCCGGCACAGGCCGGGCTCGTTCGTTCGACTTCAGGATTACGCGCGTCCGTCGCGCAGTTCGCGCCGCAGGATCTTGCCGACGTTCGTCTTCGGCAGCTCCGTGCGGAACTCGACGAGTTTCGGCCGCTTGTAGCCGGTGAGCCGTTCCTTGCAGTACGCCAGGATGTCCTTGTCGGTCAGCGCCGGGTCCTTCTTCACGACGAACAGCTTCACGGCTTCGCCCGAGTGCTCGTCCGGCACGCCGACCGCCGCCACCTCGAACACGCCCGGGTGCGACGCCACCACGTCCTCGACCTCGTTCGGATACACGTTGAAACCGGATACCAGGATCATGTCCTTCTTCCGGTCGACGATCTTCACGTAACCGCGCGCGTCCATCACGCCGACGTCGCCGGTCTTGAAGAAGCCGTCCGGGAACATGACCTTCGCGGTTTCTTCCGGACGGTTCCAGTAGCCGGCCATGACCTGCGGCCCGCGGATGCAGATCTCGCCCGGCTCGCCGAGCGCGACGTCGTTGCCGGCGTCGTCGCGGATGGCAACCTCGGTCGACGGCAGCGGCAAGCCGATCGTCCCGCTGTACTCGGTCGCCGTCACGGGGTTGCAGGTCGCAACCGGCGACGTTTCGGACAGGCCATACCCTTCGACGATCGCCGTATGGGTCTTCTCATACCAGCGCTTCGCGACGCCCTCCTGGATCGCCATGCCGCCGCCGTTGGCGATCACGAGCTTCGACAGGTCAAGCTGGTTGAATTCGGGATGGTTCAGCAGTGCGTTATACAGCGTGTTGACGGCCGGAATCGTCGAGATCTGATAACCCTTCAACTCCTTGATCATGCCGCCGATGTCGCGTGGATTCGGAATCAGGATGCCCATGCCGCCCGTGCGCATCGTCAGGAAACCGCAGACCGTCAGCGCGAACACGTGATAGAGCGGCAGCGCGACAACCGTCACGAACTGCTTCACTTCGGGGTACTTCTCGTGCGCGGGATGGTGCCATGCGCCGGCCTGCAGCACGTTCGACACGATGTTCCGGTGCAGCAGCGTCGCGCCCTTCGCGACACCCGTCGTGCCGCCCGTGTACTGGAGGAACGCGACGTCGTCGGGGCCGAGCTTCTGCGGCTTGAAGGTCTGCCGCGCCCCTTCCGACAGCGCGGCCTTGAAACGCGTGAACGACGGAAGCTGCCAGGCCGGCACCATCTTCTTCACGTTGCGTACGACGTAATTGACGAGCCAGCCCTTGATGCCCAGCAGGTCGCCCATCGACGCGACCACGACATGCCTGACGGCGGTATTGGCGATGACGGCCTGCAGCGTCGACGCGAAATTCTCGAGGATGACGATCGCCTCCGCCCCGCTGTCCTTCAGCTGATGTTCGAGTTCGCGCGGCGTGTAGAGCGGGTTGACGTTGACGACGGTGTAGCCCGCGCGGAGCACCGCAACGATCGCCACCGGGTACTGCAACACGTTCGGCATCATGAGCGCGACGCGCGCGCCGCGCTTCAGGCCACGCGACTGCAGCCATGCGCCGAACTGGCGCGACAGCGCATCGAGTTCGCCGTACGTGATGCTCTTGCCCATGCAGACGAACGCCTTGCGGTCGCGATACTGCTTGAAGCTTTCGTCGAGGAGATCCGGGATGGAAGGATACGGGGACGCGTCAATTTCGGCTGGAACGCCGGGTGGGTACGATTTCAGCCAAATTTTATCCATACTGCGCGTCTCCTCACAGATTTTCGAATGGTCGTGCTAAAACGCATCGTAGCGGCTCGCCCGTCCCGAGACAACAGGGTTAGATGCCCACTTCGAACTTTCGAATAAATTCGTCTGATCATATCGCGAAGTTCGGTCAAATCCGCTCAACCTCCACCAGGCAATCGTAAAACGTCGCCGAGTTGCCGAGATCGGTCAGCGCCTGGCTCGTCACTTCGTTCGCGTTCCGTCCGTCCGCCGACAATTTCTTCCACCAGATCGACAGTCCGACGACGAGTCCCGCCCGCGCACGATCGGTCACTCTCGCGACCGCCTGCATCGATCCGCGGTCGTTGAAGATGCGGACGACGTCGCCCTCCCCGATGCCGCGTGCATCGGCGTCGGCCGGGTGGATATCGAGGTGCGGCTGGCCTTCCGTGCTGCGCAGGCTTTCGACATTCACGAACGTGCTGTTCAGGAAGTGCCGGGCCGGCGGCGAAATCATCGCAAGCGGGTAGCGGGCCGCAAGCTCCGGCGCGGCCTCCGCCGATTCGAAGGGCGGCAGGTAATCGGGCACCGGATCCATGCCCATTTGCTCGAGTCGCGCGCTATAGAACTCGCATTTGCCGGAGGGCGTGCGGAAGCCGCCATTCGCGAAAGGCGCGTCCGCCATCTTGAGCTTCAGCCAGCCTGCACGCTTCAACGTGTCCCAGTCGCTGTCGAGCGCCGGATCGTCCCAACGGAGCGCCGCCTGCGCGACCTCTTCGTCACTGTGATAAAGCGCGGGCTCGTCGAGTCCCATGCTGCGCGCGATGCCGCGAAAGATTTCGGTGTTCGGCCGTGCGTCGCCGACCGGCGCAATCGCCGGCAGGTTCGCCATCACATAGGTGTGACCGTACGACTTGTGGACGTCGAGATGCTCGAGCTGCGTCGTGGCCGGCAGCACAATGTCGGCGAAGTCGACCGTATCTGTCTTGAAGTGCTCGAGAACGACCGTGAACAAGTCTTCGCGCGCGAACCCCGCGGCGACTTTCGACGAGTCGGGCGCGACCGCGACCGGGTTCGAGTTGTAGACGATCACCGCTTCGACCTTCGGCCCGAAAGTCGCGTCGCCCGGATGCAGCAGCGCATCGCCGATCGCATTCATGTTGATGGTGCGGGGCAGTTCGTGCGGCCAACCGGGCATCAGATCGGGGCGCAGCAGCGCCGCCTGATTGATCGGCGCGGATTCGGACGACGACAGCAGCAGCCCGCCGGCCCGGTCGCGCCACGCGCCCGTCAGCGCAGGCAGGCTCGCTATCGCGCGCACGGCATTGCCGCCGCCGCGCACGCGCTGCATGCCGTAATTGAGGCGGATCGATGCCTTGCGGGTCGCGCCGTAACGACGGGCGAGTTCGATCAGTTCCGTCGCTTCGATGCCGCAGATTTGCGCGACGCGCTCCGGCGGATAGGACAGGGCTCTCGCCTTGAGCGCATCGAAGCCGAGCGTATGGCGCGCGATGTAGTCATGATCGAGCAGATCTTCGGTGATCAGCACATGCATCATGCCAAGCGCGAACGCGCCGTCGGTGCCCGGTTTCAACGCGATGTGCTGATGGCATTTCTCCGCCGTCAGCGAGCGGTAGGGATCGATTGCGACGAGACGGGCGCCGCGACGCTTGGCTTCCTGCGCGCGGGTCCAGAAATGCAGGCTGGATGCGATCGGATTGGCACCCCAGATCAGGATCAGCTCGCTTTCCTCGAAATGCTCGAGATGCATGCCGACGCTTCCGCCATACGTATAGCGCAGCCCTGCCGCACCGGCCGCGGCGCAGATTGCCCGCTCGAGCCGGGACGCGCCGAGTTTATGGAAGAACCGCTGCGCAATGCCTTCACCCTGCACGAGCCCCATCGTACCCGCGTAGCTGTACGGCACGATCGCCTCCGGCGCGCGCGCGGCGATTTCGCCGAGACGACGACCGATTTCGTCGAATGCTTCGCTCCAGCTGATCGGCACGAAGCGCCCTTCCCCCTTCGCGCCGACGCGCTTGAGGGGAACGGTGAGCCGGTCGGGATGATGAACGCGGTCGGCATATCGGCTGACTTTCGTACACAACACGCCTTGCGTGGGCGGATGATCGGGATCGCCCGTGACCTTGATCGCCCGGCCGTTTTCGACGGTCACGCGCATTGCGCACGTGTCCGGACAATCGTGCGGGCAAACGGCCCGAGCTATCTGAGTGGCGGCGTTCATCGTTCTGGATGCTACTGGGGTGGAGATTCGCAAATTTTACGTGGACGGGCCGAACAACGCGTCGTTTTGCATGAATTTCCCGCCTGTTTGGCGAAAAGCGGCAGCGGAGGATGGTGAATCTCGACGCCGGACCGGCTTCTAACGCCCCCCGTGACAATGTGGGTAGGAGGTGACGCGAGAAATGCCCCGATAGTGGCTTGGCAGAGCCAGCACGAATCCCCTCCTTTTTAGGAGATAGGTGCAAATAGGCTGGTGAACGGGTCAGGATGACGGAATATGGTGGATAGTCGTGACAAATTGAGCGACCGACCGGGAATTCCGATTGTCTGAGCGCACGCGGCATATCGCGAGCGACTTGTATCGAGGAGGAGGCCCGGCGCCTCGTGCCCGCCCTCGCCGGCGACACGGCAGCCATGCCAACGCCTCACTGCGGTCGACATTTCCGGTGCCCCAAATGCAAAAACCCCCGCCTGTTCGGGCGGGGGTTTC
>NZ_CAJPGQ010000033.1:0-87939 GCF_905339595.1 Burkholderia sp. BCC1977
ACTCAACTCCTGGGCTGGTAAGGCCCTTCATGCGATTGCCCTGCGCGTGCGCGCGTCGCACACGTGCGCCGCTTTCGCGCTAAAGTGGTGCCCGACCTCCACCCTCAGCCGCCGATCCGATGCTTACGCTCTCGCCCGCCGCCGCCCGCGCGCTGCATCTCGCCGCGCAGGGCCTGCTGACCCCGCCCCGCCGCAAGGCCACCAAGGCCGACGTGCTCGACACGATCCGCCGGATGGCGCAGTTACAGATCGATACGATTCACGTCGTCGCGCGCAGCCCGTACCTCGTGCTGTTCAGCCGTCTCGGCGACTTCTCTCCGCAGTGGCTCGACGAACATCTCGCCGAGGCGCGCCTGTTCGAATACTGGTCGCACGAAGCGTGCTTCCTGCCGGTCGAGCAATTCGGGCTGATGCGATACAAGATGCTCGATCCGTCGGGGATGGGCTGGAAATATGCGGCCGACTGGCACGCGCGGAACCGCGCCGACATCGAGCGGCTGCTCGCGCGGATTCGCGACGAAGGCCCCGTGCGGTCGGCCGATTTCATTCGCGAAGACGGCGCGAAAGGCAATGGATGGTGGGACCGCAAGCCCGAGAAAATGCACCTGGAGGTGCTGTTTACGACCGGTGAGCTGATGGTGTCCGAGCGCCGCAACTTTCAGCGGATCTACGACGTGCGCGAGCGCGTGCTGCCCGGCTGGGACGATGCGCGCGACCTGCCGCCGCGCGACGCGGTGCTGCCCGCGCTGCTCGACTACACGTGCCGCGCGCTCGGCATCGTGCGCGCGGACTGGGTGGCCGATTACTACCGGCTGCCGCGCCGTTCGTATCGCGCGGAGCTCGAGCAACTCGCGGACGCGGGCGAGCTGATTCCGGTGGAGATCGCCGACTGGAAGGAGGCGGCCTACGTGCATCGCTCGCTCGAAGCACTGCTGCCGGCCGCCGCGGCCGACACGCTGCGCTCGACGGTCACGACGCTGCTGTCGCCGTTCGATCCGGTGGTGTGGGACCGGCGCCGTGCATCGACGCTGTTCGGGTTCGACTACACGATCGAGTGCTATACGCCCGCGCACAAGCGGCGCTACGGCTATTTCTGCCTGCCGGTGCTGCATCGCGGCCGGCTGGTCGCACGCGTCGACGCGAAAGCGCATCGCGCGCTCGGCACGTTCGAATTGAAGGCGGTGCATGTCGAGCCGGGCGTGCGGTTCGGCACGGGGCTCGCGGCCGACGTCGCGAAGGCCGTGAAACGGCTGGCGGCGTGGCATGGCACGCCGGCGGTGACGGTCGCGCACGCGCCGCCGGCGCTCGCGAACGCGCTGGCCGGTACTTGATCCGCCGGCGCGGCACGACCGCGCGCCCGTTGCATGCGTTCGGGTCGGTACCGTTGTCGCCGCGCCGAAACACCGGCGCACCGCGCGGCAGCCCCCGTAAAGCCGCTACCGTTTAGCGGCAATCCAGCGGGCAATGCCCGGCCACGCGTCCTTCAGCGTGCGCGATCCCATGAACAGCCCGATATGCCCGCCCGGCACGAGCTGGCGCGTCACCTGCGACGCGGGCGTCCCCACCAGGTCCTGCGCGGCAAACACCTGCTCCTGCGTCGTGATGTCGTCGGCAGCGCCGGCAAGCAGATAAACGGGACACGTGATCGCCTTCAGGTCGAGCGTGCGCCCGAGCGCGACGAACGTGCCCTTCGCGAGCCGGTTCTCCTTGAAGATCTGCACGATCGCCTGCAGATACCAGCGTCCCGGCAGATCGATCGGACTTTCGTACCAGTTCGCGAATGCTTCGCGCTTGCGCAGGTAGTCTGCGTCGTCGAGGTGTTCGTACAGGTCGACATGCTCGGCGAGATAGTGCTGGTCGGGATGCATGTTCTTCCAGCCGCGCAGCATGAAACGCCCGCGCATCAGGCCGCCGCCCATCGTCACCAGTTCCTCGTAGAACGATGTCGGATACGCGTGCGCCATCCGCTTGATCGGACCGTCGCCCGCATCCGTGTCGATCGGCGCGCCCGCGAGCACGAGGCTCGCGACCTTGTGCGGAAAGCGCGCCGCATACATCGCGGACATCCACCCGCCCTGGCACAGTCCGACGAGATTCACGCGCCCGCCGAGCTCGTCGACGCATACATTCAGCTCGGCCAGGTACTGGTCGATCTCGAGATCCCGCATGTCCTCGGTCGCCGAGCGCCAGTCGGTCAGGTACACGTTCGTCACGCCGTGCTCGCGCAGCGTCTGCATCAGGCTCTGCCCCGGCTGATAGTCGGCGATCATCGCCCGGTGCCCCGCGTAGGGTGCGTCGACGATCGTCGGCAGCCCGTGCGCCGGCGCGACCGAATAATCGCGGAACGTCATCGTCCGCAGCTCCAGCAGCGCGCGGTTCGGCGACGCCAGCGCCGGATGCGGCTCGCAATGCAGCTTCTCCTCTTCCGCGGCGAAGCGCAGGTTGCGCGCGGTGAATTCCGAGCCGAGCCGGAACATCGCGGCGGCGGCGGCCATCGGCCAGAAAATCGGCAACGCCGGGGCGTTGGCGGGCGGCGCGGAAGGCGTGGACGGCGTGACTGTATCGGTATCGCTCGAATGCATCGAATTCCTTACCAGTAGAACGTGAACGGGAAAAGCCGTGCGCCGGGATGCGCGACGATCGTCCGCGCTGTGCCGACGACGCATCGCACGTCACCAGCGCTGCCGTGACGGATACGCACTTCGATGCGTCTACATCGATCGTCCGCTGCCGACGGCAATCGGCCATCGAACACCCGGTGCGACGATCGGTGAATTCATTCTGGTCCGTAACCGGAAACGATCGCTTGATCGCCGTCAATCGTTTCAGGTGAAATCCCGATAGCATGAAATCGCGCGATGACAATTCGATGGCCGCGGCGCGTGACCCGCCGACCTCGCGGCCGACATCGCGTCGCCACAGCGCACCGGCGACACCGGGCGACCTGCCTTCCGCCTCACATGCACATCCGCGAAATCCGCTCGAAGATCACCAGTACCTCGTCCACGCGCAAGATCACGAAGGCGATGGAAATGATGGCCCGCACCAAGATGGCGGGTGCGCAGCGGCGGGCGCGCGATTTCCGGCCCTATGCGGCGCGCATCCGGGAGATGGCCGAGCGCGTGCTGCGCGACCGGTCCGGCCACATCTCCGCGCTGATGGCGAGACGCACGCCCGTGCGCCGCGTCGGCCTGATCGTCGTCAGCACCGATCGCGGGCTGTGCGGCCCGCTCAACACGCGGCTGCTGGTCGAATGCGTGGATGCGCTCGAACGCTGGGACCGGGCCGGCGTCGCGTGCGAACTCAGCGTGATCGGTGCGCGCGGCATCGCACCGCTGATGCGCCACGGCGCGACCATCACCGCCCGCGCAAGCGGCCTCGCCGCCGCGCCGCAGTTCGAGCAACTGCTCGGCGCGCTGCTGGTGCCGCTCACCGCGTTCGTGAACGGCGAACTTGACGAGCTGCACATCGCGTACAACCAATTGACGAGCCCGCTCGCGTACTCGCCGCGCATCGACGCGGTGCTGCCGATCACCGGCCTCGACACCGGCGCGCCGTCCGGTGACACCGCGACGCCCGACTATCTGTACGAGCCCGCGCCGAAGCCGGCCGTGGACACCTTGCTGCTGCGCTACGTCGAGGCGACGCTCTACCAGGCCGTCGTCGAGAATTACGCGTGCGAGCAGTGCGCACGGATGTTCAGCATGCAGACCGCGACGGAGAACGCCGATCGCGTGCTGCGCGAGTTGCGGCACCTGTATCAGAAGACGCGCCAGGCGCAGATCACCACCGAGCTGTGCGAGATCGTCGCCGGCGCGGCGGCGGTCTGAAGGAGGAACGCATGCCGACGTCGATGAAGCTCGACATCCTCAGCGTGGAAGACGTGCTGTATTCGGGCGACGCACATTTCGTCGTCGTGCCGGGGGAAAGCGGGGAGCTGGGCATCTACCCGCATCATGCGCCGCTGCTCACGCGGCTGCGGCCCGGCGTCGTGACGCTCGTTGCCGCACCGGGCGGCGAGCACCGCCGCCTGCTCGTCGCGGGCGGCCTGCTGGAAGTCAGCCGCGACGGCGTGACGCTGATCGCCGATCACGCGCTGCGCACGCCCGAACTCGACGACCTGCGTGCCCGCGAAGCGCGGCAAGCGGCGGACGAGTGGCGCCGGCGCTTCGCGCACGAAAACCGGCGCGCCTTCGATTTCGCATCGGCGCGTGCGGAGTTGATGGACGAAATCCGGCGCTTCTTCGCGCTGGCGATGCACCGGCAGTCAACGCCGCACGACCCGCCGGGCGCCGCCGGCTAGGCCGGGCTGGCAACGCCCGCCGTGTCGTACGGCGGGCGCGCTCAGTCGCGCAGCTTGCGAAAACGCGGCGTGCCGTCCGGCAGGTTCTCGTTGAACATCGCTTCCGGCCGCACCCACAGGCCGCGCGCATGCGGCCACAGATGCTCGTACACGACCACCGATTCCTCGGTTTCGGAATGACGGGCGACGCCGATATAGCGATACAGCCCGCCCTTGTAGTGACGATGCGTGGCGAGCTGTTCGGCTTCCTGTTCGGTCATGATCTGCTTCCCTTCGGCAAAAACGAAAGCGCGTATTGTATGCGCTCGCCGCGCGTCAGCGCTTCGCGTAGATATCGGGGCGGCGAATCTCCATCAGCCGCTCGGGATTCGCGGACGGCCCGAAGCCGACCGGCCGGTACAGCGCGTGCGCATCGGTCGTCACGAGCATGATGCGGCGCAGGCTCTGCACCATCGGCTGCGCGAATACATGGTCGATCAGCGCGCGGCCATAGCCGTTGCCCCGTTCGGCCGGCAACACGAATACATCGCACAGATACGCGAACGTCGCGTGGTCGGTCACGAGCCGCGCGAACCCGACGAGCCGGTCGCCGACGTACGCGCCGAAACACAGCGAGCCGTCGATCGCGCGCTCGACGACGTCGCGCGGAATGCCCTGCGACCAGTACGCATCGCGGTGCAGGAAATCGAAGATCGCGTCGATGTCGAGTTCGCGCTTGTCGGTGGAAAATCTCAGCGTGGCGGGTGTGGCTGCGGGCACGTCGGCTCTCCGGTCAGGTCGGGGGCGGAGCAGCAACGATAGCGCGGCGCCGGGTGGGCGGCAAGCGACGCCCACGCACGGTCGCATCGATCCCGCCCCCCGCCCCTTGCCGACGACATGCCGGCAACGCCCGATCGACTTTGCAGCGCTTCAGCGGCAGCGGCCGGGCCGCCACGCTCCGCGTCACCTCGTGCGTGTGAGGGGTCGATTTCCAGGTCGGGGCACGCCGGCATGTCCACGCCCGGACGTCGTCGAATCAGGTAGCCTGTGCGAGCCCCATTGCGGCCACGCATACCGACCACGACAGACTGGAAGGAGACACCCCGATGCCTGCCCTCGACCGTACGCCCGCGCACCGCGCTGCGTTCCTGCTGGCCGCCGCCGCGCTCGCCTGCGCGACGCTGCCGGCCGCAGCCGCCGAACTCCGCGTGATGATCTCCGGCGGCTTCACCGCCGCATACAAACAGCTCGGCCCGCGCTTCACCGCGTCGTCCGGCGACACGCTCGACACGATCTCCGGCCCGTCGATGGGCGCCTCGAAGGAAGCGATTCCGAACCGCCTCGCGCGCGGCGAGCAGGCCGACGTGCTGATCATGGTCGGCTACGCGCTCGACCAACTGATCAAGGCAGGCAAGGTGATCCCCGCGTCGCGCGTCGAGCTCGCCGATTCACGGATCGGCATGGTCGTGCGCGCCGGTGCGCCGACGCCCGACATCGGCACCGTCGACAAGCTGAAGGCCGTGCTGCTGCACGCGAAATCGATCGCGTATTCGGACAGCGCGAGCGGCGTCTACATCGAAAAGGAAATGTTCCGGAAGCTCGGCGTCGAGGATCAGGTGAAGCCGAAGGCGTCGATGGTGCCGCGCATTCCGGTCGCGTCGGTCGTCGCGAACGGCGACTACGAACTCGGCTTCCAGCAGGTCAGCGAGCTGCTGCCGATTCCCGGCGTCACCTACGCGGGCAAGGTGCCCGAATCGGTGCAGTCCGTCACGCGCTTCGCGGGCGGCATTCCGGTCGATGCCGCGCATCCGGACGACGCGAAGCAGTTGCTCGACTATCTCGCGTCGCCGCAGGCGCAACCGGTCGTGCAGGCAACCGGGCTCGATTCGGTGATATCGTCGCCGTCTCGATGAACCTGCCGCCTCGCTTCATGCCCTATCGACTCATCGCGTTCGACTTCGACGGCACCCTCGCCGATTCGCTCGACTGCTTTCTCGCGGCGCTCACGGAGGCGTCTCGCCTGCACGGCTTTCGCGACGCGACGCCCGAACTGCGCCCCGCGCTGCGCGGGATGTCGGCACGCGAGATCATCCGCGCGCTCGAGGTGCCGATGTGGAAAGTGCCGCGCGTGACGCTCGACATGCGCCGGCTGATGCGGCCGCACATCGCGCACGTGAAGCTGTTCCCCGGCGTCGACGCGACCTTCGACGCACTTGCCGCGCGCAGCATCCGCATCGCGATCGCGACGTCGAACACCGAGGACATCGTGCGCGACCGGCTCGGCCCGCACGCGAGCCGCCGCGTCGATACGTTCGCGTGCGGCATTCCGCTGTTCGGCAAGGCACGCCGGCTGCGCGCGCTCGTGCGCGAAGCGGGCATGCCGCCCGACGACGTGCTGTACGTCGGCGATGAAATCCGCGATGCCGAAGCGGCACGCCGTGCGCGGATCGCCTTCCAGGGCGTCGCATGGGGTTACACGGCCCCCGATGCGTTGCAGGCGCATTGCGCGACGCCGTTGCTGCCGCATCTCGACGCATTGCTCGACCGCGTGTAAGCGTGCCGCGCGCATCGCGCGTGCGATTCCACGCGTCGCGTCGCGCCATCACCCGAAGCCCCCGCCCGCACGACGATGAAACGCCGATGACGCGCGCGGCTATCGCGGCTATCGCGGCTATCGCGGCCATCGCGGCCATCGCAGGCGCGTCGCGCACGCAAAAATTGCCGCCACGATGTGCCCGACAGGTACGCACTACCGGTCCGCGCGCATGCCCATCGATTCGTCTTACCAACCGTTACACAAACCACAGCGCGGTTGCACCTGCTACCTGAGCGCTCTCCTAGAATCAGTCGGGCCGGGAAACACTTCGAACGCCGCCGCGGCAGAGCGACGATCGAGCCCGGCCCGGGCGCGCCCGGTCTCTCGCACAGCTGCGGATCACGCGATCCGTCCGTTAATCAGAGCCCCGATCGAAAGGAGGTCCCATGAACCGCTTTCCCCAACTCTCGCGCCTTGCATTGTCTGCCGCCGGCCTGCTTCTCGTCGCCGTGACGGCGACCGCGCAAACCGCGCAACCGGCGCCGTCCGCACCGGCCGCCGCCACGCAAACGCGTATCCACGAAGCCGACCAGACGTTCATCACGGACGGCACGAAAACCGTGTCGACCCAGCACGACGCCGCACGCATCGCCGATTCGCGCACGTCGGACAGCCAGGTGAAGGCGTTCGCGCAACGCGTGTCGACCGACGATGAAAAGATCATCCAGGCGATGCGCGCGGCCAGCCCGCGCGGCGTCGACGTTCCGGCCAACGATCCCGACACCGCCGTGCTGGACAGCATCAAGAACCTGCGCGGCGCGGAATTCGACAAGGCGTACATCGAGCAGGTCGCGCTCGCCGGCCAGCAAAAGGCGATCTCGGCATTCCAGGCCGAAATCGCGTCGGGCCGCGACACGAAGCTGAAGGAAGTCGCGCGCCAGGCGCTGCCGATCCTGCAGGCGCACTACGCGTCCGCGCAGAAGCTTGCGCAGCGTCATCACCTCGCATCGGCGCAGTAACGCGCTACCCCGCCGCGCATCGCGCGCGGCACGCCGCTTCCCCCCTCGTCGCGTCGCCGCCCCCCTCTCCGGCGGCGCGACGCCTGCGGCACCCGCTTCGCGTCAGAGCGCGAGCTTCGCCCGCAACCGCTCGCTCACGTCCGGCCATTCGTCGTCGATGATGCTGAAGCGCACCGAATTGCGCTTGCGGCCGTCGGGCATGATCCGCTCGTGACGCACGATCCCTTCCTGCTTCGCGCCGAGCCGCAGAATCGCCGCGCGTGACTGCTCGTTCAGCTCGTCGGTCGTGAACTGCACGCGCACGCAGTGCAGCGTGTCGAACGCGTACGCGAGCAGCAGCCATTTCGCTTCGGTATTCGCGCGCGTGCGCTGCGCCGATGCGCTCAGCCACGTATGGCCGATCTCGAGCTTGCGATGCTTGCGGTCGATCTTCCAGAAACGCGTGCTGCCGATCGCGCGGCCCGACGCGCGATCGACGATCACGAACGGCATCACGGTGCCGGCCGCGCGGCCTTGCAGCGCGGTGTCGAGATAGGCGTCGATCGTGTCTTCACCCGGCACGACCGTGACCTTCAGATTCCACAGCTCACCGTCCGCGGCGGCATCGAGCAGCGCCTGCCGGTCGGATGCGTCGAGCGGCCGCAGTACCACGCGCTCGCCGGTGAGGGTCGGTTGTTCGAGGGAAGATGAAGCGTCGGTCATGACGGGTTCCGTTTCCGTGAAAGGGACGAGGCGGCTGACGCCGCGCGCGGCGCAACACCCATCATACGACCGTCGTCAGCCGGGCAGCGCGGCAAGCCGTTCGCGAATCGCCTGCGCTTCGCCGCGCAGCGCCTCGGCGAAAGCGTCGACGAGCAGGCTCTTCGGCCGGTGCTCGGGCACGATCACGCTGACGCGATACGGAAACGAGCGCGTGAGCGGCCGCACGTGCAGGTCGCGCCCGACGAAATCGAGCGCGGTCAGCGGATTGACGATCGCGGCGCCGAGGCCCTGCCGCACGAACGCGCACACCGACACGGCCGACGGTGTCTCCACCACCGAACGCGGCGCGACGCCGAGCTGCGCGAACGCCTCGTCGATCAGGATCCGGTACGGGTCGTTCAGCGACAGGCTCACGAACGGACGATCGGCGAGATCCGCGAGATCGATCGCGCGCTGCGCGAGCAGCGGATGGCCGTCCGGCAGCACGCACACCTCGTCGACTTCGAGCAGCGGCGCGAGCACGGTGCCGGCCGGCGCGACGTCGTGTTCGGTCAGCCCGAGATCGTAGCGCTGCGCGGTCAGCCACTCCTCGAGCACCGGCGACTCCTGCGTCGCGACGGACACGCTGACGCCTGCATGCGCCGCATGGAAGCGCCGGCAGGCGCCGGGCAGGATCGCGTGCGAAAACGCCGGCAGCGCGATCACCGACAACTGGCCGTCGCGAAACTCGCGCAGCCGCGCGGCCGTCGCCGCGACGCGCTCGAGCCCCACATACGCGAGCCGCACGTCGTCGAACAGCGTGAGCGCGGCCATCGTCGGCCGCAGCCGGCCATGCGAGCGCTCGAACAGCGCGAAGCCGACCACCTGCTCCATCCGCGCGAGCTCGCGGCTGATCGTGGGCTGCGACGTATAGAGCATCTCGGCCGCGCGCGTGGTGCTGCCGGTGACCATCAGCGCGCGGAAGACCTCGATGTGCCGGTGTGTGAGCATGGCCTTCTATATCAATAATGAATCGAATGTCGATAAACAGGCATTTTACTGTATAGCCGTTCAGGCGCATCATTCACGCTATCCGTTCATTCGATCCGCTCATTCGATTCCTCCGCCATGTCCCTCGATTCCCGCCAGCTCGCGACGCTCGCGCAGCAATACGGCACCCCGCTGTGGGTGTACGACGCCGACGTCATCCGCGACCGCATCGCCCAACTGCGCCAGTTCGACGTGATCCGCTATGCGCAGAAGGCGAACTCGAACCTGCATATCCTGAAGCTGATGCGCGACGAAGGCGCATGCGTCGACGCCGTATCGCTCGGCGAGATCGAGCGCAGCCTCGCGGCGGGGTTCAGCCCGGCGGGCGAGCCGGAAGGCGTCGTGTTCACGGCCGACCTGATCGACCGTCCGACGCTCGCGGCCGTGCTGAAGCACGGCGTGACCGTGAACGCCGGCTCGCTCGACATGCTCGCGCGCGTCGGCGAGCATGCGCCCGGCCACCGCGTGTGGCTGCGCGTGAATCCCGGCTTCGGCCACGGCCACAGCAACAAGACCAACACCGGCGGCCCGCAGAGCAAGCACGGGATCTGGATCGACGACGTGCCGCGCGCGATCGAGATCGTGCGCCAGTACGGGCTGAAGCTGGTCGGCATCCACATGCATATCGGCTCGGGCGTCGACTACGGCCACCTGTCGCAGGTGTGCGACGCGATGGTCGACCTCGTCACGTCGCTCGGCCACGACATCGAAGCGATCTCCGCCGGCGGCGGGCTGTCGATTCCGTATCGCGACGGCGAGCCGCGCGTCGACGTCGGTCACTACTTCAGCCAGTGGGATGCCGCGCGCAAGCGGATCGAACGGCATCTCGGCCACGCGGTGCGCATCGAGATCGAGCCGGGCCGCTTCCTCGTCGCCGAGGCCGGCACGCTCGTCACCGAAGTGCAGGCCGTGAACCGCCGCCCGCAGCACGACTTCGTGCTGATCGACGCGGGCTTCAACGACCTGATGCGTCCGTCGATGTACGGCAGCTACCACGCGATGTCCGTGCACGCGCAGGATGGCGCGCTGCCGGCCGGCCGGCCGCTCGTCGACATCGCGATCGCGGGGCCGCTGTGCGAATCCGGCGACGTGTTCACGCAGGACGCGGGCGGCGTGGTCACGCACCGCAAGCTCGCGCAGCCGCAGATCGGCGACCTGCTGTTCCTGCACGATGCGGGCGCGTACGGTGCGTCGATGTCCTCGAACTACAACAGCCGGCCGCTCGCGCCGGAAGTGCTCGTCGATCGCGGCACGCCGCGGCTGATCCGCCGCCGGCAGACGATCGACGAACTGCTCGCGCTCGAAACGTTCGAGTAACACGCGCATTCGCACGGCGTTCGACGAACCGGACGCCAACGGCCAGGCTTGCCGCGATCGGCATGCCTGGCCGTTTTGCTTTTCGGCGGCCGTCCCGGGAGCAACCGATCGACCACGCCGTAGCACCTGATGCTGCGCACCCCGTGCAACCGCAGTAGATCGCATGCATCGCGCTCCATCCACGGAGAAAAACATTCCACGCCACGTGGAAAGTCCGTGCAATTTTGGAAGCACTTTCCTTTTTGACAAAACTAAGATTGCCCTCAGTCGTTCAGCATTTGCGTCACCGGATACGCATCGACGATGCAGCCGGTCTACCCCACTCGCAAGCCGCACGGGCACTCATGAACACGATGCTTGAACTCTTCGCCGCGCACCGCTACGCCACCGTGCGCGAACGCATGCCGTAACGCATCGCGGCACACGGCGCGCGCCTCTCCGCCGTCTCTCGCCGCACCTTTTTCCCGCGCCGCATACCGCTGCGGCCCGCTTCCCGCCCACGGCGACGCCGCCCGTCGCCGCGGCCGCGCGCACCCTGAATTTTCGACAACAACGTTTCGACCACCTCCGGAGACAACCATGAAGCACTTCACCCCGACGCTCAAGCAAGGCCTCGTCGCCGCCCTCCTCTGCGTGGCGGCCACGGCATCGCACGCGGCGGACCTGCTCGACACCGTCAAGCAGGCCGGCGTGCTGAAGATCGCGCTCGAAGGCACCTACCCGCCGTTCGACTATCGCAATGCGGACGGGCAGCTCGAAGGGTTCGACGTCGACGTCGCGAAGGCGGTCGCCGCGCGGCTCGGCGTGAAGCCGCAGTTCGTCACGACCGAATGGAGCGGGATTCTCGCCGGGCTGCAGGCCGGCAAGTTCGACGTGATCGTCAACCAGGTCGCCATCACGCCGTCGCGCCAGCAGGCACTCGACTTCAGCACGCCGTATGTGTATTCGTCCGCGCAGCTGCTGCAACGCCAGAACGACACGCGTGCGTTCAAGTCGCTCGACGAGCTGAAGGGCAAGAAGGTCGGCGTGACGATGGGCAGCAACTACGTCGACCTCGTGAAGACGGTGCCCGCGGTCGACCTGCAGGTCTATCCGGGCACGCCGGAGAACCTGCGCGACCTCGCGGCCGGCCGTATCGACGCGGCGGTCAACGACCGCCTGATGCTGAGCTACCTGATCAAGAACTCGCGCCTGCCGCTGCGCCCGGGCGCCGTGCTCGCCGGCGGCGAGGACCGGATGGGCATCCCGTTCCGCAAGGGCAATCCGAAGTTCGCGAAGGCGATCGACGACGCGGTCGCGTCGCTGCAGCAGGACGGCACGCTGAAGAAGATCTCGATGCAGTGGTTCGGCTCGGACACGACGAAGCCGGTCGCGCAATAACGCAGCCGTCACGCGCCCGCGCGCTCGAACGCGCGGGCCGGCCGCCACCTGGCCGACACACAAGCGGCACACGACACACAATCAGGAGACACGCGATGGAAGCACTCGATCTGGTCATTCAAACCCTGCCCGTGATGGTGAAGGGCGCGCTGTTCACGCTGAAGTTCGCGGTGGCGTCGATGGCGCTCGGCCTCGTCGTCGGGCTCGTCGTCGCGATCATGCGGATCGGCAGCAACCGGTTCGCGTCCGGTCTCGCGCAGGGCTACGTCAGCCTGATGCGCGGCACGCCGCTGCTCGTGCAGATGTTCGTCGTCTACTACGGGCTGCCCGATCTCGGCATCACGCTCGACCCGACGACGGCCGGCATCTTCACGCTGACGCTCAACGCCGGCGCGTACCTGTCGGAAAGCATGCGCGGCGCGATCCTCGGCATCGGCCGCGGGCAATGGGCGGCCGCGCACAGCCTCGGCCTCACGCACGTGCAGACGCTGCGCTACATCGTCTGCCCGCAGGCACTGCGCCTCGCGGTGCCGAGCCTCGGCAACACGCTGATCAGCCTGATCAAGGACACGTCGCTGGTGTCCGTGATCACCGTCACCGAGCTGCTGCGCTCGACGCAGGAAGTGATCGCCGCGACGTTCCAGCCGCTGCCGCTCTACCTCGCGGCCGCCGCGATCTACTGGGTGCTGAGCACGCTGCTCACGCGCCTGCAGGGCCGCGTCGAGACACGCCTGTCGCTGCCGTCCACGCATTGAACCCACGCACGTCAGTCAACCCGAACCTCAACCACGGACAACCATGATTACGCTCGACAACGTCTCGAAGTGGTATGGCAAGCATCAGGTCCTTTCCGCATGCAGCGCGGCGGTATCGAAAGGCGAAGTGGTCGTCGTCTGCGGGCCGTCGGGCTCCGGCAAGTCGACGCTGATCAAGACGATCAACGGTCTCGAGCCGTTCCAGAAGGGCAGCATCGTCGTCGACGGCATGCGGCTCGGCGATCCCGCCGCGAAACTCGCGCAACTGCGCGCGCGGGTCGGCATGGTGTTCCAGCATTTCGAGCTGTTTCCGCACCTGTCGATCACCGACAACCTGACGCTCGCGCAGGTCAAGGTACTCGGCCGCCGCAAGGACGAAGCGATCGAGAAGGCGATGAAGCTGCTCGATCGCGTCGGCCTGAAGGCGCATGCGCACAAGTTTCCGGGCCAGCTGTCGGGCGGCCAGCAGCAGCGGGTCGCGATCGCGCGCGCGCTCTCGATGAACCCGGTCGCGATGCTGTTCGACGAGCCGACCTCCGCGCTCGACCCGGAGATGATCAACGAAGTGCTCGACGTGATGGTCGAACTCGCGCGCGACGGCATGACGATGGTGTGCGTCACGCACGAGATGGGCTTCGCGAGGAAGGTCGCGCATCGGGTGATCTTCATGGACCAGGGCGCGGTGGTCGAGGACGCGGCGAGCGATGCGTTCTTCGCCGCGCCGCGCTCCGAACGCGCGCGCGACTTCCTCGACAAGATCCTGCACTGACCGCGCGACGGCCTCGCCGCGATTTGACCGACTTTCAAAGGACGACATCTTGAACCAACCGCACTCGACCGACACCCTGCTCGCTCACGAAGGCCGCGCGCACGGCCAGCCCGGCTCGCCGGTGAACCCGCCCGTGTATCGCCAGTCGACACTGCTCTTTCACGGCACCGACGCGCTCGACGCGGTGCGCGGCACGCCGCTCGCATACGGACGCCACGGCAGCCCGACCACGCGGGCGCTCGAAAAGGCGCTCGCGCGCCTCGAAGGCGCGCACGCCGCGCTGCTGACGCCGAGCGGGCTCAGCGCGATCACGACCGCGCTGCTCGCGGTGCTGAATCCCGGCGACCATCTGCTGATGGCCGACTCGGTGTACGACCCGACCCGCGCGTTCTGCGACGAGACGCTCGCCCGCCTCGGCATCGAGACGACCTACTACGATCCGTCGATCGGCGCCGGCATCGCGTCGCTGATGCGGCCGAACACGCGCGCGGTCTTTACCGAATCGCCGGGCTCGCTGACCTTCGAGGTGCAGGATATCCCCGCGATCTGCCGCGTCGCGCACCAGCACGATGCGGTCGTGCTGCTCGACAACACGTGGGGCACGCCGCTGAACTTCCGCTCGTTCTCGCACGGCGTCGACGTGTCGCTTCACGCGGCGACCAAATACATCGCCGGACACTCCGACGTGCTGATGGGCGTGATCCTGACGACCGAGGCGCTCGCGCGGAAAGTCACGCGCTGCTACCGGCAGCTCGGGATGACCGTCAGCGGCGACGATGCGTATCTCGCGCTGCGCGGCCTGCGCACGCTGTCGGTGCGCCTCGAACGCCACCAGCGCAACGCGCACGTGCTGACCGAATGGCTCGCGCGGCAGCCGGAAGTCGCTCGGATCCTGTATCCGGCCCGGCCGGGCGATGCCGGCCATGCGCTGTGGCAGCGCGACTTCACGGGCGCGTGCGGTCTGTTCGGGCTGGTGCTCCATCCGCAGCCCGACGAGGCGGTGCGCGCGCTGCTCGACGGCATGACGTGCTTCGGCATGGGCTACAGCTGGGGCGGCTTCGAAAGCCTGATCATCCCGTCGAATCCGTCGCGTCACCGCACCGCGACCCAATGGCAGGCGGCCGGCCCGCTGCTGCGCATCCACGCGGGGCTCGAGCATCCGGACGACATGATCGCCGACCTCGACGCCGGCTTCGCGAGACTGCGTGCCGCCGCGGCCGCGCTCGCGGAAGCCTGACATCGGGAACCTCACACGCATCCCCCCTTTTTCTTCAACGTTCGACCACCACTGATAGCGAGGCCATCATGAAAGACACGCTGTTCATTCTCCGCCCGGGCTTTTTCAAGGACTCCGAAGGTCCGTTCTACTGCGGCGATTCGGTTGCCGTCGAAGGGTTGCTGAGCTTCTATCCGCAGTTGCGCGACGCCGTCGCGGTCGAGTACGTCGACGCGCCGCGGCCGCGCCGGCCGATCGTCGCGCTGATCGGCGAGGACAACCAGTCGGCACCGGTGCTCGTGCTCGGCGACGGACAGGCGCCCAAGGATGACGCGGTCGGGATTCGCGAACACAACGGCCGCCGCTTCATCGATTCGCCGGCCGATATCCGGCGCTACCTGTCCTCGCAATACGGCGTCGCGCACGTCGCGTAAGCACGCCGGCGCCCGATGTCGACGGGCGCCGCCGAACGGGGCGCGCGGCAGGCGCGTCCCGTTCGGCGCTGCCGGCACGCACGTCGTCACGCGCGTGCCATGCACTCGGCCACGCGGATTCACCGCTACCGATGACCGGCCCGGGCACCCCGCCCCGGCCGTATGGACGCCAACGCAACACGACACCGGATGCTGGCACACACCGGGGCCGGCCGCGGCCGGCGTCAGCCGGGCGAACTGCAGGCGGGCGCGAACGCGAATGCCGCCGGTTCGGCCGGCACGTGGCGCGCGAGCCACAAGGCGGCCTCGGTCCGGTTGCTCACGCCGATCTGGCGAAACAGCGCATACAGGTGGTTCTTGATCGTGCCTTCCGCGACGTTCAGCACGCGGCAGATCTGCTTGTTCGACTTGCCTTCGGCCAGCAGCCGCAGCACGTCGCGCTGACGCGGCGTGAGGCGCTCGAACGCGCGATCGTCGCCGGCCGGCACGCCGCCCGGGCGCGCCTGCGTCGCGCCGCCGTCGTTCGGCGGCACGTAGATCGCACCGGCCGCGACCCGGCCGAGCGCATCCGCGAACTCGTCGGCGCTCGCGTGCCGGTCGATGATGCCGGCCGCCCCCGCCAGCAGCGCATCGGCAATCGTGCGGCGGCACACGGCGGCCACCACGCACAGCCACGGTGCACCGCCGAACGCCTCGTGCAGCACGTTCGGCCAGCTCGGCCGTGCGGCGTGCTCGTCGCATTCGATCGTGATGGCCTCGACCGTCTCGGGCAGCAACGCATCGCGCAAGCGCAAGACGTCCTCGGGACGGCGAGCCGACCACACATGCCAGTTGACATCGCGTTTACACAGTACGTCCGCCACACCCGCGACGAACAACGGCGGGCTATCGATCATCAGAACGTTCATTGCGCGGTTTCCTCGAAATCGGGATGCTCGGTTTAGGTTTTTTTGCTTCCCTACCCGGCGTTTTTTTTACCGCTGTTTTACGCACCGCGCACTAGGCCCGTCGCTCCGTGCCGAATGGCCTAATTCGTCCACCCCGGGCCCCGCCGCGCGTGCCGATGCCCGTCGCGGGCCGGCCCGGGCCGCCGGACGTGACGGACGTCATATTTGGTAAACGTCTTCAATTTCGTAACGTGAATAACGACAGCGAATTTCCGTTGTCTTCAACGCGAAGAGGAGTTTATTCATGGACGCGAATTTCATCGGCTCAGTGATTAACGCTTTACCCATGGACCAAATGATCGCCGGCCCGCTTAAGGCGATGATCAGCGCGCAGACGCAGGCCGCGAAGAGCTACGCGGATTTCCTGATGCAGGTCTGCATCCAGGGCGGCAAGGCCGTGGCCGTCCAGTTCGACTACGACGAGACGCTGGTGGACGAAAGCGGCGTGACGAAAGGCGTCGTGCAGAAGACGATGCGCATCCCGCTGCTCGCGGCGATCGTGCACCCGATCATCGCGATCGAGGAAGGCACGATCGACTTCGAGATGGAGATCACGCAGTCGGAGAAGTCGTCGTCGTCCACCGAGGCCGGCGGCGAATTCCAGGCGAAGTTCGGCTGGGGGCCGATCAGCGTCAGCGTGTCCGGGCGCGTGTCGCACAAGGCGGAGCAGACGCGCAGCACCGACACGCGCGCGAAATACTCGATCCATACGCAGGTGAAGCGCCAGTCGCCGCCCGAAGCGCTGATGCGCGTGATCGACTTCCTGACCGAAGCCGCGACCAAGCCGGTCGTCACCGAAGGCAACGCGAAGGCCGTGAAGCCGCTGCCGGCGACACCGACCGACGGCAAGCTGGTCGGCGACGCGTCCGGGTCGGGCGGTAGCGCGGCCGCCCCTGCCGGTGCGGGTGCGGATGCCCAGCAGCCGGCGCACGCGTAAGCGCGCGGACCGGCCATGTTCAGGCTCTTCAGACGGTCGCGCCGCACGGGCGGCGGCGGGCACGACGACGGGGATACGCGTCCGGGTGGCGGCAACGCCCGGCACGAACCGGACGGGCCGGTCCCGCCGCCGGCCGCGGGCCATGCCGGCGCGGTCGCGGGCGCCGCTGCGCCGGCGGCGGTGACCGCCGATCCGGTGCGTCATGTGCCGCCCGATCCCGCCGGCTCGCCGGCCGGTGCCGGGCCGGGCACGAACGACGCAGCGGCCGCCGCGCCCGGCGCGCCCACCGGCGGCTTGCCGCCCGCTCCCCCCGCTCCGCCGGCGCCGCCCACCGCTCCGCCCGGCACACCGGCCGACGACGCGCGCCCGCCGCCGCGCGGCATCGCGCTCGACGAGATCGCGCGCGGGATGCAGCACGCCGCCGCTGCCGCGAACCAGTTGCTCGCGCACCAGTACACGGCCGTGCTCGACCAGTTCTTCGACCTGCGCGACGACGGCCTGCTCGCGCCGCGCGAGGTCACGGTCGCGCTCGACGCGGAGCACACGATGCCGGTGCCGCTCGTCGCGCTCGCCACACCGCGCGGGCTCGCGCTCGACCGGATGATCGTGCACCTGACCGTGCGCGGCGACTTCACCGAGGCGCTGCCGGCCGGCGGCGTCGCGGGCGACGACGACCAGCGCGGCCGCTTCTACGTGACGTTCGCGCCGCGCTCCGGCAAGAAGGACGCGCAGGGCAACGGGCGGCAGCGCGACACCGAGCATATCGACATCGAAATGCAGTTCGCGGCGCTGCCGCCGCCCGAAGCGATCATGCGCGTGATCGACGAGTACACGCATCGCCTGGTGCCGCGCGCACGGCCGGGCAGCAAGGAGAACGACGATGGCGAACCAGCCTGAACACACCGGTGAGCAAGGCATCGCGCTGATCAAGCAGTTCGAGGGGCTGCGGCTCGCGCGCTATCTCGACGCGGTCGGCAAGCCGACGATCGGCTACGGGCACCTGATCCTGCCGAACGAGCGCTTCACGCGCCCGCTCACGCCGGCCGAAGCGGAGGCGCTGCTGCGGCGCGACCTGCGCGGCGCCGAGCTGAACCTGCGCAAGCTGCTGCGCGTGCCGGTCACGCAGCAGCAGTTCGATGCGCTGATGTCGTTCGTCTTCAATCTCGGCGCGGGACGGCTGCGCGCGTCCACGCTGCTGCGCTACCTGAACGCCGGCGCGAGCGCGCGTGCGGCCGACCAGTTCCTCGTCTGGAACAAGGCCGGCGGCAAGCCGCTCGCGGGGCTCACGAAGCGCCGCCAGGCCGAGCGCGCGCTGTTTCTGTCATGAGCGACGTGACGCCGCACCGGTCGAACGTCACGGGTCGCCGCGCATGCCGTTCGCGCCATATCGCGTGTCGTCGGCTACCCGTAAGCTGAAACCGTCGCTGAAGTCCTGCCGCATCGGTTCCGTTTCAACCATTCGTCATTCGCCACTCGTCACTCGTCACGACAGGAGACCCTCATGAACGTCACTCGCACGCCCGGCCGTTCGACGCCGCCTCGCTTCACCGTCTCGCGCAGGTTGCACCGCGCGCTGGGCGCCGCTTGCGTCGCCGTCGCCGCCTTGGCGACGGTCGCACCGCAGGCCGTCGCCGCCGCCGCCGACCCGTTGCCCGCCTACGCAGCCGACCTGCAGCGCACGTCGGTGTCGGGGCTGTCGTCCGGCGGCTTCATGGCCGCGCAGTTCGACGTCGCGTTCTCGAGCCGGCTGATCGGCGCGGGCATCGTCGCGGGCGGCCCGTTCTATTGCGCGGGCGTCAACGCGCTGATCCCGCCGGCGGTGGCCGCGACCACGCTGTGCATGCAGCCGATCGGCCCCGCGCCATCCGCGACCGACGCATGGCGCGCCGCGCGCGTGTTCGCGCAGCGCGGCGAGATCGACGATCCGGCCGCGCTGCGCGGTCAGCGCATCTACGTGTTCAGCGGCGCGAAGGATACGGTGGTGTCGACGCGCGTCGTCGACCAGACCGCGCGCTTCTACACGCTCGCCCAGGTCCCGGCCGCGAACCTCCAGTACCGCGAATCGCCGGACGCCGGGCATGCGTTCATCACGAACCGCCCCGAGGACAACGCGTGCAGTGCGAACGCGAGCCCGTATATCGACAACTGCGGCTTCCAGCAGGCGCACGACATCGTGCGCTGGATCTACGGCACACCCGGGCAGCCGCTCAATCCGCCGGCCGCGCAGGCCGGCGGCAAGCTGCTGAAGTTCGACCAGCGCGCGTTCGATCCGCAGCGCCGCGCGTCGCTCGGCGAGACGGGCTACGCCTACGTGCCGGCCGATTGCGAGCGCGTGACCTGCGCGGTGCACGTGGTGTTTCATGGCTGCGTGCAGAACGTCGCGGCCGTCGGCGAGAAAATGATTCGCGGCGTCGGCTACAACGAGATCGCCGATACGAACCGGCTGATCGTGCTCTATCCGCAGGTCGAGAAATCGGCCGTCAATCCGCTCGGCTGCTGGGATTTCTGGGGCTATACGAGCACCGATCCGCTCCACCCCGGCTTCTACCGCCGCGACGCGCCGCAGATGGCCGCCGTGATGCGGATGGTTCAGCGCCTCGGCGCCGCGCGTCAGTAATCCGCGTACCGGCCGCCGTCACGCCGTCATCGCCCCTTCATCACGAGGAATCGCCATGTTCTCCACGTTCATCGCCCAATGGGAACGCGCGCACGCCGACGCGCTGCAGCTGTTCGGCAAGGTCGCCGCGCAGACGACCGGCACCGGCGGCACGCCCGGCAGCCCCGCATGGCGCGCGTTCGCGCACACCGCGCTGCTCGCCGGCCACCGTTACACCGATGCCTGCCAGGCCGCGACCGACGCGTGGTGGCGCGGCCAGCTCGAACGGTTCGCGCCCGGCAGTTCGGCCGCCGCGGTCAAGGAGCTGGCGGCGCTGAACGCGGATCTCGCGACGCGCTTCACGCAGAGCCATCTGCAGCATGCGGGCGCGATGGCCGACGCGGCCGCGCAATATCTCGACGATCTCGGCCGCACGCGCGGCCCGGCCGATGCCGCGATGGCGCTCGGCCGCTTCGCCGCCGACCTGCAGGCCCAGGCGCGCGCGCATGCGCTGCACGTCGCGTCGCTCGCGAACGGTGTCGCACCCGCGCTTGCGCAGTGGGCCGACCGCACGTTGCGCGACGATCGCGCCGCGCCCGATCAGGAGCAAGCGTCATGAACATCAGGCTGCGCTTCATCAATCGCTCGAACGACCGCGGCAACAGCGAAGTCGTGCTGTTCCAGCGCGACGTGATCCCCGATCTCGACGCATTCGCGATCGCGTGGAAGGTGATCCGCCATTGCGGACGCGACTGCTTCCATCCGTTCGACTACTCGACCGACATCGACGTCGCGCTCGGCGACGAACACGGCAACTTCTCGCCGCGCGTCACGGCGCCCGCCGGCGTGCGCCTGGTGGTGGACGCGCAGCCGACCGGACGCGGCCGGCTCGTGCCCGATCCGGCCGACGCGCCGGGCGGCGACATCGAGGTCGTCAACCGGATGCGGCGCGGCGCGGTGAACGTCAACGCGTTCAGCGCCGGCCGGCTGATCGCGGTGAAGGAAGCGGTCGCCCCCGGGCAGAAGGCCGTGTTCCGCTTCACGCCGACGCTGTGGATCGGCGTGGCGTCGCAGGTGCAGGAAAGCCGCGCGCTGCACGCGGCGGTGATGTCGAGCGCGAACACGCTGCTGCCGCTGGCGGGCGTCGCCGCGGCCGACATCGTGATGACGGGCGGCGGCACCGGCACCGACGCGCAGCCGTTTGGGTTCGCGCTCGAACAGATCGTGCGCGCGTAGCGCCGCCCGACACGGCTTGAACCGGCTTGACGGCACGGCTTCGCGGCCGGGCCGGCGGGAAAGGTGTGCGGCAGACCGACTGCCGTTTTTTTTCAAACTCAAGGAGCAACGACGTGGATATCCAACTGAACCTGATCAACCGCTCGAACGACGCGAACAACTCGAGCGTCGTGATCTTCCAGAAGAACGTGGCGACCGACTTCGACGAACTCGCGATCGCGTGGAAGGTGATCCGCAATTGCGGCCAGGGCGACAACCATCCGTTCAAGTTCCCGATGACGATGAGCGTGAGCGCGAGCGACAGCTGGGGCAACTACATGCCGCAGCAGGTCGCGACGAACGGCCAGGTGTTCCAGGTCGTGCGCTCCAGCTCGGGCGACGTGCTGCAGCTCGGCGGCGACCCGGGCGCGAGCTCAGAGGTGCAGGTGCGCAACGACCTGCCGGCCGGCGCGATCAACGCGACGATCTACAAGGACGGCAGCGCGCTCGCACGCAAGACGTCCGTCGCGCCGGGCCAGAAGGCCGTGTTCCAGTTCAAGCCGACGATCTGGATCGGCGTCGCGTCGCAGATCGAACAGGGCGCGCTGATGAATTCCGCGGTGATCTCCGACATCAACACGGAGCTGTCGCTGCTCGGCATCGCGAGCGCCGACATCGTGATGACCGGCGGCGGCCCCGGCCCGCGCTCGATGCCGTTCACGTTCCGGCTGGAAAACGTGGTGATGGCGTAACGGTCCGCGCGCCGGCGACGCACGGCCGGCGCCCGTTCATTCAGTGATCCGAATCGAATCAAGGTGACTCATGGACATCAATCTCAACTTCGTCAACCTGTCGAACGACGTCAACAACAGCCAGATCGTGCTCTTCCAGAAGAACGTGTCGACGGACTTCGACGAGCTCGCGATCGCGTGGAAGGTCATCACCAACTGCGGGCGCGGCGACAACCATCCGTTCGTGTTCCCGATGCTGACGACCGTCTCCGCGAGCGATGCCGACGGCAACTACATGCCGCAGAAGCGCGCGGACAACGGACAGGTCTTCAACGTGTCGCGCTCGACGTCGGGCAACGTGCTCGCGCTGGCCGGGCCTGCCCCGACGTCGCGGGAGATCCAGCTGCGCAACGACCTGAGCCAGGGGGCGATCACCGCGTCGGTCTTCAAGGACAACCGTCTGCTCGCGCACAAGACGGGCATCGTGCCGGGCCAGAAGGCCGTGTTCGAGTTCAAGCCGACGCTGTGGATCGGCACCGCGTCGCAGATCGAACAGGGCGCGGTGATGAATTCGGCCGTGCTGTCCGACATCAACACCGAACTGTCGCTGCTGGGCATCAAGAGCGCCGACATCGTGATGACGGGCGGCGGCGGCGGCACCACCGCAACCGCGTACCAGTTCCGGCTCGCGAACGTGGTGATGGGGTAAACGGCGCACGCGCGACGGCGAACGGGCGGCCCGTCACGTCGTCGCGCGACCGCTCCGCGCGTGAATCAGCCCGCGCGCCGCACCGGCGCCATCTTCGAGAAATACTTCGCACCGGCCACGCAGCCGACCACCACGACCGTCACGACGAGCATCGACGGCGGCACCGTCTCGTGCAGCAGCCCGGCCGCGAGCAGGAAGCCGAAGAACGGCTGCAGCAGCTGCAACTGGCCGACGCCCGCGATCCCGCCGAGCGCGAGGCCGCGATACCAGAACACGAAGCCGATCAGCATGCTGAACAGCGACACATACGCGAGCCCCCACAGCGCGGCGGCGTCGACGCCGTCGAACGTCGCGGGCCACGTGAACCACGTGAGCGGCAGCATCACCGGCAGCGACAGCACGAGCGCCCACGAGATCACCTGCCAGCCGCCGAGCTGGCGCGACAGGCGTGCGCCTTCCGCATAGCCGAGCCCGCACGCGACGATCGCGGCCAGCATCAACGCATCGCCCACCACCGACGCTTGACCGCCGTTGCGCAGCGCGAACGCGGCCACCGCGCCGCTGCCGACCAGCGAGAAGACCCAGAACGGCAGCCGCGGCCGCTCGCCGCCGCGCCAGACGCCGAACAGCGCGGTCGCGAGCGGCAGCAGCCCGACGAACACGATCGCGTGCGCGGACGTCACGTGCTTGAGCGCGAGCGCGGTCAGCAACGGAAAACCGACCACGACCCCGAGCGCGACGACGACGAGCGACGCGGTCTCGGCACGCGTCGGGCGCTTCTGCTTCAGCGCGACGAGCAGGATCAGGCCGAGCACGCCGGCGATCGTCGCGCGCGCGAACGTGAGGAACAGCGGGTCGAGCCCCTGCACCGCGACGCGCGTCGCGGGCAGCGAGCCACTGAAGATGATCACGCCCAGCAGGCCGCTGAGCCATCCGTCGGTCGTCTTTTGCACGGGAAATCCTGGTCGGAAAAAGGTGGATGACCGATGATCCGCCGCCCGCGAAAAGCGCGTAAGCTACAGACCAATACAATTCGGACAAACTGTACTGGACAACCGTCCGTACAGTTTCCTCTCGCCATGAACCGCTCCGTGCCGAACCCTGCTCCGCCCGCGCCGTCGCGCACGCGCGTCGAAACCGTGATGGACACGCTGCGCGCGCGGATCGCGAGCCGCGCGCTGATGCCCGGTGCGCGCGTGCCGTCGATCCGGATGATGGCCGACGCGCTGCACGTGTCGAAGTCGACCGTCGTCGACGCGTACGAGCGGCTCGCGAGCGAAGGCGTGCTCGTCGCGCGGCGCGGCTCCGGCTTCTACGTGTCGGGCCACGCGCCGCCGCTCGCGCTCGCCGAACTTGGCCCGCGCCTCGATCGCGAACTCGATCCGCTGTGGCTGTCGCGCCAGGCGCTCGAGGCCGCGCCGAGCTCCGTGAAACCTGGCTGCGGCTGGCTGCCGTCGTCGTGGCTGCCGGACGAAAGCCTGCGCCGCGCACTGCGCGCGGTGTCGCGCGACGAACCCGACGCGCTGACCGACTACGCGACGCCGCTCGGCTTGCCCGCGTTGCGCCAGCAGCTCGCGTGGCGGCTCGCGCAACACGGCGTCCATGCGGAGCCCACGCAGATCATGCTGACCGACGGCGGCACGCATGCACTCGATCTCGTGTGCCGGCTGCTGCTGGAGCCGGGCGACACCGTCGTGCTCGACGATCCGTGCTATTTCAACTTCCAGGCGCTGCTGCGCGCGCATCGCGCGCGGATCGTCAGCGTGCCGTACACGCCGAACGGCCCCGATCTCGCGCGTTTCGAACAGGTGCTCGCCGCACACCGGCCGCGTCTGTACATCACGAACGCGGCGCTGCACAACCCGACCGGCGCAACGCTCGCGCCGCCGGTCGCGCACCGGCTGCTCACGCTGGCGGCCGAGCACGGCCTGCTGATCGTCGAGGACGACATCTTCGCGGATTTCGAGAGCACGCCCGCGCCGCGCCTCGCGGCATTCGACGGGTTGTCGCGCGTCGTGTCGATCGGCAGCTTCTCGAAGACGCTGTCGGCCGCGATCCGCTGCGGCTATATCGCCGCGCGCCCCGAATGGATCGACGCGCTCGTCGACCTGAAGCTCGCGACGTCGTTCGGCAATGCGCAGATCGGCGCGAACGTCGTGCACCGGCTGCTGGTCGACGGCACCTACCGGCGCCATCTCGACGGCCTGCGTGCGCGGCTTGCCGATGCGATGGGCGAAACGATCCGGCGGCTCGCGCGGGCCGGGCTCCGGATCTGGACCGAACCGCGCGGCGGCCTGTTCGTGTGGGCGGAACTGCCCGACGGGCTCGATGCCGCGCGCGTCGCGCGCCATGCGCTCGACCACGATGTGGTGCTCGCGCCGGGCAACGTGTTCAGTGCGTCGCACAGCGCGACGTCGTTCATGCGCTTCAACGTGTCGCGCTGCAAGGGGCCGGCGGTGTTCGATGCGCTCGGGCGGGCGATGGAAGCCGCGCGTGCGGCAGAACGCAGCGACCGGACACCGGCCGGCGACCGATGAACACTGAAGACGGCGGGGCGCACGGCCACCCCGCCGCCGCCCTCACACTTCCGCCGCGTGCGCCCTCGCCCGCACCTCGGCGAACGTCGTATCGACCAGCATCCGCCCCGTGTCGAACACCGTTTCGAGCGCATCGTCCCACTCGCCCTCCAGCGCGCGATCGTTCCATTCGACGGGGAGCGTCGCAGTCCGATACTCGCCCGTGCGGCGATTGCGCAGCAACGTGAGCCGGCCCTTCTTCGAGCGCTTGCCCTGATCCGTGACAGGATCCTTGCGCACGTCGTGCCACACGCCGTCGCGCCGGATCGCCGAGCACTTCATCGCGAAGCGCTGCGTGTCGCGATTCACCTGCTGCAGCAGCGCGCCACCCATCCCGAACACGACGTTGCCGGCCGCATAACCGGCATCGTCGAGCGCTGCCAGGATCGCCCCGATCGACTGCTCGTCGACGCCGTCGCCCTGGATCACGCGCACACGGTTCAGCACGCGCCGCCCCTTGCCGTTCACGGCCGAACCGAACGACGCGTCGAGCGCGCGCACGGTCTGCAGCACGATCGTCACCGGGTCGCCCGAATCGGGACGCACGACGAGCGTCGCGCCCGAATCGATCACTGCCTGGCGCAGCGGGCCGCCCCACATCTCGAGTGCGGCAAACAGATCGTAGGAGTCCGACACGACCGACACGATCGCGCCGGGCAAGCCGAAGCGGCTGATCATGTTCCGGTATGCATCGGCTTCGTGCTCGCGCCCCCACGACGTGATCGTGCTGTGCTCGGCCGCCGGCACCGAATACGCGGCCATCGGCTCGCGGTAGAAGCGGTTCGCGGCCAGCACGCCGAGCACCGTGTCCGAACCCATGAAGCTCACGAGGTGTGCCGCGCCGCCGATCGCGGCCGATTCCGCGCTCGATACGCCGCGCGCGCCGAAGTCGTGCAGCTTGAACGGCAACTGCGCGAGATCGTCGTCAGTCTTCTCGAGAAAGCGCCGGATCGTCTGCCGCAGGTGCCAGCTGCGCGTCGCGACCGTCACCGGGTACCACACGCGCAGCAGCATCGTCTCCAGATACGACGCGAGCCAGAACACCTTCGGGTCGTCGCATTCGACGGTCATCAGCACGTTGCGCACGGGCACGATCGAACCTTCGGGCACCGCGCGGATCCGCACGGGCAGGTAGCCGTCGTAGTGCTCGACGACATGACGCCAGCCGTCCTCGTTGAACGGCTCGCCGTGCACCGCGAAGAAATCGCGCGCGTCGTCGATCATCGCGTGCGTGACCGGCCGGCACAGATATTCCTTCAGCAGCATCTGCAGGCCGAAGAACAGCGTGCGGTCGTAGCGGCCGCCGCGCGATTCGACGTACGAGAACATCGCCTGCGCGTCGGGCGGGTATTGCAGGAAGTGGGATGCCTTGTACGAATCCGTGTTGAGGATCGGATTGGCGAGAACCGCGGCAAAGCCGCCGGGATCGTTTTGCATGGCTAGAGCTCCTCTAGGCCGTTGAAGTGCCGCCGCGTCTGTCGCGGCGGACCGGATTCCGGGGAATCAGCGGATCACAGCTTCCCCAGGAAGTGATACGCGATCTCGAAATGATCCTCGAACATCACGTTGCGCATCTGCGCGAATTCGTTGAGCGGCACCCAGCGCGCCTTGTCGGCATCGTCGCTGCCCTTCACGCGCGGCAGCTCGCCGGTCGGGAAGTTGAACAGGCACGCATGCGTGATCGTGCGGCCGCGCAGCGAACGTGTCGGATGATCGAACACCTGGCGATCCTTGATCGAGCCGCGCAGCACGGGCTCCGGCAGCTTCAGGCCGGTCTCCTCGCGCAGTTCGCGAATGCACGCCGCGTCGAGCCGTTCGTCCTGGTTCACGAACCCGCCCGGCAGCGCCCACAGGCCGCGGCCCGGTTCGCTGCGCCGGCGCACGAGCAGGATGTGGCCCGAGTGCACGACCACCGCATCGACCGTCACGAACGTGACCGGATACGGCGCGGCCGACCACGCCTTGCGATATCCGGCGATGAATTCGGCCTCGGCCTTCAGCTGCGCGAATGCCGGCTGCGTGCGGAAACGTTCGAGCCAGCCGAACACGGGTTCCGGCACGGCCCATTGCACGAAGCTGTTGGTGCGTTCGGCGAAATACTGGTCGCGGATTTCGGTTGCGGAGATGTCTTCGGTCGCATCGACGTCGACGAGCTCCCATTGCGGGAACATCCGCAGGTAATACGAGGTGGCGTCCTTCTCGTGGCCGATCAGCCCGACCTTGCGCTGCGCGACGTCGCCGAGCGCGGCAGCCACGGCATCCTGCACCCAGCGCACCCAGTCGCCGTCGTTGTACGTCGAATCCTGCACGGGCGCAACCGTCACGCGGTCGCGCTCGGACGGATCGAGCAGCGAAGCCAGCATCTGGCAGCGCTCGTCGAACGAGAACGGATCCTTGATGGTGCGGGGCTTGTCGGTCGACCCGATCAGCACGCAGACGCGCTCGGCCCGGCTCAGTGCCGACTTCAGCACGTTCAGGTGACCACGATGCGGAGGCTGGAAACGACCAATGAAAACGAGCGCGTCGAAGCGCCGGTTCTGTTGCGTACTCATGAGGCTCCCTCAAGAGATTGAAACGCTTCGGGTCTGTCCCGAAGGCATGGAATCGATCGTAGGGGAATTCCCGAAGAAGGTCAATCGAAGCACGCGCTCGAGACTTGACGAAGTCTGAAGAATTGCGCGACGCCGGCGGGTTACACTCGATTTCATCCTGATTCGCGCCGTTGCGCCCGCCCCCCATCATGAGGATCTCAGTCAGCCGAACCGTCGGTGTCGATCGCAGGCGCCTCTTCACGTGGTCGCAGGACTACGCGCGGCGGCTCGTCTGGGACAGCTTCCTCGCCGACGCGTATCTGCTCGACGGGATGACGGCCGACGTCGGCGTCGACGCGTTCTGCCGCAGCCAGTCGGGCGCGACGATGGTGGCGCGCTACATCTCGTATCGTCCGCCGCAGGTGGCGGCCGTCGAAATGGTCGACGGGCCGAAGGTGCTCGAACGCTTCAGCGGCAGCTGGAATTTCACCGAACGCACGCCGGGCACGACCGAAGTGAAGTTCACGTACCAGTTCCGCGCGCAGCCGGCGTGGCTGCGCTGGCTGCTCGAACCGCTGATCGGCGCGTTCTATCTCGTGCAGACGCGCCGGCGTCTCGACTCGTTCAAGCGCTGGGCCGAAGCCGAAGCGCTGCCGCGCTGAGCGTCGCTCACGCGCCGCCGCGCGCCACCTGCTGCCGGACCTGCGCGCGCGTGCCGAGCGCGGCGGCGATCGCATCGACCGCATCGGCCGCGCGCGCGGCGCCGCACATGAAGGCGTCGACGGCCGCGAAGCCATGCTCGGGCCACGTATGAATCGTGATGTGCGACTCCGCGAGCAGCACGACACCCGTCACACCATGCTCACCGCCGAAATGATGGAAATGCGCGCCGATCACGCGCGCGCCGGACGACACGCGCCGCTGGCTCGCGCACGCGGACCTGTCCGGGCGGTCGCTGTTCGAGGAAGCGTCGTACTGGGGCATGCTCGCGGCGCGGCGCGTGCTCGCCTGATTGCCTGATTGCCTGATTGCCGGCTGCCGGCCCCGTGCGGCATCGGTCATGCCGTCATTGCGGTGCCGCTGCCAGCCGCTATAATCGCGCGACATTCCGACTGCAATGAGCAGGCCGGCGGCGTGTGCCATTCGCCGCGCCGTATGCCCTCCTCGACAACAACAATGACACACCGAACCGTTCGACGCTCTCGCCCGTTCGCGCGCGCCGCCGTGCGCCTGCTCGCGTGCGCCCCGTTGCTGGGCGCACCGCCGGCGCTGCATGCGGCCGATGCCGGAAGCCCGGACGCGCAGCCGGCCGCCGGCCGCTACGTCGTTGTCGACACCGGCCATACGCCGGCCCGTCCGGGTGCAACCGGCGCGAGCGGCCGCGTCGAATACCGGTACAACCTCGACCTGTCCACCGCCGTCGCCGAGAAACTCGCCGCACACGGCGATCGCGTGCTGCGCACGTCGGCCGACGGCCGCGAGATCGCGCTCGACCAGCGCTCGACGCAGGCGCCCGACGCGAACCTGTTCGTGTCGATCCATCACGATTCGATGCAGCAGCAGTTCATCGACGCGGGCCGGCAACGCGAATTCCGCGGTTTCGCCGTGTTCGTGTCGGAGCGCAATCCGCACTACGCGGAAAGCCTGCGTTGCGCGAAGTCGATCGCCGAGCGGCTGGTCGCGGCCGGCGAACGGCCGTCGCTGTATCACGCGCAGCCGATCAAGGGCGAGAACCGCCCGCTGATCGATCCGCCACTCGGCATCCACCGCTTCGACGATCTCGTCGTGCTGCGTACCGCGCCGATTCCGGCCGTGCTGGTCGAGGCCGGCGTGATCGTCAATCCCGACGAGGAAAAGCGTCTCGCGCAGCGCGAGACGATCCAGCGTCTTGCCACCGCGATCGCGGGCGGGATCGATGCGTGTACGGCGGCCAGGTAACGGCGACACCGCCGATCGGTATCAACGGTTTTCACCCAGTGAGGAGCACCACCATGAAGAAGAAGAATCTGCTCGTATCCTGCGCGCTGTTCGCGCTCGCCGTGCCGTTCGCCGCACATGCGGCCGGCTGTGGAAAGCCGCGCAGTGCGTTCGACCAGGTGTACTGCAGCAGCAATGAGTTCTCGCAGGTCGACCGCGAACTGAACGACGAGTACGGCCGCGTGCGCAAGCAACTGAGCGGCGACCAGCAAGCGAAACTGAAGACCGGCCAGCTCGCGTGGATGAAGCAGCGCGACGACCGCTGCAGCGAAACACGCGACGACGGCTATCTCGTGAACCTGCAATGCGCGATCGACTTCACGCAATCGCGCCTGTCGTTCCTGCGCGAACGCGAGCGCGAGTGCACGAGCACGGGGTGCGTGACGGCGAAGCTCGGACAGTAAGCACGCTACCGGCTCTGCGCCGGCGTGCCGTGCATCGAACGGGAATGGCAGGATTTCGCCATTCCCGTCAACCGGCCGCATGACCGGACATCTCGACCGCGGCCTCGGTCCATTCCGGGCGGCACATCTCTGCGATTCAGCATCGCTCGATCCCCCCGGACAATCGTCCCGTGCCATCCCGCCCCTGACGCCCCGCCACACCTTCGGTCCATTTCCCGTCCGGTTTGCCGCCGATATCGTGCTCGTGTCCGCTCGCATCGCGGACACATCCAGACCGACCGACATCGAACCGGAGGCGCATCATGCAATACGCATATCGTGGTGAAGACAACGCCCGCGCGGGCAAACCCGGCCGCGCGCCGGCGGACGTCAAGGCAGCCGGCGGCTTCACGCCGTGGCAGGCGAAGACCGTCGACGACGCAAGAAGCAACCTCGTGCGGCTCGTCACGACCGGCACGCTCGCGCAGCAGGCGCAAAGCTGGTGCATGTACAAGAACAAGGAGAACGGCTGGTTCTTCAGCACCGGCACGGACACGCAAACGGCTTACGACAACTACGACTTCTTCTATCGTCTCGCGATCGACGGCCTGAAGAAAGTCGACTGGAGCGCGATGAAGGCCGACGTCAAGGGAATGAGCCTGTACCTGAACGGAACGTCGGTCAACGATTCGACGCTGATCGCCGTCGTCTGGTCGGTACGCCCGACGGAACTGCTGATCATGACACCGGTCGCGACGGCAGCCATCGAAGTGAGAGACAGCGATCGCTGGAACCCGCTGTCCGCGTACTGAGCGCGTTCGATCGCGCCGACACCTGCCGCTTGCGCGTGACCCGCGGTGGGGTCACGCGTCACCCCGCCACGCCGTCACAAAAACCACCGATATTCCCGCGCGCCGATCTCGTTGCGGAAATCCAGCTCCTCCTGCCGCTTGTTCTCGCAATACACCATCACGAATTCACTGCCGAGCCCGTCACGCACGGCCGCGTGATCCTGCATCGCCGCGACGGCCGACAGCATGTCCTTCGGAAAATCGATTCCGCTGCCGCGATCGTCGTTGAGCGGCGCGATCGGCTCGATCCGCGCATCGAGCCCGTGCTCCATCCCGGTCAGGATCGCCGCGAGCACCAGGTACGGATTCGCGTCCGCGCTCGCGAGCCGATGCTCGATCCGCAGATTGCGTGCATCCGACTCCGGAATCCGGATGCACGCGTCGCGATCCTCGAAGCCCCAGCTCGCACGGCTCGCCGCGTTCACCATCGAGCCGTAGCGGCGGAACGCATTGTGATTCGGCGCGAACACCGGCATGCAGTGCGGCAGCAGCGCGAGGCAGCCGGCCACCGCATGCCGCAGCGGCCGCTGCGCATCGGCGGCGAGCAGGTTGCGCCCCGCGTCGTCGTACAGGCTCACGTGCACGTGCATGCCGCTGCCCGGCGCATGCAGGTACGGCTTGCCCATGAAGCTCGCACGATAGCCGTGCTGCAACGCGACGCCGCGCGTGCTGCGGCAGAACAGCGCCGACCAGTCGGCCGCGCGCAACGCGTCGTCGGTATGGCCGAAGTTGATCTCGAACTGGCCGGGCCCGAGCTCGGCCGTGATCACCGTCGCGTCGACGCCCTGTTCGCACGCGGCCTCGACCATCCCGTGCAGCACGTCGGAAAACCGCGACAGCCGCTCGATGTGCATGTTCGGCTGATCGTCGCGGTCGTCGCTCAAGCGATCGCGCGGATACTGCGGCATCCCGTCCGCGAGCTGCGCGGCGAACAGGTAGAACTCGAGCTCGAACGCGACGACCGGCCGGATGCCGCGCGCCGCGAACCGCCGCAGCACGCGCGCGAGCACCTCGCGCGGCTCGAACTCGATTGGCGCATCCGTGCCGTCGGAGCTGATCAGCATCTGCGCGAGCGGCTGCCGCTCCCAGCGCACCGGCTTCAGCGTGCCGGGAATCAGGCGGCGCGGCGCGTCGGGGTCGCCGTCGTTGAAGCAGTAATCGCCGATCTTGTAGAGGCCGCCCTGCGTGCCGAGCAGCACGCAATTCTGCGGCAGCTTGAGCAGCGAGCCCGACGCTACCTTCTCGAGCGCATCGATCGGATAGCGCTTGCCGTAGAAATGACCCGGCAGGTCGAGACAGATCAGGTCGACATAACGGATCTCGGGGTGCGCCTGCCGGAATGCGCGGACTTCATCGACCAGCACGGGAACGACGTCAGCCATGTCTCCTCCTTTCCATGTCTTGTAGGGCGGTGCCGCGGCGCGGCGAACCGGACTCATCGGCATGCGGCACGTCACATGCCCGATATCGATCAGTACTGCAGACCAGCAGCACGGCGCGACGACCCGTCAGGCCGCCCCGCCGACAACTCAGGTGAACACCCAGATCACGCGCGCCGGCGCATCGCTCAGGTTCGCGTAACGAAACCGCTTGTGCGCGGGAAGCTGGAATGCGTCGTTCGGGCCGAGCGTGACGGGCGTGTCGTCGCCGTCGATCCAGATCGTCAGCTCGCCTTCGAGCACGAAGCCGCCCTGCTCGTCGCTGTCGTCGACGGAGCGCTCGCCGCTGCTCGCGCCGGGCGCGAGATGGCTTTCGAGGATCGAGAAGCGCGAACGCATGTTCGGCGATACGAGGATGTCCGTGATGCCGGCCGCGTAATACACGGTGCGCCGCTCGTCGGGCCGCGTGACCCACGGCACGCTGCGCGGCTTGCTGAGGCTGTAGAAATACGTGGTCGGCACACCAAGCGCCTCGCCGATCGCGGTGAGATCCGCGACCGTCGGACGCGACAGCCCGCGCTCGACCTGCGACAGAAAGCCGACCGAGCGGCCGATCCGTTCCGCGAGATCGTTGAGCGTGACCTTGCGATGCTTGCGCAGGTCGCGGATCAGGATCGCCAGACTTTCTATCTCTTCCTGTTCGTTCATGATGAGTTCCGGTGCGTCAGACGGTATCGCGCAAACGGTACCAGGCCTTGCCGATCGCTTCCAGCGGCGCGGCGAGGCGGTCGCCGCCGGGAAAGCGCGGGTTGCGGATGCGCTGGTACTGCGCGAGCAGGCGATCGTCGCCGAGCACCGCATCGGCGACCGCACGCGCGCCGGCGAGCGTCGGCAGCACGCCGTGCCCCGAGAAGCCCTGCAGCCAGAAACGCAGGCCGCGGCGGCCGATATCGGGCGTGCGGCGCATGCTGATGTCGATGTGGCCGCCCCACACAAAGTCGAGCGGCACGCCGGCCAGTTGCGGGAACACGCGTTCGAGGTGCGGGCGCGTCGCGGCCGCGATGTCGGCCGGAATCCCGCCGAGATACGTGCAGCCGCCGCCGAACAGCAGGCGGTTGTCGGGGCTCAGGCGGAAGTAGTCGGGCACGAACTGGTTGTCGATCACACAGCTGTTCCGCGGCAGCAGCGCGCGTGCGACGTCCGGCGCAAGCGGCGCGGTCGCGACCTGGTAGGTGCCGACCGGCAGCAGCCGGCGCGACAGCGCGGGATCGAGCCGGTCGACATACGCGTTGCATGCGAGCACCAGCACGTCCGCGCGCACTTGGCCGCGCGCGGTGCGGGCGACATGGCCGCCGGCCGTCTCGCGACAGTCGAGCACGCGGCTCTGCTCGAAGATGCGGCCGCCGGCCCGTTCGATCGTCTGCGCGAGACCGAGCGCGAGCTTCAGCGGATTCAGATGACCGGCCTCGGGATCGTGGAGCGCGGCGAGATAGCGTGCGCTGCCGATCCATTCGGGCATCTCGGCCTGCCCGATCACGCGCAGCCGGTCGTAGCCCCAGCGCTCCGCTGCCTCGTCGCGGGCCTGCGCGAGCATCGCGACACGGCGCGGCCGCACCGCGGCCCACAGGCTGCCGGGCCGGTAGTCGATGTCGAAGCCGTGCCGCGCGGGGAGTTCGCGCACTTCGGCCGCGGCCCAGCGCATGCTGTCCCACAGCACGCGCGCGCCGTCGCGACCGAGCGAATCCTCGAGCGGCTGCATGTCGCACGACCAGCCGAGCAGCGCCTGTCCGCCGTTGCGACCCGATGCGGCCCACGCGACGCGGCTCGCTTCGAGCATGACCACGCGCTTGCCCGCCAGCGCGAGGCGCAATGCCGTGTGCAACCCGCTGAAGCCCGCACCGACGACCAGCACGTCGGCGTCGATGCGTTCGTCCAGTTCAGGACGCTGCGGGATCGGCGCCGGATAGGTGCCGGCGTAGTAGCTTGCGACGTGACGGTCGGACTGCACGAACATGCGGACTCCCGTGAAATTCTCGCCGGTTAATTTCATGAAAAATTAGCACGGCAATTTCACGAGGGCAAGCGGGAGAATCGCGATCCCGACGCAGCTTGCCGTTGAAGCGCTCAACGAACCCGTTTTGCCACGAACTGCCGGGCGCGATGAAGGCTCGGCCAGTGGCCGCATCTCGCAGCCGGCGCATGACCTTCCGGCGCATGAACTTGATGTCGGGCAGTACAATCGTGCCGAAACTTCATATCTTCACAAACTGCACGCCAAGCCGAGCCATGAAGCATGCCTGCGCATCAAACCGACCGAACCCGTCGTGCCGTCCCGGCAAGCGGAAGGCACTCCGCGTGATGCGTCGCGGCTCGACGAAGGCGATCCACGCGGCCTCGTTTTCGTCGAGTTCCGCGAAAACGAACCGACCCGGGCCACGCATCACGACGAACGCCCACCCATCCTGACCTGCCAGGCCCACCACCGGGATGCGGTTGAAAAGATGAAGTCTCTCGCCGGAATCAGACCGAACAGGATCTCGCTTACGTCACACCTTGAGTCACACCGTTCAGGCGCCGCTCTACCTTCGATCCGCCGATGCGATTTGAGCATCGATTGAAATCGGATGCTCCCCATGACCAACAGCAGCCGCTCGACCGCCCATGGCATACGCCCCTCACGAACGATCGCACCGGCGCTCGGCTACGACCTCAACGACCTGTATTACTTCGTCCAGGTTGTCGACTACGGTGGATTCGCGGCAGCCGGACGCGTACTTCAATTGCCGAAATCGCGATTGAGTCGCCGTATCGCCGTGCTGGAACAACGATTAGGTGTCAAGCTGATCCACCGTTCTACCCGCTCGTTCTCGACGACGGAATACGGCCAAGCCTATTACGCCCGTTGCAAGACCATGCTCGCGGAAGTCGAAGCCGCTCAGGCGCTGATCGAATCCGTCAATGTGCAACCGCGCGGAACCGTTCGTCTATCGTGTCCGATCGTGCTCCTCCATACACACGTCGGCGCGGCAATCATCGCGTTTGCCGCCCGCTATCCGGAAATCAAGATCGAACTCGTCGGAATGAATCGGCGTACTGATGTCATTCGAGAACGACTGGATATCGCGCTCTATTCGAGTGCCGAACCCTTCGACACTCAGGATCTCGTCGTTCGTGTGCTGGGTCATGCCGCCCAATGCCTGGTCGCGAGCCCAGCCTTATGCGAACGTCTCGGCCGGCCGCTCAAGCCGACCGATCTTCGATCCTGGCCGAGCCTGGGCTCCGGCTTGCCGGCACGGGGGCACGTGTGGTCGCTCACCGACCCGAGCGGCACGCAAATTTCCGTTCACTATGACCCGCGTTTCGTAACGACCGACTTGCTGACGCTTCGCAAAGCTGCCGTCGCCGGTCTGGGTGTCGCGCAACTGCCGATGATGATGGTCCGCGACCAGCTTGACGACGGTGCCCTGCTTCGAATCCTGCCTCACTGGTCGCCGCGTCGCGATGCGATTCATGCGGTCTTTTCGACGAGAAAAGGCATGCCGACCGCGGTACGGCTACTTCTGGATTTTCTCGCACAACGCTTCGAGGCCGTGGAAGATGCATAGCGCCCTGGAGTACACGACACGCGCTACCCGGACTTCAGCCATCGTCGCGTCCTTTTCACGTCTCGTCGATCCGCGCAAACGAATCGGCCAGAAAATCCAGCAAGGCGTGCACTGAGGGCTGCAATTCACGGCGGGACGGGAATACCGCGTGGACGATGCCGCTTGTCGTGAACCAGTCCGGCAATACGCGGACAAGGTCGCCGCGCCGGATCTCGTCGCTCACCATCATCAGGGGCAACTGGACAACGCCGGCGCCGACCACTGCGGCCTGGCGCAAGGAAATCATGTCATCGGTCACAAACCGGGGTACATGTCGAATCGTCGTCCGGGCACCATCGGGGCCGTCGAGCTGCCAGACATGCCGCGGCTGCGGCGAACCGAAATCGAGGCTCGGGCAGCCGGCAAGATCGATCGGCGTCGCAATGTCGTGCCGTTGCACGAGCGCGGGACTCGCGACAAGGCACGATGCGCACTCGCCGAGCACGCGCGTCGCCAGGTCGCTGTCGTTCAATGGTGGCGGCTGTACGCGAATGGCGACGTCCACGCCCTCACCGATCACATCGACATCCCGGCTGACCGTTTCAAGATGGACCGTGACTCGCGGTGTGACGGCCATGAACTCAGCCAGCATTGCGCCAATCCGCGCGTGCAGCATCGCGACCGGGCAGACCAGCCGGATCACACCCCGCGGCTCCGCCCGCATTTGCTCGATGGCGTCTTGCGCCGCCTTGGCCCCGACCAGCACCGCCTTGCAGCGGTCGTAGAACTGCTGGCCGATATCGGTCATCGAGAACTGACGCGTAGACCGCTGGACGAGCCGCACGCCGAGTTGCTGCTCGAGCGTCGCGATTCGCCTGCTCAAGGTGGATTTCGGGATGCCCAACGCGCGACTGGCGGGCGCAAACCCTCTGTGGTCAACCACCTGGGCGAAGAAATATAGATCGTTCAGGTCTTGCATCGGCGCGGTCAATCGTTCCACAAATGGGACACTGAGGATAACTCACGCAGACTACCGACGCAAAACGCGATCCTCTACGCTTACGGCATGCGAGCGCCCCGTCAACACCACACCGACGCGATCAAGCTGCCCCCTCGCGCTATCGCAACCGATTTTCCGTGTACTCGCGGGGAAACGGTTGACCATGCACCCATCTCGCCACGCAAGTCGACCGACACGTCAGCCCCGGATTCCCAACAGGACAACGAATGATCCGGGCCGGATGAAATCTTTCCTCCTGAAAAACACCATGATCAAACTCCTCGCCATTTCGGGCAGTCTACGCAGCAGGTCCTATAACAGTGCGTTGTTGCGCGCGGCAGCAGATCTCGCCCCCGTTGGCGTAGCGGTCGAGATTGCACCGATTCACGACATCCCGCTGTACAACGGCGATATGGAAGATGCCACCGGATTGCCGGAAGCCGTTCGAAATCTCAAAACCGCGATCCGGCATGCCGACGGCCTGCTGCTTGCCACCCCCGAATACAACAATTCGATCCCTGGTGTCATGAAGAACGCGATCGACTGGTTGAGCCGGCCTGCCGCCGACATCCCGGCGGTGTTCGGAGACCTTCCGGTCGCGATCATCGGCGCGTCGCCTGGCGGATTCGGCACCGTGCTTGCGCAAGCGGCATGGTTGCAGGTATTCCGCGCGCTCGGCACGCGCGCATGGTTCGGTGACCGGTTGCTCGTGTCGCGGGCCGGACACGTGTTCGACGCGCAGATGATGCTGGCCGATGACGCGATCCGCGAGCAGCTCAGGGAATTCATCGCCCGATTCGCCGAAATCTCTGCTTCCGCACCTCGTCGACATGCCCACTGACATGACGGCCACGCGGCCACACGACGCGCGCTACCGCTACCTGTCCGTTGCCGGGCTCGCGCCGCGCCGACTCGCGCCGAACGTCCGCTTCCGATCCACATCGGCAACCCATCGAACCGCCTCATGAAACCCCTGAACCATGACGATATCCGGGCTTTCCTGCTTGCGGTCGAGCAGCAAAGCATCACCGAATCCGCGCGCCGGCTGGGGCTGTCGAAATCGGTTGTCAGCAAACGCATCAGCCATCTCGAACGAACGCTCGGTGTGCAGTTGCTGATACGCTCCACACGCAACGTCGTCCCGAGCGAGGTCGGCCTGGCCTTCTACCAGACTGCGTCGAAATCGATGCAGCAACTCGTCGAAGTTGCCGAGGCAATTGCCGAGCGGTCGCACGGACTGTGCGGCGAACTGCGCATTACGTCGCCCGTGAGCCTGACGCGATGCTGGCTCGGCCCGGCGATCGCGAAGTTCGCCGCGGCCCATCCGCAGGTGCGCGTCACACTTGAAACCGACGATCGTATCGTCAACATCGAAGCCGAGCGGTTCGACGTCGCCATCGGCTCCGCGCGACTTCCGGACAGCACGCTGATCGCACGCCGGATCGCCACCTGCGAGCGGGTCGCGGTGTGCAGCCCCGGCTATTTCGAAGCGCATGGCGATCCGACGTCGATCGACCAGTTGCTCGAACACAAATGCCTGAACTACAGCAATACGGCACCGTCCGTCACGTGGTCCTTCTCCACGCCGGGCAGCCCGGGCAAAACCCGCACGATCAACCCGGGGAGCGCCTTTCTCGCCAACAACGGCGAAGCGCTGCGCGATGCCGCGATACAAGGAATCGGCATCGCCATGTTGCCACGCTACATCGCCGACACCTGCCTGCGTGACGGGCGACTCGTCCGTGTGCTGGCCGGCGAGACACCGCAGGATGAAATCATCTATGCCGTCTACCCGCACAGCCCGTTCTCGCGCAACAAGTTGAAGCTTTTCATCGAGCACGTGCGAATCGCGCTACTCGATCGGCCGTGGTCCGGGCGCTCGGACGAAGAACGATGTTTCGAAGCGATGCCAGCCGTTTCCGCCTGAACCGACAAGCCGCATACGATGCGCCGGACGCGCAGGCTTGAATTGCGTTCTCATCCAACGAACGACCCGTGTTCGACAGCAAGAAACATCGTGTTTGCGATTAAGCGCCTAGCCCACGCCGGAACATGCCCGTAAACTAAAATTTCATTAGCAATCCGACTGACACATATCCGAAAACGTGGTGTTAAAACACATCTCACACCCATCATGCCTGCCTCGAAGATTCTTCCATTTTCCATCGTGGCGAGCACCGCTCTGGTGTCGACGCTCGCCATCGCAGCCGCCGCGATGGCACTGACCAGGATCTTTGGTGACGGCGTTGGTTACGCCGTCCTCATCGCATTCATCGCGCTTGCGATCGTGGCCTGGCATCGCACGACAACCGACCAGGCCAGCTGATCCGCCCCACGCAAGCGCTCGAAAACAAGGCGACACACGCAACGAGGACGCAGATGGATATCGTGATGCCGGCACGCATCCAGTTCGGATTGACGGGCACCTTTCACATCATCTTCCCGACGCTGTCGATCGGGCTCGCGACATTGCTCGCCATCGTCGAAGGATTGTGGCTCAAGACGCGTGCCGCACGCTATCTCGAGATCGACCGATTCTGGCTGACGATTTTCGCGTTGGGATTCGGCGTGGGTGTGATCAGCGGCATCGCACTGTCATTCGGATTCGGAGCCAACTTCGCCGGATTCGCGCGACTGGCCGGGCCTGTGATCGGTCCGTCGATCGCACTCGAGATACTCACCGCTTTCTTTCTCGAGGCAGGATTCCCTGGAATCATGCTGTTCGGCATGCAACGCGTCGGCCCGAAGCGGCATTTTTTCGCGACCGTCATGGTGGCGATCGGTACGACGATTTCCGCAGCATCGCCGACCGATGCGGCCTGACATTGCCGCGGCAGCCGGCCTGTACGTCGCATCCCTGGTGCTGTTCGCGTTGATCCGCGGCTTGCTGCGCGTCCTTTTCACGAAGAGTTTCCGACTGTAGTGCCAATGCGGCAAGGCAGTTGTTCGCGCAACCGCGCAACCCCGGTCTTTTCAGCCCCGTGTTCGGGCGCTGCGACAGGCCGCACCATCAGGAGTACTACCATGAGCATCCCCGCGAATTTCAAAGGCCAGCGCCCCGTCATCGACCCGAACGATTCCACCATGCTGCTGATCGACCATCAGAGCGGCCTGTTCCAGACCGTCAAGGACATGGAAATGACCGTCCTGCGCAGTCACGCGATCGCGCTGGCCAAGATGGCGACGCTCTGCAAGATACCCGTCATTACGACCGCGTCCGTGCCGCAGGGCCCGAACGGTCCGCTGATCCCCGAAATCCACGAGCATGCGCCGCATGCCAGATATGTCGCTCGCAAGGGGCAGATCAACGCGTGGGACAACCCCGATTTCGTCGACGCGGTCAAGGCAACGGGGCGCACGACGCTGATTATCGCCGGGACCATCACGAGCGTCTGCATGGCCTTCCCCGCCATCTCCGCCGTCCACGAAGGTTACAAGGTCTTCGCGGTGGTCGACGCATCCGGCACATATTCGAAAATGGCGCAGGAGATCACGCTCGCTCGCGTCGTTCAAGCCGGTGCGGTTCCGATGGACACGGCGGCGGTCGCCGCCGAATTGCAACAGACCTGGCATCGCCCCGATGCACAGCAATGGGCTGAAGTCTACGGGATGATTTTCCCCCCGTACCGGCTGCTCATCGAGAGCTATCTCAAGGCCCAGGATGCCGCGAAAAATAACGAGCAGCTCGATTCGGAACGGTCGTAACGCCAGCGGCGGTGCCGGTGCACTACCGCCGGCACCGTTGGTGGAATGCCGCTGTCCGGCGCGACGCCACGGCCTCCTGGATGCCGTGTGAGCGGGCCACCCCGTCCGCTTTCGCGCGAGAACCGGAAACTTCTCGCCGCGTGCGCCGTGCCGCTTCAGACCTGCATTCCGACCGCAAGCGCCCGAAAGCAGGTTCCGGAGCCGGGTCGCCGCGAACGCAAGGGCCTTGCGTCACGAGTCGTGAAAATCGAACCCCACCGCTCGAGCAACCCCGCAACGCAACCGCCAGTGGTCAGCGTTCTCTAGGTGGCAGACGACCACCTGCTGGTTCGATGAGTCGAACAGGGGAAATGCCACTATGGTGAACGGAAATGGCGTCTCGGTGTCGCCGAACGCAGGGGTTGCTGGAATCGAGCCGGGCGAGCCTGGAAAACGCCGCGACTTCCCCCGTTCACGCCGCCCCGAACCTGCATTACCATCGTGCTTCCACCGCGCCTGCCCGCCTCCGGCATGCGCGCCCGCCACCTCTCCGCTCCCGCACCGATGCTCGCCCTCATCATCATCGCCGGCCTGTGGGCCGGCCTGCAGAACGCCCTCGCGGGCGGCGGCTCGTTCGTCACGCTACCCGCGCTGATCGTGTCCGGAATGTCGCCGCTCGCGGCGAACATCACGTCGACGGTCGCGCTGTTCCCCGGCCAGGTCACGACGGGCTGGGCCAGCCGGAACATGGTGCGCGGCGCGGGCAAGCTGCCGTTTCGCGCGCTGTTCGCGATCAGCGTGGTCGGCGGCGCGCTCGGCGGCCTGCTGCTGCTGAAAACCCCGTCGTCGATCTTCTCGCACCTCGTGCCGTGGCTCGTGCTGTTCGCGACGGTCGTGTTCGCATGGGGCAGTTTCTTCCGCAAGCCCGGCGCCGGCACGCAGCATCTCGGCCCCGTCACGGCCGCGATCTCCCAATTCCTGATCGCGATCTACGGCGGCTACTTCGGCGGCGGCATCGGGTTCCTGATGATGGCCGCGCTGACGATGGCCGGCCTGTCGCCGCGTCACGCGATGTCGACCAAGAACGCGCTCGCGGGCGTGATGAACGCGTCGGCGGTCGTGCTGTTCCTGACCTCGCCGCACCTGCACTGGCCGGCGGCGATCGCGCTTGGCGGCGGCGCGATCGTCGGCGGCCTGCTCGGCGCTTGGGCGCTGCACCGCGTGAACGAACGCGTGCTGCGGATCGCGATCGTCTGCATCGGCGCCGCGCTGACGGTCGGGTTGTTCGTCAAGCCGATCTGACGCACCCGCATCGGCTGCCGGTGCGCCCCGTTCGTCGATCCTTGCAGGCGTGCCCGCTCAACCGAACGGCCGCACGCCGATCAGCGGGCCATGCAGGAACAACGCGAAGACGGCCCATACGATGAGTCCGGCGACGATCGTCACGGCATCGCCCGACAGCCTGCCGGCCGGATAGCGGACGCCGTTGCGGCGATCGCGCGCACGCCACACGACGAAATCGACCAGCGACCACACGAAGAAGGCGCCGAACAGCACGACCGCGTGCAGTGTGCCGTTCGCGAGCAGGTGCGCGATCGCCCACACCATCACGCCGGCCACCATCGGATGGCCGACGAGCGTCTTGATGCGGTTGCCCGGCACGTAGGACGCGGCGATCAGCACGAATGCGATCGCGGTCAGCATGCCGGTGAGATGACGAACGCCGACGGGCGACACCCACAGCAGCGTCCCGCCCTGGCGCGCGACGCCGTAACCCCAGATGATCAGGACGAAGCCGACGATCGACGCGAGCGCATAGGGGCCCTTCCAGCGTTTCTCGCCGATCCGCTCGATGGTCGCGGTACGCCAGCCGTCGGCCACGATCCGGATCGAGTGCACACCGAGAAAGATCGCTAAACCGAGAATCAGGACGAGCATCGGCTATCTCCGTCTGGAACGATGAGTGGGGAATGCATTCCGGGCGGCGTTCGATGCGCCGCTCGCGGGGCCGGTGTCACGGCCGGCGCGGGTCGCGCCAGACGCGGACGCGATCCGCGCCGATCATAAACGTCGAAGCCGCCGTTGTGAAGCATGACGCATGTCCGGGGCGGCAAGGTTGATGCTTTCGTGGGTCGGTGCAGGCAGCGTGTATCGCACGCCTCGCCCATCGACGGGTGAGCCGAAAAGAAACGACAACGGCAATCGCGGTGCCGAGGCGGCGTGCGACCGATGCTACGGCTGCTTGCGCTTCGGCGCGGACTTCATGGTCGGCTTCGAGGCGGGTTGCGTCGGCGATTTCGCGGCCGGTCGCGGGCGCCGTTTCAGCGCAGGTTCCGGTTCCGAAGCCGATTTCCCCTGCGACTTGCGCTTCGGCGCGGGTTTCAACGCCGCACCCGATTCCGGCTCCTGCGCCGGCTTCGCCGCCGCTTTCACCTTCGCCTTGCGCTTCGGCGCCCCGGCCAGCAACGCCGCCCGGTACGCGCCGCGGCACCAGTCGAACAGCGCGCCCGCGTCCTCGAGCACGTCGGCGGGTGTTTCGTAATAGCCTTCGAGCGCGACGGTTCGCGTGGGACGCTCATACGAGAACGGCCCCATCCCGGCCGCGACGAACGCGGGCCGGTTCACGTCGTCGACCCGCAGGAACAGCGACCCGCGCGCGATAAACCCGAACATCACGCCGTCGAGCCGCATCGCCGCGCCGCTGAAGAACCGCGTGACCTCGACACGGCCGAGGCTCGCGATCTGATAGGCGATCTCGTCGCCGTGCGCCTTGTCCGCCTGCCAGCTCATCGGCCGCCCTCTTCCGCGGGTTCGTCAGGCAGCGCCGGTGCAGCGCTGCGTCCACGTTTCGAGTTCCGTGTCGTCGAACCCGACAGCCGCCGCGCTCTCGCGGATCTGCCGCCACGTCGCGCGATCGACCGGAATGCCGTCCGCGCCGCGCGCGGCGCGGCTCGCCTCCTCCGGCTCGCCGGGCATCCGCACCGGCGCATCGCCCGCCGGCGGCGACGCCTTCGCCCATTCGACGAACGCATCGGCTTCGCGCTCCGCATCGGCCGCGTCGAACGCGTTCGGATCGATCAGCACCGACAGCATCCCGTTGACGATCGCGCTCGTCTTCTGCAGCGTGTCGCCGTAGGTCGTATGCCCGCCGACCAGCGCGCCGCCGAAGATCTCGCACATCGCGGCCAGCGCATACCCCTTGTGCAGCCCGAACGGCAGCAGCGAGCCGAACGGCTGCTCGTGCATGACGGCCGGATCGTCGGTCGGCTGGCCGCGATGATCGATCAGCGACCCGGCCGGCACGCGCTTGCCCTGGTTATATGCGACCCGCGTCTTGCCGTACGCGATCGCGCTCGTCGCGAAATCGAGCAGCAGCGGCGGCCGGCCCGCGCGCGGATACGCGGCGCAGAACGGATTCGTGCCGAAGCGCGCATCGGTGCCGTGCAGCGGCGCGACGAGCAAGTCGCCCGGCACGTTGACGAAATGGAACGACACGAGCCCCGAGCGCGCGCATTGCTCGGCCCAGTGTCCGATGCGGCCGAGGTGATGGACGTCGCGCAGCCCGATCGCGCAGATGCCCATGCGCCGTGCCCGCTCGATCCCTTCGACCATCGCCTCGAACGCGATCACCTGGCCGAAGCCGCGCCCGCCGTCAATGGTGAGCACCGCGCCGCCGTCGCGGACGATCGACGCGTGCCCGTTCAATTGCAACTGCCCTTCCCGCCACGAAGCCACGTAGTTCGGGATCATGCCGATCCCGTGCGAATCGTGACCCGCCAGATTCGCGCCGACCAGATGATCGGCGACGAGCCGCGCCTCGCGCTCGCTGCTGCCGGCCCGCTCCCAGAGTGCCGCGACGAATGCGTGCAGCGGTTCGGCGCGCATGCGCAGCGGGTCGGTATCGAGGGTCGGCAGCGCGGTCATCGGCAAGGCTCCGTCAGGTCGGGTGGGATCCGGTCGGGTTGGGTCGGGCAGCGCGAACGCTCAGCGCGCGGACGCGATCACGTCCGCCACCGCCGCGGTCAGCTTCTTCGCGTACGGCACGTGCAGGAACTCGTTCGGGCCGTGCGCATTCGACTTCGGCCCGAGCACGCCGCACACCATGAACTGCGCGGACGGGAAGCCGGCCTGCAGCACGTTCATCAGCGGGATCGTGCCGCCGAGGCCCATGTACGCGCAATCCGCGCCGAAGTGGCGGCGCGACGCGGCATCGAGCGACGACGCGAGCCACGGCGCGAGATCCGGCGCGCTCCAGCCCGTCGCGGCACCCGCATCCGGCTTGAACGTGACCTTCGCGTTGTACGGCGGATCGAGTTCCAGCAGTGCCTTGAGCTGCTGCACGGCCTGTGCGGCGTCGACCAGCGGCGGCAGGCGCAGCGACAGCTTGAACGCGGTGCGCGGACGCAGCACGTTACCCGCGTCGGCGAGCGCCGGCAGGCCGGCCGCGCCCGTCACCGACAGCGACGGACGCCACGTCGAATTCAGCAGCGCCTCGCGCGGATCGGTCGTGGTCGGCAGCACCGGCTTGCCGTCCGCGCCGCACGCCCACGGCAGCCCCTTCCACACGGCATCGCCGAGGATCGCGGCGGCTGCATCGGCTTCGCGCACACGGCTGTCGGGAATCTCGCAGTGGAACTCGCCCGGCAGCAGGTTGCCGTTCCTCGCGTCTTCCAGGCGCTCGAACAACTGGCGCATCACGCGGAAGCTCGACGGTGCGATGCCGCCGAAGACGCCCGAGTGCACGCCTTCCTCGAGCACCTCGACCTGCAGGTCGCCGGACACCAGCCCGCGCAGCGACGTCGTGAGCCACATCTGGTCGTAGTTGCCGGCGCCCGAATCGAGGCACACGACGAGCGACACCTGGCCGAGCCGGTCGCGCAGCGCGTCGACGTACGGCAGCAGGTCGTAGCTGCCCGACTCCTCGCAGGTCTCGATCAGGCCGACGCAGCGCGGCCGTTCGACGCCCTGCTCGTCGAGCGCGCCGAGCGCCGCGAGGCTCGCGTAGATCGCGTAGCCGTCGTCCGCGCCGCCGCGGCCGTACAGCTTGCCGTTCTCGAACTTCGGCGTCCACGGGCCGAGGTCCGCGCGCCAGCCGTCGAATTCGGGCTGCTTGTCGAGGTGGCCGTACAGCAGGATCGTGTCGGTGCTGCCCGAGCGGGTTGCGGGAGTTTCGAAGAAGATCACCGGCGTGCGGCCGGGCAGGCGCACGATCTCGAGCTTCAGGCCTTTCACCGGCTGGCGTTCGGCCCACTGCGCGGCATCGGTGACGACCCGTTCGAGATACCCGCGCTTCGCCCAGTCGGGGTCGAATGCGGGACTCTTCGCGGGGATCGCGATGTAGTCGGTCAGTGCGTGGAGGATTTCATCGTTCCACTTGCGCTCGACGAAGGTAACGAGCTTGTCATGGTCGAGGACGGGGGTAGTGTCGACGGAGGTCATGGTGGGGGTGCCTGGATCGGGCTGACGAAAAACCGGATGATACGCCGATGGCCCCCGCCCCGGGGCCCTTTCCACGGGCGTTTTTGGGGGCCGTTTTGGGGGCCGTTTTGGGGGCCGTTTTGGGGGACCTTTTCGGGCCCGTTTCCCGCACGCGCCTTGCGCGGCCGCTCAAACGGCCTGCGGGAATGCGTCGCGCAGGCCCGCCGCGCACGCCATCGCGTCATCCCACAGGCGCCGGGTCAGCGCCCCGGCATCCTCTTCCCGCGCCAGCGCCGCGGCCTCGCCCGACCACAGCAGCGAGAAATCGTCGCGCCCCTGCCGCTCGAACGCGCCGCGCAGCGGATCGACGGCGGCCGTCGCGAGGGGGAACGCGGGCGCAAGCGCGCTCATCGGCCCCTGCTCGCGCATGAAGCGCGTTAGCAGGCCGCGTGCGGGGCGGCCCGTGTACAGGTTGGTCACGCGCGTACCGTCGTCGCGTGCGGCCCGCACCGCCGCGCGATGCTGCGCCGAGCGGCCGGCCTGGGGCGTCAGCAGATAGCCGGTGCCGATCTGCACCGCCCGTGCGCCGAGCGCGAACGCGGCCGCGATGCCGCGGCCGTCGGCGATCGCGCCGGCGGCGATCACCGGCGCGCGCACCGCGTCGACGATCTGCGGCAGCAGCGCGAACAGGCCCGGCTGCGCGTGGATGTCGCCGGTCAGGAACATCCCGCGATGCCCGCCTGCCTCGGCGCCCTGCGCGACGATCGCATCGACGCCGCGCGCATCGAGCCAGCGCGCCTCCTCGACGGTCGTCGCCGACGACACGACCTGCGCCCCGGTGCGACGCACGCGCGCCAGCAGCGCGTCGTCCGGCAACCCGAAATGAAAACTCACGACGGCCGGCCGCAACTCTTCGACGACCGCGCACGCCGCGTCGTCGAACGGTGCGCGACCGGCGCCGCCTTGCACGTCCGCCGGATCGAGCCCGGCTTCCGCGTAGTAGCCGGTCAGCGCCGCGCGCCAGCGCGCGTCGACCTCGGCGTCGGGCGCGGGCGGCGCATGACAGAAGAAGTTGACGTTGAACGGCGCCGGCGTGCGCGCGCGAATCGCCAGGATCTCGACGCGCAGTTGCTGCGGGCCGAGCGCCGCGCATGCGAGCGAGCCGAGCCCGCCCGCCTCGCAGACTGCAATCGTCAGCGGGCTCAGGGAACCGACCATCGGAGCCTGGATCAGCGGCAGGCGGGAAGGCAGCATCGTCATCGGAATCACCGTTCGGTAGAAATAATCACGGGCGCAAGCGCGCGCATTTCGAGCGCTCGATAATAACCGACCAATTCAATCAGGGATTGTCGAGTCATTCATTTCATCAATTGAATTAACCGGTTCGTCAAAAATTCGATTAACTGCTCGATTTACGCCGCACCGCACTTTCACCCGCGAACACGGGCTGACCAGCCCACACGCGCCACCCGGCCCGGCACGCCCCATCCGGTCGCGCCAAAGCGTTTCACCTTCTTCAATGATCCTCGTCAATATTCAAGATATTAAATTGCATCGTTTACTCTTATTCAAACTTCATTAAGAGATAAGATGCTGTCGTTCAATAAAACGACGATCCATTCCGGAATCGTCGACCGGCGCAGGGCCGCGCCACCTCAACCGCATCACGTCTTTGCAAGGAGCCTCGCATGTCCGATGCCAGCTCGTCCTCCTCCCGTTCCGCCGCCGCGCCAGCCGCGACTTCCGCGCCGAAAATCGGCGTCATCCCCGCCACGCTGATGGTCGCGGGCAACATGATGGGCTCCGGCGTCTTCATGCTGCCCGCGAACCTCGCCGCCACCGGCGGCATCGCGATCTTCGGCTGGCTGATCACCGTGGTCGGCGCCGTGTCGCTCGCGCTGGTGTTCGCGAAGCTCGCGGCGATCGACCCGGCCGCCGGCGGCCCGTACGCGTATGCGCGCAAGTCGTTCGGCCCGTACATCGGCTACCAGACCAACCTGATCTACTGGCTCGCGAACGTGCTCGGCAACGTCGGCCTCGCGGTCGCCGGCCTCGGCTATCTCACGCACTTCTTCCCGGTCCTGCACGACCCGCTCGTGTTCGCGCTCGCGCAGATCTTCGTGATCTGGCTGTTCACCTACGCGAACATCCTCGGGCCGAACGTGGTCGGCCGCGTGCAGTCGGTCACGACCATCTTCGCGCTCGTGCCGATCCTCGGGATGGCCGTGTTCGGCTGGTTCTGGTTCAGCAAGGACGTGTACTTCGCCGGCTGGAACGTGTCGGGCGCGAGCAGCTTCAGCGCGATCGGCGCGACGCTGAACTTCACGCTGTGGGCGTTCATCGGCGTCGAGAGCGCGTCGGTGTCGGCCGGTGTCGTCGAGAACCCGTCGCGCAACGTGCCGATCGCGACCGTCGGCGGCGTCGTGCTCGCGGCCGTCTGCTACGTGCTCAGCTCGACCGTGATCATGGGGATGATCCCGAACAAGGCGCTGCTCGCATCGAGCGCGCCGTTCGCGGATGCCGCGCGCCTCGCGCTCGGCGACACCGCCGCGAACGCGGTCGCGATCTGCGCGGCGCTCGGCTGCCTCGGCTCGCTCGCGGGCTGGACGCTGCTGGTCGGCCAGACCGCGAAGGCCGCGGCCGACGACGGCCTGTTCGCCGGCGTGTTCGCCCGCGTCAACTCGAAGAACGTGCCGTCGGCCGGCCTCGCGATCGTCGCGGTCATCATGTCGGTGCAGGTGCTCGCGACGATGTCGCCGAGCGCGAGCGAGCAGTTCGGCAAGATCGCGTCGATCGCCGTAATCATGACGCTCCTGCCGTACATCTACTCGTGCATCGCGATCAAGGTGCTCGGCTACGGCAAGATGCCGTCGCACCAGTTCACCTTCTACACGATCGTCGGCCTGATCGGCGCCGTCTACGCGCTGTGGGCGATGGTCGGCTCCGACGGCCAGCAGACGCGCTGGTCGCTGATCTTCGTGATCGCGACGATCGTGTTCTACGAACTGTCGATCAACCGCCAGCGCGAAATCGAGGAAACCCACGTCCATCCGGGCGGCCGCTCGCCGCGCTGGGTGCGCTACTTCGCGCTCGGCGTGACCATCGTCGCGCTCGTCGCGACCTTCTGGATCTCCGTCGGCCAACACAAGGCCGACCTCCTTCACGCACGCTCGCCGGCCGCGGGCGTCCAGGCAACCCAGCAAACGGGGGAATAACCCATGACCGCTTCCTTGACCCAACCGGCGTTCCGCCGCCTCGGCATGAAGGCGCTGCTCGTGCAGCACGACATCGACGAACGCACGGCCACCGGACGCGCGGCCACCGCGCTCGTCGAAGAATTGCGCACGCGGCTCGTCGACGTCGTGATCGCGACCTCCGCCGACGACGCGCGCGCGGTGGTCGACGCCGATCCCGCGATCCAGTGCCTGCTGCTCAACTGGGAGCTCGGCAACGATCCCGGTCACGTGCCCGCGCAGGCCGTGCTCGACGCGATGCGCGCGCGCAATGCGACGGTGCCGGTGTTCCTGCTCGCGAGCCGCGCGAGCGCGGCCGCGATTCCCGTCGACGCGATGCGCAAGGCCGACGACTTCATCTGGATGCTGGAGGACACCACCGCGTTCATCGGCGGGCGGATCGTCGCCGCGATCGAACGCTACCGCGAGACCGTGCTGCCGCCGATGTTCCGCGCGCTGGCGCAATTCTCGCGCGTGTACGAATACTCGTGGCACACGCCGGGCCACACCGGCGGCACCGCGTTCCTGAAATCGCCGGTCGGCCGTGCGTACTTCGAATTCTTCGGCGAAGCGCTGTTCCGCTCGGACCTGTCGATCTCGGTCGGCGAACTCGGCTCGCTGCTCGACCACTCGGGCCCGATCGGCGAAAGCGAACGCTACGCGGCGCGCGTGTTCGGCGCGCACCGCACGTATCACGTGACGAACGGCTCGTCGATGTCGAACCGCGTGATCCTGATGGCGAGCGTCACGCGCAACCAGGTCGCGCTGTGCGACCGCAACTGCCACAAGTCGGCCGAGCACGCGATGACGATGTCCGGCGCGATTCCGACCTACCTGATCCCGTCGCGCAACCATTACGGGATCATCGGGCCGATCATGCCGGAACGGCTCACCGCGGCCGCCGTGCGCCTCGCGATCGACGCGAACCCGCTGGTGCGCGGCCGCGACGGCATCGATCCGACGCCGGTGCATGCGCTGATCACGAACTCGACGTACGACGGCCTCTGCTACAACGTCGCGCGCGTCGAGGAACTGCTCGGCCAGAGCGTCGACCGATTGCATTTCGACGAAGCATGGTACGGCTACGCGCGCTTCAACCCGATCTACCGCGACCGTCATGCGATGCACGGCGATCCGTCGCAGCACGACGCGAGCAAGCCGACCGTGTTCGCGACGCAGTCGACACACAAGCTGCTCGCCGCGCTGTCGCAGGCGTCGTTCATCCATGTCCGCGACGGCCGCAACCCGATCGAGCATGCGCGCTTCAACGAGGCGTACATGATGCATGCGTCGACGTCGCCGAACTACGCGATCATCGCGTCGAACGACGTGAGCGCCGCGATGATGGACGGCCCCGGCGGCGAGGCGCTGACCACCGACGCGATCCGCGAGGCCGTGTCGTTCCGCCGGATGCTCGCGCGGCTGCATGCGGAATGCGAGGAGAACAACGACTGGTTCTTCAACGGCTGGCAGCCGGACACCGTGGTCGATCGCAAGACGGGCCGGCGCGTGCCCTTCCATGAAGCGGACGAAACGCTGCTCGCCACCGAGCCGTCATGCTGGGTGCTGCATCCGGGCGAGACGTGGCACGGCTTCGGCGAGATCGAGGACGACTACTGCATGCTCGATCCGATCAAGGTGTCGATCGTCACGCCGGGCGTCGCGCCGCACGGCGGGCTGATGCCGGTCGGCATCCCGGCGTCGGTCGTCACCGCGTACCTGGACCGGCACGGGATCGTCGTCGAGAAGACGACCGACTTCACGATCCTGTTCCTGTTCTCGCTCGGCGTGACGAAGGGCAAGTGGGGCACGCTCGTCAACACGCTGCTCGACTTCAAGCGCGACTACGACGCGAACGTGCCGCTCGAACAGGCGCTGCCGGAGCTCGTCGCGCGCTATCCGGACCGTTACGGCAAGCTCGGCCTGCGCGACCTGTGCGACCTGATGTTCAGCGCGATGAGCGACCTGAAGACGACCGAGATGATGTCGCGCGGCTTCTCGACGCTGCCGCAGCCCGACTTCAGCCCGGCCGAGGCGTTCGAACATCTCGTGCACAACGACATCGAGATGCTGGAACTGTCGGAGATGGAAGGCCGCACCGTCGCGACGGGCGTGGTGCCCTATCCGCCCGGCATTCCGCTGCTGATGCCCGGCGAGAACGCGGGGCCGGCCGACGGCCCGCTGCTCGGCTACCTGAAGGCGCTCGAGCAGTACGACCTGCGCTTCCCCGGCTTCACGCACGACACGCATGGCGTCGAAGTGGAAGACGGCGTGTACCGGATCGCGTGCATCAAGAAAACCGCGCGCAATACCAACACGCGCTGAGCATGCGCGTGGCGACGCCGCGCCGGCAAGACGCGGCCGGCGTCGCCATGCGCGACGACCCGCGACGACCCGCCGGTCAGGCCGGCAACCGATCGACCCACGCGGCGAGCTGCGCTTCGCCTTCTTCGTCAAGCTTGCCCTTCAGTTCGCCGTACCACGGTGCGATCGCGCCGGCCGGCTGCGTGGCCTTCAGGATCTCGAGACTGTTCTCGAGGAACGACGAAAAGAACGGAATGCCGCGCATGTAGAGGAAGGTCGAATCGGTGATCCGCACGTGGCCGTATACGTCGCGCACCCACGCGAGATGCGGCAGCGCCTCGCGCAGGTGGCCGCTTTGCATCAACGCGGAAATGAAGTTCACGCGCGCGGCGACATCGGACTGCTCGTGCGTGTCGTGATTGACCTCGGCGGCCTTCTGCATCCACGCTTCGCCGCGCGCCACTTCGTCGCACATCGCCGACGTCGTCGCGAGCTGCACCGCGTTGTGCGCGCTCGGCTCGTGGTCGAACAGCGCGAGCCAGTACGGAAACGCTTCCCGGTAACGCTTCATCGCCGAGTACGACAGCGCGCACAGGCGCGCCGCATCGGCCAGCCGCTCCGCATGCGGCGCGGCGGCCGCGATCGCGGCCTCGTGCCGGCCGGCCTGGAATGCCTGCAGCGCGGGCGCGAGTTCCGGCGCGATGTCGGGGCCGCTCTGCGCGTCCGTGCCTTCGGATGCGCCGGGTGCGTCGTGCGCGGAAGGTGCGGGCGATGCCGCTTCGTCGCGCGGTTTCTTGCCGAACAGCTTGCCGAAGACGCCCATGCCGATCGTCCTTGTGGTTTTGATGGAGGAATGGCGGCGTCTGGCTGCCGCGCGGAAGGCGCGGCATGCGTGACCAGGATCGCCGCACGGCGACCGCCATCTTACGCGCGCTTGAAGCCGGCCAGAAGCGAACGACAGCCCGGCGACGCTGCCGCAGGAGAAGACGCGCCGCTCACGCGTCCGGCGGCCGGACGCCGCGATCCATTCCGCGCCGGTACGCGGCGGGGCTCGTCGCCGCGACGCGCCGGAAATGCCGGCGCAACGATTCCTCGGAACCGAACCCCGCGCGCGCGGCAATCTGCGCGAGCGACAGTGCGGGATGCGTTTCGAGCATGTCTTTCGCGACGTTCACGCGCTCGCGGATCAGCCACGCGAGCGGCGACATCCCCGTCGCATCCGCGAACTGCCGCTGCAGCGTGCGCGTGCTCATCGCGGCCTGCGCAGCCAGCGACGCGAGCGTGTGCGGCTCGGCCGCATGCGCGCGCATCCAGTCGATCAGCTTCGCGAGCCGGTCGCTGCCGCCCGGTGCGACCGGGCGCGGCACGAACTGCGCCTGGCCGCCGTCGCGATGCGGCGGCAGTACGAGGCGCTGCGCGACGCGGTTCGCGATCGCGCCGCCGTGATCGCGGCGCACGAGATGCAGCAGCATGTCGAGCCCCGCCGCCGAGCCGGCCGACGTGACGATCTGCCCTTCGTCGACGTACAGCGCGTCGGGATTCACGCGCAGCGCCGGATAGCGCGCCTGCAGGCGCTCGGCGTAGCGCCAGTGCGTCGTCACCGTGAGCCCGTCGAGCACGCCGGCCGCCGCGAGCACGAACACGCCCGAGCAGATCGAACAGAGCCGCGCGCCGCGGCGATGCGCGGCGCGCAGCTTCTTCAGCAACGGTTCCGGCGGCAACTCGTCCGGATCGCGCCAGCCGGGAATCACGATGGTGTCCGCGCGATCGACCATCGCGAGCCGGTACGGCGCGGCGACCGTGATGCCGCCCGCCGCACGCACGGGCCCCGGCTCGCTCGCGCAGACCGCGAAGCGATACCAGTCGACGCCGAGTTCCGGGCGTTCGAGCGCGAACAGTTCGACCACGCAGCCGAATTCGAAGGTGCAGAGGCGATCGTAGGCGAGCGCGACGACGAGATGATTGTGCATGGCGCGATGTTACCGGAACTTGTCGATCGCGCCACTGCCGCGACGGCCGCCGAACCGCGATACTGCCCTTCATTCCGGCGCATGCCGCGCCGTCCTTCAGGAGCGCCTTTCATGTCATACGTCACCGACATCCCCGCCGCCGACAGCGCCACCGCGCTCGCGCACTTCGAAGCATCGCTGCGTTTCGAGACCGATTGCTGGGACGTGCACGACGCGCTTGCATCCGGCGCGCCCGATTTCGTGCTGCTCGACGTCCGGAGCCCCGAGCAATTTGCCGCCGGCCACGTGCCCGGCGCGCGCAACCTGCCGCACCGCAAGATCGTCGCCGGCAAGCTCGCCGACCATCCGGCCGACACGCTGTTCGTCGTCTATTGCGCGGGCCCGCATTGCAACGGCGCCGCGCGCGCGGCGATCCGGCTCGCGCGCCTCGGCCGCCCGGTGAAGCTGATGATCGGCGGCGTCACCGGCTGGCTCGACGAAGGTTTCGCGCTGCGCAACGAAGTGCAGCCGGAGGACGTCGCGACGCGCTGATCGTCATTAAAAGCGCAACAATCAATTGCCGGCACACGAACGGAAAAAGCGCGACAATCGGCCTCATTGCAGTTCGGATGGAGCAGCAACATGCAACACGCAGTCCTGATTCAGATGGCCGGTTCGGTCGCAGCGATCGCGCTCTATTTTCTTCCGGCCATCATCGCCGACCGGCGCGGCCGGCACGACAAGCTGACGATCGCGATGTTCAACGCCCTGTTCGCGTGGACAGGCATCGGCTGGCTGATGACGCTGTACTGGGCATGCCAGCCGAACCCGCGCGCCGACGTCGCGCAAACCATCCTCGCGAAGCGTCGCGGTGTCAGCATGCGGACCTTCTCGACCGGTCTCGTCGAACGCGTGCAGCGCCGCGTCGCCGCCCAGGAGCAATGGGCCGAGAAGCAAGGTTGCCGCTAGGCAGTCCCGCTGCTCCGCTTACCTCGCCGCGCCGAACTTCGGCATCCTGACGTTGGCCGAGGCCCGGTAGTCCCACACCAGCCCGTCGCGCGGCGCGTCACCGCCCGCGCGCAACCACGCCCCGAACGCCCCCGCCGTCACCGCCCGCGCGATCCGCTCGCCCGGGCAACCGTGCGGCCCCGTGCCGAACCCGAAGTTCGGCCCCGGCGCGCGGCCCGGCAGCAATCGGTGCGGCTCGCGATGCACGGCCGGATCGCGGTTCGCCGCCGCGAGCACGACCAGGATGGCCGCCCCGGCATCGACGGTCACGCCTTCGATCGTCGTGCGCGACGCGACGAAGCGGCGCGTGTTCTGCACCGGCGAATCGAATCGGCCGACCTCGGCCACGAATGCATCGAGGGCGGCGGTATCCGGCATCGCGCGTTCGCCGCCCGTGCCGTTCCATGCAACCAGCACGTTGCCGAGCCACGCGGCCGTCGCCTCACACGTCTGCGACAGCAACCCGACGAGATTCGCGACCAGCGCACCGCTCGCCTGCCAGCCCGCGGCGCCGGCCGCCTGCTGAATCGCCGCGACCAGTGAGCCGTCCTGCGCCCGTGTGCGCGCGACGCGTTCCGTCATCCGGTCGAGCAGTTGCCGCGCGGCTTCGCTCGCGCGGGCCAGCGCCGCGTCGTCCGACAGCGGCGACAGCGCGGCGACGAAGTCGACGACCAGCGCGGCGATATCGTCGAGTTGCGCGTTTTCGAAACCGAGCAGCTCGGCGACCGCGCAAACGGGCACCGTCAGGCACCACGCGTTCAGTGCATCGGCGTCGTATGGCGCGCGCAGCCGGCTGCCGGCGAGTCGGGCGGCCCGCTCGCGCAACGCGTCCGCGTCGATCGGCGCGAACGCCGCGCGCAGCGCCTGCTTCGGCACGTCGTGCCGCAATGCGCCGTCGTTCATGCGCACCAGTTCGCCGAACAGCGCGCCCGCCGTCGACCCGCGCAACGCGGGCGGCACCGGCGCATCGAGCGGCCTGACGCGGCACGCCGGGTGGCCGAGCACGGCCGTCACGCTCGCCGCCCGGCTCGCGACCCACAGGCCGAGCGAGGCGTCGAACGCGAGCGGCGGCCCGTCGACGAGCGTGGCGTAGTACGGATAGGGATCGCGGTGCGTGACCGCGGCAATCGGATGGGTCGGGTTCATGCGTGCAGTATCGGCGCGCCGGGCCGCCGCATGTTTCGGGTTGACGTGAAATGTCGCGGATTTTGTGGCGGTGCCGGCATTGCGGGCTGCTGCAGCGCAGCAACACCCGGGCGGCCAGCGGTGCCGCGCCGCCGTGACGGACGTGGTGTCAGGCTGCCGACCGGTAGCGGTGCCCCTGCATGCGCACGCGGACGCGCCCGGCGGAAATCGCGCGCGGCTCGGGCACCACCGTTTCGTGATGAAACATTTCCTGCCGGAAATGGCCGCTGTCGTCGAACCACTGGCAGATCAGCCAGTCGGCATCGTCGAACACGACCGGCCCGGCGTAGGTGACGGTCATGCGCGGCCCGCCGGTTTTCAGCGTCACGACATCGCCGACGCGAACGCCAAGGCGGTGATTTTCTCGGATTGTCATCGCTCTCTCGATTTTTTATATATTCATTTTCCGGCAGCCCGCTGGCCGGTCATTCGGATATGCCGCAGATTACCAATCCGATAAATAACCGGCAACTCCGGAATACCCGAAAACATCGGTCGTAAAATCGCGACACTACGCGACACCGGTTCGCGTGGCGGGCGGCTTCCGCCAGAACCGGCGCGGCTTGCGAGCCGGTTCCGGTCGACCAGCCGGAATGCGGAGAATAAACGATGGTTTTCGCGCCGTCATCGAACATTAAATCCGCGGCGGTTTCGATTGATTACTGTCAACCGGTTTTCGGCTGGAAACGTTCCCACGTTTTACCGGCGCTCATTGTTCAAACTGGACGCGCGAATTGTCCGGCGCCGAAAACCAGCGGTTGAGGTCGCGCCCCGGCACCGCCGCCTGCGTGAACGTGAACGTGCCGTCGCGCGCCATTTCCGTCGCGGCGCGCAGGAACGCGCCGAATGCGGCCCGCGCGAGCGCGCCGCCGACGCTGACGCGCTTCACGCCGAGCGCCGCGAGCGCCTCGAGGCTCAGCAACCCGCCCTGCAGCCCCATCACGACGTTGACCGGCGCGCCGACCGCGCGCGTGAGCGCGGCGATGTCGTCGGGATCGGTCACGCCGGGTGCGTACAGCACGTCGGCGCCCGCGTCGCGATACGCGACCAGCCGCGCGATCGTGTCGGCGAGGTCGAATCGGCCGTGCAGGTAGTTTTCGCAGCGCGCGGTCAGCGTGAACGGAAACGGCAGCGCGCGCGCCGCGTCGACCGCCGCCGCGATGCGCTCGACCGCCGCGTCGTGCGGATAGATCGGCGCATCGGCGCGGCCGGTCGCATCCTCGATCGAGCCGCCCACCGCGCCGGCGCCGGCCGCCAGGCGAATCGTCTCGGCGACCGTGTCGGGTGCGTCGCCGAAGCCGTTCTCGAGATCGGCGCTGACCGGCAGGCCGCCCGCCGCGACGAGCTCGGCGATGTGGCCGAGCATGTCGTCACGGCCGATCGCGTTGTCGGGCCGCCCTCTCGAAAAGGCGAACCCGGCGCTCGTGGTGGCGAGCGCGTCGAAGCCGGCCATCGCGAGCAGCCGGGCGGAACCGGCATCCCACGGGTTCGGGATGATGAAGGCGCCGGGGCGCGTATGCAGCGCGCGGAAGGCTTCGGCTTGGCGGAACTGCACGTTGGAATCGGACATCGGTGTCTCCTCGGAACGGGAGACGTCAGCATACGCGCGCGCGGTACCGCGACGGTTCAGGGCGCAACGAAATGTCGATGTGGATCGATGCCCGGGCCCCGCGCGCTCGGCGCGCGGTGCGGCCGGTCATGCCGCCGCTCGGGAACCGAGCTGCTTCGTCAGGAAAATGCGCGTATGCCCGGCCGGATAATCCGGCAGTTCGCCGAAACGGACGTACCCGCGCTTCTCGTAGAACGGCCGCGCCTGAAAGTCGAACGTGTCGAGCCACGCGCTGTGACAACCGCGCGCGACGGCTTCCGCCTCGGCGAGATCCATGATGCGCGAGCCGGCCCCCTGGCCGCGCGCCGCCTCGGGCACGACGAGCAGGTCGACATGCAGCCAGCCGAACGCCGTGCTGCCCCACAGGCCGCCCACGACCGCGCCGTCGGCGTCGGTCACGCGCACGGCCAGCGGCCGGAAGTCGGTCGGGCCGGCCTGGCTTTCGTTGAACCGGACGAGCGGCGCCGCGATCTGCTTGCGGACGTTCGCGTCGCCGGCGTCGGTCACGTCGTAGGTGAACGTCATCGGTTACGTCGGATCAAGGAGAAAACGGGAACGGAAGCCAGTCGAAACCGCGCGTGCGGCTACATGACATACGCGCCCTTCGCATGCAGTTCCGCTTCCGCGCGCTCGAGCGCCGCGATCGCATCGCTGCCTTCGAGCGCCAGCAACTGCGCGACCAGCGCCTCGGCCATCGCATGCGCGGCGACCAGCGACGGAAAGAACGACGGGCTGTCGTGCGTGAAGATCAGCTGCGCGTCCGCATGCAGCGCAATCGGCGACACCGCGCTGTCGGTGATCGCGACGATCCTGCTACCCTGCGCCTTCGCGGCCTGCGCGACGCGCTTCGCTTCCGCGGAATACGGCGCGAAACTGACGACCACGGTCACGCTCTGCTTCGCGATCGTGCGCAACTCCATCTCGAGCGAGCCGGCGACACCGTTGAGTAACGACACGGTCGGCCGGAACAGCCGGTAGCCGTACACGAACCCGAACGCGACCGGATAGCACGACCGGAACCCCGCGACATGCACGTGCGATGCCTTGCGGATCAGCTTCGCGGCGTCCGCGAGCGCGTGCTCGTTCTGTGCGGCGGTGGCGGCGAGATTGTGCTGCTGTGCGGCAAGCAGGTCGTGCGCGAGCGACGCCTTCGCGTCGGGCCGCACGAGCGAACGCGCACGCTGCGTGAGCGGCTCGGGGCGCGTGCGCACGCGCGCGACGCACAGGTCGCGCAGCTCGTTCCAGCCGGGAAAACCGAATTGCTGCGCGAGCCGCACGAGCGACGCGGGTTGAACCTGCGCGCGCTGCGCGACCTTGCGCATCGACGAGGTGGCCACCTCGTCGGGATGATCGAGCAGAAATGCAGCGCCCGCCTGGAATTGCGGGCTCAGTTCGGAAAATTGCGCCCGGATCCGGGACGCGAGTTCATCGAAATTGGCAGCCATCTTGGTGAGAACGGGAACCGGTCGTCCATGGTATCACCGGCCCCGTCCGCACCGGTCAGCGCAGCACTTCGACGTGATCGGCGTCGACCTTCACGCGGCCCGACCATTTGCGCTCGAACTCGCCGGTCACCTTCACTTCGTTCTTGTCGCTGACGGGCTGGCCGGCCGCCCACAGCTTGTGGTCGATCTCGACGCGGATCGTGCCCGTCGCATCGGCGAACTCGTAATCCTCGCCGCCGACGTGCTTGACGATGCGCCCCTGCAACTGCACGTGCTGGTCGTCCTTGCCGTTCGCGAGGAGCTCCTTCACGGTGGACGTCGTGAGCGCGGACGGCCCCGTGTATTGCGCGTAGACGGCGGCAGGCAGCAGCGCGAGCGCGACCGTCAGGATTCTGGCCAGGTGTTTCATGATTGCGTTCCTCTTCTTCGATGGGGTGCCGCGCCTCGTTGAACGCGACGGCCCCAGATTACGGACCGTAAGATTAAGCAAACCTGAAGGCGCGCCAAAGCGACACGACGCCGCATTGGACAAGTACGAAAGCGCGGCCAGCCGCCGGTCTTTAAGCTCGGCCTAAGACACCTGCGCTTATCATGGGAACCCCCGGGCGCTCGCGTCCGCCAACAGACACGAATCCATGCGCGTACTGCTCGTCGAGGACGATCCGCTGATCGGCAGCGGGCTCGAACAGGGCCTCAAACAGGAAGGCTTCGCGGTCGACTGGGTAAAGGACGGCGACGCCGCGGCGCTCGCGCTGCGCTCGACCGGCTACGGCCTGCTGCTGCTCGATCTCGGGCTGCCGAACCGCGACGGCCTGTCGGTGCTCGCGTCGCTGCGCCGCCGCGACGAAACCCTGCCCGCGATCATCATCACCGCGCGCGACGGCGTGCCGGACCGCATCGCCGGCCTCGACAGCGGCGCCGACGACTACCTCGTCAAGCCGTTCGTGCTCGAGGAACTGCTCGCCCGCATTCGCGCGGTCAACCGCCGCCACGCGGGGCGCGCGCAAACCACGCTCGCGATCGGCCCGCTGCGGCTCGATCCGGTCAAGCACCTGGTCTGGCTCAACGACGACGAAGTCACGCTGTCGCCGAAGGAGTTCGTGCTGCTGCACGAACTGATGCGCGACCCCGGCGCGGTGATCTCGCGCGAACAGTTCGAGGAACGGCTGTACAGCTGGGGCGAGGAAATCGAGAGCAACGCGGTGCAGGTGCACATCCACAACCTGCGCAAGAAGCTCGGTCACGACATGATCCGCACGGTGCGCGGCGTCGGCTATCGGATCGGTGACGGCGCATGACCCGCCTGCAACACGCGATCGCGCGCTGGCGCAGCGCGTCGCTGCGGCGGCGCCTGCTGATGTGGCTGCTGCCCGCCGCGTGCGTGATCGGGCTGGTCGCGAGCGCGGGCACCTACTGGGGCGCGCTGCGCGAGCTCGACGATCTTCTCGACGACCAGATGCGCAGCATGTCGAAGCAGATCGCCGTCGGCCCGAACGGCGAGCTGTCGTTCCGCAACCACGACGACGGCAAGCACGGCTTCGAGGCCAGCGATCCCGACGCCGTGCTGCTGCAGGTCTGGCGCAACGGCACGCTGGTGTATTCCACCGATCGCGAATCGCCGCTGCCGCCGCCGACCCGGACCGGCATCGCGAGCGTCGACGTCGGCGGCCAGCCGTGGCGCACCTACGTGACCGAACGCGGCGGCACGACGATCCGGCTCGCGCAGGCGCGCCATGCGCGCTGGGAAGCGATCGCGGGCATCGCGGTGCACCTGCTGTGGCCGGTGTTCTCGATGCTGCCGGTGCTCGCGATCGGCCTGTGGTTCGGGATCGGCGCGGGGCTGCGGCCGCTGCGCACGATCGCATCCGGCCTGAAGCGCAGGAATGCGAACAATCTCGAGCCGGTCGACGTCGCGTCGATGCCGAACGAGGTCCGCCCGCTCGCCGAAGCGATCAACGACCTGCTCGCGCGGCTCGACCGTTCGTTCACGCTGCAGCGGCACTTCATCGCCGATGCCGCGCACGAGTTGCGCACGCCGATCATGGGGCTGTCGATCCAGTCGCAATTGCTGCGGCGCGCGTCGACGGCCGACGAACGCGAGCAGATCCTCGCGCAGATCCATGCGGGTACGACCCGCCTCGGCCACCTCGCCGAACAGCTGCTGACGCTCGCGCGCCTCGAACCCGATGCGCAGGCGTCCGCGTCGGCCGCCGCGCCCGTCGATCTCGCCGTGCTGTGCCGCTCGGTGGTCGCCGACCGCACGCGCGTCGCGGATGCGCACCGCATCGACCTCGGCGCGATCGTGTCGTCGCCGGTGATGGCCGCCGGCAACATGGACACGCTGCGCGTGCTGCTGAACAACCTCGTCGACAACGCGATCCGCTACGCGGGCGACGGCGCGCGCGTCGACGTGTCCGCGCGCCTCGACGGCGCGACGCCCGTGCTCGAAGTCGCCGACGACGGCCCCGGCATTCCGGAAGCCGAGCGCACGGACGTATGGGAACGCTTCTATCGCGGCGAAGGCGCGCAGGCGGTCACGTCGTCGGGCAGCGGGCTCGGGCTGTCGATCGTCAAACGGATCGCCGAACAGCACCGCGCAACCGTCGCGCTCGGCACGACGCAAGGCGGGCGCGGGCTGACCGTGACGGTGCGCTTTCCCGTGCCGGCCTGATGCGCCCCCGATGAGCGGCTTTTCCACAGATTGTGTTGGCAAGCTTGTGGACAACCGGCCGCTAACGGCAGCAAGCCATTGATCCGAAAGGGTTTGGCCGTCGTGCGCAGCGAATGCGCCAGCCCGCGCCGGACACGCGCACCGCTCGACGCGATATCGCGTACCGATCCTTCCCCCGTCGCGAGCCGGCGCGACCCGCCGGCCTCGGCGAGATGCGATCCAACTTGACAACTGGTTGTCCATTACGCAAAGTAGTTGTCAATTCCTAGCGTATCTCGACCATTCTCGACCATGACGAAACCCGCCAAGTTGACCGCCGTCGCGCTGTCCGTGTTCCGGCTGAACGGCCTGCTGATCGAATGGGGCAATACCTTCGCCGCGCCGCACGGCCTGACCAGCGCGCGCTGGCAAGTGCTGGGCGCCATCTCGATGGCGCCGGAAGCCCCGAACATCCCGCAGATCGCCGACGCCATGGGCATCACACGGCAGGCCGTCCTGAAACAGATCAACGTGCTCGTGGAAGAAGGACTGGTGCAGCCGCTGCCGAACCCGACGCACAAGCGCTCGCCGTTGTACGCGCTGACCCCGCGCGGGGTTGCCGCATACGAGGCGGTGGTCGAGCAATGGCAGCAGCATGTCCGCGACATCGCCGGCCAATTCAGTTCGGCCGATCTGGATGCGGCGCTTCGCGTGCTGTCGACGATGTCCGGCGCGCATGCGCCGAACGGGCACGCGTGATCGCACCATCAACCCATGACCGACAGGAGTACCCCATGCCTCATTTCAAACCGATGGACCCGGCCTTTCCGATCCAGCAACAGCTCGGCATCGACGCGCAACCCGTCGTCCTCGTCAACGTCTTCACGCTGGATCCGGCGGACGAAGCGGATTTCCTGGCCGTGTGGCAGGACGACGCCGAGTTCATGAAGCGGCAGCCGGGATTCATTTCGACGCAGCTTCATCGCGCGCTCGGCGCCAGCCCGACTTACTTCAACTATGCGATCTGGGAATCGACCGACGCGTTTCGTGCGGCCTTCACACATCCGGCGTTCGTCGCGAAACTGTCGGCCTATCCGTCGTCCGCCGTCGCGAGCCCGCACTTGTTCCAGAAAGTCGCCGTGGCGGGCGTGTGTACCGCGTGAGCCGACGCACGTACCGGCGCGACGCACGGTTTGCACGATGTGCCGCGCCGCGCGATCGCCACGCGGAGTTCTCCACAGAAAATGTTGGCAAGCTTGTGGATATCCTGCGCACCGCAACGCTAAGCCCTTGATCCGACGGACTTTGGCACGCGTGATGCAGACGCGGCGCGCGCCGCGCCGTCGCACGCGCCGGTTCGCCGCACTTCGCATCACGATGCCACGTCGATGCCCCGGTGGTGTGCAACGCGATCGTCGCACCACTTGCCCACAGATTTTGTTGGCAAGCTTGTGGATATCCTGCGCACCGCAACGCTAACCCGTTGATCGGCCAGTGATTCATGCGCCACGTCACCGTTGCGGCAGCACGCGGTGCGCCCTCGCGCGCAGGCGGACGATCCGGCGCGACAGCCACACCCTGCCCGCACCTTGACGCCCGCACACGCAGCGCGTCACGATCACACGAGCCGCGCGCGGCCGCGCATGACGAGGATGCGCGCAGCGGCACCACGGGCCGGCCGTTCCGCCCGCATCGGACAACGACACATCCATTCCGAGGAAGACCATGGAACACTTCACCGCAGGGCAGTTGATCGTCTCGCTCGTGCTCGTCGCGATCGTCGTCTATCCGTATGTCCGCATCGTCAGGCGTACCGGACATTCGGGCTGGTGGATCCTGACGATGTTCGTCCCGGTCCTGAACTTCATCATGCTTTGGGTGTTCGCGTTCGCGCGCTGGCCCGCGGTCGACGATCGGCGCGGCTGATCATCGAGCAGGCTTGTCCACAGATTGTGTTGGCAAGCATGTGGATAGCCTGCGCATACCGCGATCAAGCGCTTGATCCGAAAGACTTTGTCCGCGCTGCTTCGAATGCGGCACGCGGCAGGCGGCGCACGACCGGCGACCGGCAAAATGCCGTTCGCGCTTCGTCATCGACACGACGAACCGCATGTCGCGCGCGCCGCGCCGCTTGTCCACAGATTGTGTTGGCAAGCGTGTGGATAGCCTGCGCATACCACGCACAAGCGCTTGATCCGAAAGACTTTGTCCGCGCCGCTTCGAACCGTGCACGCAGGCCTGCGGCACGCCGGCGCCGCGCTCGCTTCGCGATGAACGCGACCGCTCGCGGGCTTGTCCACAATTTTTGTTGGCAAGCATGTGGATATCCTGAGCATGCGTGACCTAAGTCGTTGATCGCACAACGTTTCGACATGCCGGTCACGACTGCGGCACGGCCTGCATCGATCGACACATCGCTTCATCCGTCCATCGATCAACGCAGGCCGCGCCGCCCGCTCACGCGAACGTCGCGACCGCGATGCGCGCGGCGGCCGCGATCACGTCGTCCTTCGCCTTCGCATCGGCACGCGCCTGCGTGTAGTAGACGACCAGCACGATCGGCGCGCGCGACGGCGGCCAGATCACGCCCGCGTCGTTCGTCGTCCCGTAGTCGCCGGTGCCGGTCTTGTCGGCCACCTGCCACCCGGCCGGCACGCCCGCGCGAATCCGCTGGTCGCCGACCTTGTTGCCGCGCAGCCACGCGATGAGCTGCGCACGCTGCACGGGCGGCAGCGCGTCGCCGAGCGTGAGCACGTGCATGCTCGCGGCCATCGCGGCCGGCGTCGTCGTGTCGCGCAGGTCGCCCGGCAGCGCGGTGTTCAGTTCGGTCTCCCAGCGATCGAGCCGGAACGTGTCGTCGCCGATCGACCGCGCATACGCGGTCACCGCCGCCGGCCCGCCGATCAGCTTCATCGCCAGGTTCGCGGCCGAGTTGTCGCTGTACTGGATCGCCGCCTCGCACAGCTCGGCCACGGTCATCCCGGTGCCGACATGCTTGGCCGACACCGGCGAGTAGTTCACGAGATCCGACTGCCCATACGTCACGCGCTGCTGCAGCAGCCCCGGACGCTCGATGCTCTGCGCGAGCACCGCCGCACTCAGCATCGCCTTGAACGTGCTGCAGAACGGGAAGCGCTCGTCCGCGCGATGCTGCGCGCGCCGGCCGCTCGCGGCGTCGATCGCGCACACGCCGAGACGGCCGCCCGCCGCGCGCTCGAGCGCGGCAAACGACGTCGCGGACGACACGTCCTGCCCCGCGGCCGGCGGCGACGCGCACGCGGTGACGGTCAGGACGAGCGGCGCCGTCGCGGCGGCCAGCAACAGGGTTCGACGTTGCGATGAGTAGGTCATGTCGGGTCTCTCGTGGTGGAATGGATGCGGAACGGCCGGCCGGCGAGACAGCACTATCGTGACTTTACGGTTGCCTGACAAGCAACGATAATTGAGCGCTGACACAAGAAATTCTTATGACCAAGCTCCGCCCTCATCTTCCGCTGAATGCATTGCGCGCGTTCGAATCGTCGGCGCGCCACCTGAACTTCACGCGCGCCGGCCTCGAGCTGAGCGTGACCCAGGCGGCCGTGAGCCAGCAGGTGCGCTCGCTCGAGGAACGGCTCGGCTGCGCGCTGTTCACCCGGCTGCCGCGCGGCCTCGGGCTCACCGACGAAGGACGCGCGCTGCTGCCGGTGCTCAGCGACGCATTCAGCCGGATCGAAACCGTGCTCAAGCAGTTCGAGGGCGGGCGCTTCCGCGAGGTGCTGACGCTCGGCGCGGTCGGCACCTTTGCCCTAGGCTGGCTAATGCCACGACTGAAGCGCTTCGGCGACACGCACCCGTTCGTCGAGCTGCGGCTGCGGACCAACAACAACGTCGTCGATCTCGCGGCCGAGGGCCTCGATTTCGCGATCCGCTTCGGGGAAGGCAACTGGCCGGCGACGCGCAACGAGCGGCTGCTCGACGCCCCGCTCACCGCGCTGTGCGCGCCGGAGATCGCGCGGCGCCTCGCACGGCCGGCCGATCTCGCGAACGAAACGCTGCTGCGCTCGTACCGCACCGACGAATGGCTCGGCTGGTTCGACGCCGCGCAACTCGAACCGTGGGCGGTAAACGGGCCCGTGTTCGATTCGTCGCGGCTGATGGTCGAGGCCGCGATGCAGGGCGCCGGCATCGCGCTCGCGCCGGCCTGCATGTTCGCGCGCGAACTGCAGCTCGGCCAGCTCGCGCGACCGCTCGACATCGACGTCCGCGCGGGCGGCTACTGGCTCACGTCGCTGAAGTCGAAGCCGCTCACGCCGGCGATGACGCTGTTTCGCGACTGGATCGTTGCGGAGGCGGCCGACGCGGCGCCGGTCGAATGATGGCGCCCTGCTTGTCCACAGATTGTGTTGGCAAGGATGTGGATATCCTGGGTACCCGGGGCCTAACCCGTTGATCGCGCACGAATTACCGCGCCGACACACGTAGCGGGCAGCCCGTGTGCAAAGGCTTCGACGCACCGGCCGCCACGCGCCGGATCGTCAACCATCAGGAAGCAATCACGTCAGACTTATCCACAGAATATGTTGGCAAGCCTGTGGATATTCCACCAATGTGACGCGTAACATCCTGATACAAAAGGGGATTCAGTAGATCGGGCCAGACAGGTCAATGACGCGGCATCGTTGGCAGCCTCACGGCATGCTCGACACGGCCGGTTCGGGGGCCGGCCGGTTCTCCACAGATTATGTTGGCAAGCTTGTGGATATCCTGCGCACCGGCCCGCTAACTCATTGAGCGCACGGGGTTTTGTGCGCGCCGCGCAGGATTGGGCAGCGCCGGCGCGGGCCGTGCGGCCGACGCCGGCGCCACCGGTTCATCAATGCCGGTCGAGCCCGCCGCGCAATTCGCTCGCCTTGTCGCGCAGCGCCTCGTACCCGGAGCGCGCATGTTCGGGCAGGTCGGGATCGCCGATCAGCGCGCCGAGCGTTTCGATCAGGCTGAACAGAATGCCCTTCGCCGCGCCAGCCGCGATGCTCTGCGACTCGATCGACTTGTGCAGGTGGTCGACCGCCGCTTCCAGATTCTCGAGCTTCTGCTCGCCGTCGTCGGGCCGATTGTCGGTCGTCATCGTAGGTGCCTCCGCCATCGTTCAAGGGTCATGTCACGATTCTATGCCGCTGCGCGCCGACGTGGCGCGACATCGCGCAACGTCCGTGCAGCTTGCATGCACTACAGTACCGCGACCACCTTCACCCGCCCCGGCTGCGCCGCCGACGCGACCACCTGGCCGTCGACGCGCCGGAACGTCAGCGATACCGTTTCGTCGCCGACGCGCAGATCGTCGATGCGCAGCCAGTCGACGCCTTCGGGCAACGCCGGTCGCTCGACCCGCACCTCGTGGCGCGCCGCATCGACACTCACGCCAAGACACGCCTGCAGCATCATGAACGGCGCACCGGCCGCCCATGCCTGCGGCAGGCACGCGACGGGATAGGCGGTCGGCGGTTCGCCGCGCCGGCGCGGGAACCCGCAGAACAGCTCCGGCAGCCGCATCTCGAAGCTGACCGCGGCTTCGAACAGCGCGCGCAGCAGGTTCACCGCGGCCGTCTTGTCGCCGTAGCGCGCGAGCCCGCGGGCGATCAGCGCATTGTCGTGCGGCCACACCGAACCGTTGTGATAGGCCATCGGGTTGAAGCGCGGCTGGCCGGCCGCGAGCGTGCGGACACCCCAGCCCGTCTGGAACAGCGTCGAGCCGAGCACGTCGGCGACCGCAGCGCCGCGCTCGGCGTCGGGCAGGCCGAACGCGAGCAGATGGCCCGCGTTCGATGCCAGCACGCGGCACAGGTCGCCGTGACCGTCGAGCGCGATTCCGTAGAACTGGCCTTCCGGCATCCAGAACAGCGCTTCGACCTGGTCGCGCAGCGTCTTCGCGCGCAATGCATAGCGCGTCGCATCGGCCGCGTGGCCGCGCCGGTGCGAGCACATCGACATCGCATCGAGCGCCGCGCACGCATACGCCTGCACTTCGACGAGCGCAATCGGCCCGTCGGGGAAACGCCCGTCCGCGTGGAACACCGAATCGTGGCTGTCCTTCCAGCCCTGGTTCGCGAGACCGCGCTCCGACGTGCGCTGGTAATCGAGCAGCCCGTACGGATTGCGATCGCACTTGTCGATCACCCACTGCGCGGCGCGCTCGAGCGCGGGCCACAGCTCGTCGATCAACGCGTCGTCGCCGGTGTGTTCGACGTACGCGCCCGCGAGCACGATGAACAGCGGAGTCGTGTCGACGCCGCCGTAATACAGCGCGAACGGCACCTCGCCCGTCGCGGCCATCTCGCTGCGGCGGAACTCGTGCATGATCTTGCCGGGCTCCGCATCGCGGAACGCCGACGTCTCGCGCGCCTGGTGCTCCGCGAGAAAGCGCAGCACGCCGCGCGCGAGCGACGGCTGCAGCCACAGCATCTGCAGCGACGTGATCACCGCGTCGCGGCCGAACGGCGTCGAGAACCACGGAATGCCCGCATACGGATACGGCCCGGTGTCGAGCTGCGTCGTGAGCAGCCCGAGATCCGCGAGCGACCGGTCGAGCCATGCGTCGAACAGCGGATTGCCGGTGTTCACACGCGCCATCGACTCGCGTCGCGAACGCATCTCGCGATGCACGCCGACGAGCGCGGTGCGCAGCGCGACGCGCCCGCACCCCGGGCCCTCACCGCCATGCGCCGGGCCGAGCCGCGCGTCGACGGTCAGGTAGATCGACACGCACGCCTGCGCGGCGATCGTCAGCGTGTAATCGGCACGATCGACCGACAGCGCGTCGGGCGCCGGCGAGAAATGCACGGTCACGTTGCGCTCGACCTTGTCGAGGCCGTCATAGCGCAGCCGCACCGCCCCGGCGTCGACGCGCGGCGCAACCACCGTGCCGCGCTTCGGGCGCTGCGTGCCGCGCACTTCGAACATGTCCTTGAAATCCGCCGCGAACGACAGCGACAGCGGCACCTCGGCCTCGCTCGCGCCGTAGTTCGTCAGCGTCAGCGCTTCGTACAGCACGTCGCCCGCGAGCACGCGCATCCGTTCGATGTGAATCACGCCCTCGGGCGTCTCGTGGCCGCCGAGCGGCGGCAGCGGGCGGTTCGTCAGGTGCGCGGTGAACGACGCGTTGTCCGCGCTCGTCGCGCCCGACAGCAGCGACGGCGCGCGGCCGCCGAAGGTCAGGCGCCAGGTCGACAGCACGCGCATGTCGTCGACGAACAGGCCGTCGTCACGGCCGCCGACGTCGCCGAGCGCGTCGCTGACGACGAACGCGTCGCCGGATTTCAATACGTACTGGTTGTTGCGCGCGAGCGCCTGCGGATCGGCTTCGGGCGCGATGAACGCGGGGCCCGACGCCCGGGTCGGGGGAACCGGCGCGGCTTGCGGCGCCTGCGTCGTGGTGGCTTCGGCGTGATTCGGCATCGATGCTCCTGTGTCGAGGCGCAACGCGCGGTGCGCGTCGCGTGTTTCGCACAGGATAGGCCAGAACGAGGGGCGAGCGCAGCGATGCGGAGCGATGCGACGGATCGATCGTCGCATCGCGCCGCACGCGCGGGCTCACGCGGGGCGGGCGCCGGTCAGAACTTCCACAGGATGTTGCCGAGCACCGCGTTGTCGCGCACGCCGCTGCCGTACTGGCCGCTGAACGTGAGACCGAGCGTCAGGCGCTTCGTGATGGCCGCATCGATACCCGCTTCGAGCACCGCGCTGTCGCGAGCAATCGGCACGCCCGACACCTGGAACGACGTGCCGCCGTTCGCGAACGTGAACGCCGACGACGGCCGCACGTTGCCGAACGCATGCCGCCAGCCGACCGTCCCGCGCGCGGTGAAGGTGCCGCTCGCGATCGTGCCGAGTTGCGAGGCCGCGCGCAGGCCGAGCGTCGAGAAGCCGACGTGGGTCGTCTGGCCGCCGGCCTGCAGCGCGGCCGCGCCGCCGGTTTCCGTATAGCCGTCGGTATGCAGGTTCACGTAGGCAAGGCCCGCGAACGGTTCGAGCGCGACCGGCCCGACCGGCAGCGCATAGCCGACTTCGCCGAACACCTGCTCGGAATGCGCGTTGTAGCCGGCCGAATCGTGATCGGAGAAACCCGCGAAGCCCGGATTGCGATCGCTGTTGATCCGGTACCACGTGTACGACGCGCCGCCGCGCACGCCGAGCGCACCGTACTGCGCGCCGCCGTACAGCGACAGGTAGTAGCTGTTGACCGACGCCGACGCGCTCTGGTCGTTGTCGAGCGAGCTGTGCGTGACGCCCGCGGCAAGGCCGGCGCGCCACTGGTCGTTGAGCGCCATGTCGGCACCGGCGATGAAGCCCGTCATGCTGCGGTTGATCGTCGACGCGTTGCCGTCGCCCGCGAGCCGGCTGCGGCCGCCGAACGCCTGCCCCCAGACCACCGGCTGATACGGCGTGCCGCCATGGCAGCCCTCACGCGAACCGGTCTGGCCGCTCGCGCCGGCCGTGTTGTCGCCGCACAGCGCGGCACCGCCCGACGACAGCGCCGCGAGCGGCCCCGATCCGGGCGCGAGGCCCTGGCGCACGCGATCGGTCACGGCATCGCGCACGTAGCGGCTGTCGATCAGCAGCATGCTCTTCAGGCTCGCCTGCAGTTCGCCGTCGAGCATCCGGTAGGCCTGGCGCGCGGTGGCCGCATCGGTCGTCAGCACCGTGTCGTACAGCGGGTTGCCCGCGCCGAGCGCGCCGATCGCGGTCGCGACCGCGCGCTGGTTCGGCGTCGCCGCGACATCGGGGAGCGCCGTGCCGTTCGCGACGAGCTGCAGGTACACGTGGTTCGGATCGTAGCTGAGCGTCGGCATCAGGAACGCGTAGTTCGAATTCACCTGGCTGAAGGTGCCCTGCACGCCCGACGATGCGCTGAGGATCGTGTACTTCGTGGTCGGCTGGTAGCTGGCCTGGTTCGCGAGCACCTGCACGGTGCCGCCGTTCAGCGTGGCCGTGCCGCCCGCCGCGACGCTGCCGTTCTGCTGCGGCGTCACCGCGACCTGCAGCGTCGAGCCCGGCTGGAACGTGACGTCGCCGGTCACGTTCAGCGCCGCGCCCGGCTGCGACGCGGCCGCGAACGCGCCGCCCTGCACGACGAGGCCGCCGACCGTGCCGGTGCCCGTCAGCGTCGCGCCGTTCTGGACGGTCACGGTCGACTGGCCGAGCGAGCCGTCGACGGCGAGCGTGCCCGCGGCGACGGTGGTCGGGCCGCTCAGCGTGTTGGTGCCGGTCAGCGTGAGTTGTCCGCTGCCGGCCTGGGTCAGCGAACCGGTGCCGGACAGCACGCTCGCGAGCGTCACGTTCGCGGACTGGTTGAAGATCAGTGCGCCGTTGTCGACGACGTTGCCGACCACGCTGCCCGACGTGCCGCCGTTGCCGAGCTGCAGCGTGCCGCCCGCTGCGATCGTCGTGCCGCCCGTGTACGTGTTCGCCCCCGTCAGCGTCTGAATGCCGGTGCCCGCGACCGTCAGGCCGCCGGTGCCGCCGATGACGCCGCCGAACGCGCCGCTGGCGGTTCCGCCCAGCGTCAGCGCGTTGGCGCCGAGGCTCACGTTGCTGCCGGCCACGCCCGACAGCGCACCGAGCGCTTGCGCACCCGACGCGCCGCTCAGGTCGAGCGTCGCCCCGGTGCCGGCGAGGTTCACCGTGCCGGTCGATGCGAGGCTGCCGCCCGCGCCGAGCGCCAGCGCGCCGGCGTTGATCGTCGTGCCGCCGGTGTATGTGTTCGTGCCCGTCAGCGTCGTGGTCGCCGCGCCGTCCTTCACGAGCGCGCCGGCACCGGAAATCGCGCCGCTCAACCCGAGCGCATTGCTGCCGCCGAGCGTGAGCGTCGAGCCCGCGCCGAGACCGATTGCATTCGTCACCGACAGGTTCGTGCTCGTATCGAGCATCGCCGCGCCGCCGACGTTCAGCGCGCCGGTGCCCAGTGCCGCGGCGTTGCCGAGCACCAGTCCGCCGCTATTGAGGTTCGTGCCACCCGAATAGGTGCTCGCGCCGTTCAGCGTCTGCGTGCCGGTGCCCGCCAGCGTCAGGCTGCCGGTGCCGCCGATCGCGCCGCTGAACGTGCCGTTGGCCGTCCCGCCCAGCGTCAGCGCGTTCGCGCCGAGGCTCACGTTGCTGCCGGCCACGCCCGACAGCGCACCGAGCGTTTGCGCACCCGACCCGCCGCTCAGGTCGAGCGTCGCGCCGGCACTCGCGAGATTCATCGCGCCGGTCGCCGCCAGGTTGCCGCCCGCGCCGATCGCCAATGTGCCGGCATTGATCGTCGTGCCGCCGGTGTATGTGTTCGCGCCCGTCAGCGTCACGGTCGCCGCGCCGTTCTTCACGAGCGCACCCGTGCCGGAAATCACGCCGCCCAGCCCGAGTGCGTTGCTGCCGCCGAGCGTCAGCGCCGTGCCCGCACCGAGACCGATTGCATTCGTCACCGACAGGTTCGTGTTCGTATCGAGCGTCGCCGCGCCGCCGACGTTCAGCGCGCCGGTGCCCAGTGCCGCGGCGTTGCCGAGCACCAGCCCGCCGCTATTGAGGTTCGTGCCGCCCGAATAGGTGCTCGCGCCGTTCAGCGTCTGCGTGCCGGTGCCCGCCAGCGTCAGGCTGCCGGTGCCGCCGATCGCGCCGCCGAACGTGCCGCTGGCCGTGCCGCCCAGCGTCAGCGCGTTGGCGCCGAGATTCACGTTCGTGCCGGCCACGCCGTTCAGCGCGCCGATCGACTGCGCGCCCGTCGCACTGCCCAGGTCGAGCGTCGCGCCGGCACTCGCGAGATTCATCGCGCCGGTCGCCGCCAGGCTGCCGCCCGCGCCGATCGCCAGCGTGCCGGCATTGATCGTCGTGCCGCCCGTGTACGTGTTCGCGCCCGTCAGCGTCACGGTCGCCGCGCCGTTCTTCACGAGCGCGCCGGCGCCGGAAATCGCGCCGCCCAGCCCGAGCGCGTTGCTGCCGCCGAGCGTGAGCGCCGTGCTCGCGCCGAGATCGATCGCGTTGCCGACCGACAGGTTCGTGTTCGCATCGAGCGTCGCCGCGCCGCCGACGGTCAGCGTGCCGGTGCCGAGCGCCGCGGCGTTGCCGAGCACGAGGGTGCCGGCGTTCAGCGTCGTGCCGCCCGTGAAATTGTTCGCGCCGCTCAGCGTCAGCGCCGCCGCGCCGTTCTTCACCAGCCCGCCGCCGCCGGAGATCGTGCCGCCGAGCCCGAGAGCCGTGCTGCCGCCCAGCGTCAGCGTCGTGCCGGTGGCAACGTTGATGCCGTTCGCGAGCGACACGCCGACCGTCGCATCGAGCGTCGACGAGCCGTTGACGTTCACCGCGCCGGAGCCCAGCGCCGTGGCGCTGCCGACGACGAGGTTGCCGCCGTTCAGGTTCGTGCCGCCGGTGTAGACGTTGGTGCCGGTCAGCGATTGCGTCCCGGTGCCGGACACCGTCACGCTGCCCGCGCCGCCGATCGTGCCTGCGTAGGTCGCATTGATGGTGCCGCCGAGCGTGAGCGAATTGCTGCCGAGGGTCACGTTCGTGCCGGCCGCCCCCGCCAGCGCGCCGATCGTCTGCGCGCCCGACGCGCCGCTCAGGTCGAACGTCGCGCCCGCGCCGGTCAGGTTCACCGTGCCGGTCGCCGCGAGGCTCCCGCCCGCACCCAGCGCGAGCGTGCCGGCATTGATCGTCGTGTCGCCCGTGTAGGTGTTCGCGCCGGTCAGCGTCGTCGTCGCCGCGCCGTTCTTCACGAGGCCGCCGGCGCCCGCGATCGTGCCGGACAGCCCGAGGCTGTTGCTGCCGCCGATCGTCAGCGTCGTGCCGGTCGCGAGATTGATCGTGTTGCCGAGCGTCACGTTCGTGCTCGTGTCGAGCGACGCCGCCGCGTTGACGTTCAGCGCGCCCGCGCCGAGCGCCGTGTTGTTGCCGACCACCAGGCCGCCGCCGTTGAGGTTGGTGCCGCCCGTGTACGTGCTCGCACCCGACAGCGTCAGCGTGCCGCCGTCGTTCTTCGTCAGCGCGCCGCCGCCCGTCACCGTTCCGGACAGCGTGAGCCCGGTCGCGCCCTGCACCGTCAGCCCGCCCGCGCCGAGATCCAGGTTGTTGCCGACATTGAGCCCGGCCGTGCCCGCCTGCAGCGCGCCGCCGGTGGCCGAGACGGTGCCCGTGCCGAGCGACGCGTTGTCGTTGATGATCGCGACGCCGCCCGCGAGCGTCGCGTCCTGCGCGGTCGACGCGCCGTTGATCGTCCAGTTGCCGCTCGTGACGTCGAGGTGATTGAAGTTGATGTAGTTGTTGACCGCGATCGTGCCGTTCGCCGTGGCGCCCTGCTGCAGCACCAGCGTGTTGTTGCCGCCCGCGCCGCCGTCGACGACACCGGTCGCCGCGACGCCGAGCGTGACCGGGCCGACCGTGATGTTGAACGCGCCGCCCGTGCCGCCCGCCGTATTGACCGACGAGCCGGTGACCGCGGTGAACGTGTTCGTGCTGTTCGCCCCCATCGACACGCCACCGTTGATCGTGCCGGAGTTGACGAACGTGTTGCCGAGCCCGGGCGTGCCGTTCGTGCCGAACGACACGCGGCCGGTGATCGTCCCGCTGTTCGTCATGTTGACCTGGGCGCCGCCGTACGCGGCGACCACGGGCGCGTCCGCGCCGAACAGCGTCGCGCCGACCAGCGCGGTGGAGCCGATCGAGCCGGTGTTGCTGATGTTGGAGACGCCGCCCGTGCCGTTCTGGACCGACAGCGCCATGCCCGTCACGCCGCTGATCGCGACACCGGTCGAGCCGTTCATCGTGCCGTTGTTGGTGACGGTCGTGGTGCTCGCCGCCGCATTGCCGACCACCGCGCCGCTCGACAGTACGCCGAGCCCCGAGCCGAGCGCGGAAGGATCAATCGTGCCGTTGTTGGTCAGCGTGACGCCGCTGCCGGTCAGCGACATCGCGTTGCCGCCGATGCCCAGCAGCACGCCGACGCTCGCGCCGGGATTGACGATGGCGGTCAGGTTGTTGGCGCTGTTTGCATAGCTCGGCGCCAGCGGATTCGCGACGCCCGAGCAGGTCACCGTGGCGCCCGCCGTGCTGCAGGTCGCGTACGCGGGAACGATGCCTGCGCCGGACAATGCCAGGAAGACGCCCGTCGGCAGCAGGAATCTCGGAAACGGCTCTCCGCTCTTCTTCGAATGCGCAATGTTCATGCTTCCCCTCGTGATCAGCATGGCCGGCGAATCGATCCGGCGGCGGCGGAAAATCCGGGACGCAAGCGTGCCCTCCGGCGGTCGCGGAACGACGTCGGTTTTTTCGTGGATGAACTGCGGGTTAATCGATTCTCGTTTGCGAATGCAAAACTAACCGGATGACATGATCGTGACCCCTGGTTTTTATGCAGCGACTTTCTGGTTGATTTGATTACCGCCCTGCTTTTTTGTCAGACAAGGCTATATCAAAAAAACATGGTTTTCCAGTCGATGTTTGGTTATCGGAGCAAGATCAATGGGACACGTATTTTTTACTCGTGCGATTGCGCGAAATGACCGGATTCCCAAGGCTCTCCGGTCATTCCACCAAATCCCGGGAAAAGCTACCGGCGCCGCGAGATCCGTGAAAACACCGATATCTCACACCAATCGCCGGCCGGATTTTCGCGGCGCAATATCAATGACGACGGCGGCAGCCGGCGCAAATAATCCGGATCCATTTCATTTACAAAATCGAAAGCATGGATTTTCGAAATCCGGCAACGGACTTTCGAATTCGGCGCACCCGATTCATTCGCCCCGAAATGAAAATGAAAGCAGCAGGATCAATCGACTCCCGGCCGGCTCGCCGTGTCACGAAAACAGGCGCGTCAGATAAAGCATCGGACGGAACGACACGGGCCGCGCCTCGGGATCGAGCCACAGACGCAGCGCATAGAGCGCGTAGGCGGGCACCTCCCGCCAGCTCGAATAGATATCGCGCCACTGGAAGCCGTGCGGATACGCGGCGAAGATGTTCGCGGGCGCGATGCCGACCCGCTCGAACGCCAGGCGCGCCCGCGCGAGGTGGTAATACTGGCTGACGATCAGCACGCGCGACATCCGGTGCGCCTGCATGTACGCGCGCGCGTGCTGCGCGGTCGCGAGCGTGTTGTCGCCCTGGTCGTCGACGGCGATCCGGTCGGCCGGCACGCCGCGCGCGACCAGATAGTCGCGCATCGCGGTGGCCTCGTTCAGCCCGGGGCCGTCGATCGCGCCGCTGACGAGGAACGCCGGACACTGCCCGGTGCGATAGCAGCGCACGCCGACATCGAGCCGCGCCGCGAGCACGGGTTTCGGCGCACCGCCGTCGTCGAGCGCGTTGCCGAAGATCACCGCGACGTCGGCCGGCCCGCTCGGCATCCGCATCCCGGCTCCGACGAGCACGACGGCCGCGACGATCCACCCACACGCGACCGCGGCCAGCACACGGCCGATCCGGGCCATGCGGCCCCGCTTGAAACGCTGGTTCAAAGGTGTCGGACTCCAGGAGAAACGCGCCGCCGGCTCGCACGGCATGCTGCCACGGCGCGCTCGCGCAGGTCCAGGCACGGCGGTCGACACGGCGTGTCGAGTGTGTCCGGAGCAACCGGACGACGTTCGGCCTGCTGGAGGTTCGGGGTTCGAAGGACTTTCAACGAGCGTCAACGAGCCTGCCCGGCCCGCGTCAATCCACAGGACACGTCGCGAGCCGCCCCATCGCCTCCCCGGCGCCGCGCACCGCGCAGGTGGCCGGCTCGTCGGCGATCCGCGCGGTCAGCCCGGTCTCGTCGCGCAGCAGGCGTTCGAGATCCGCGAGCAGCGCGCCGCCGCCCGTCAGCACCACGCCGCGATCCGCGATGTCGGTCACGAGTTCGGCCGGCGCGTTTTCCAGCACCGACTTCACCGCGCCGATCACCTGCTTGAGCGGCGCGGCCAGCGCGTCCGCCACATCGTGGTTGGACAGCTCGATCGAGCGCGGCAGGCCGTCCTCGACGCCACGCCCGATCGCGCGCGTCGACGCGCGCGGCACGGCGCTGGTGGCCGAGCCGATCGTCTTCTTCACGCGCTCGGCGGTCTGCTCGCCGAGCAGCACGCCGTACAGGTTGCGCACGTGGTTGACGATCGCCGCATCGAACTGGTTGCCGCCGACCCGGATCGCCTCGCGATAGACGACGCCGCCGAGCGCGATCACCGCGACTTCGGTCGTCCCGGCGCCGATGTCGACGACCATCGAGCCGACCGGCTCGGTCACCGGCAGGCCCGCGCCGAGCCCGGCGGCAAGCGCTTCCTCGATCAGTTCGACGTCCGATACACCGGCCGCGAACGCGGCCTCGCGGATCGCGCGGCGCTCGACCGCCGTCGCATCCGACGGCACGCACAGCGTGACCTCGACGCGGCGGCCGAAGCACGAACGCGTGCGCGACATGTCGATGAAGCGGCGGATCATCTGCTCGGCGGCGTGCGCATCGGCGATCACGCCGTGCCGCATGGGCCGCACGGCCTCCAGATGCCCCGGCTCGCGGCCGAGCAGCGCCTTCGCGAGTTCGCCGACCGCCTCGAGCGTCGGCCGCGCGTCGGACGCGCCGCCCTTGCGAAAGCAGACGACCGACGGCTGGTCCAGCACCACGCCGCGCTCTTGCGTGTAAATCCGCGTACTCGCCGTTCCAGGGTCGATCGCAACGGGTTGCGCAAACAACTTTCCGAACAGCGGTGTCGACATATCAAGCCTTTTCTTGAGCAAACCGGCCGGAGCGGCCAGGCCGCATCCCTGCGGCGCGCCTTTGCCGCCCCATGACGGTCTTAGCGGCAAATCATTCCGATACTTTAAGCAATTCCAATGATTTTTTCGCGACGAAATTGCCGAAAACGCGTTTCGGCGGGCCCGCGGCTACGCATCGGCCTCTCGCGTTGTGCTTGTAAAACACGGTAATCTCTCGGTCTTGCCTGCTCCCGGCAGGCGTCCGACGCCCGATCACGCCAGGTATTCCACCATGACAGCGACCGCTTCTCTCCGCTGGCTAGGGGTGCGCCAGCTCGGCGCAACGCTCGTTGCGCTCTGGTGCTGCACCGCTGCCGCGCAGCCCTTGCCGGCCGCCGACACCGCCACCCGCCCCGCGACGGCGACCCCTGCCGCCGCACCGGCCGCCCCCGCCACGACGGCCGCCGCCGCACCCGGGCCGATCTGCAACGCCAACGGCGGCCCGGCCGGCCGGCCGTCGATCGGCCTCGTGCTGTCCGGCGGCGGCGCCCGCGGGTACGCGCACCTGGGCGTGCTGAAGGTGCTCGAGGAGAACCGCATCCCGATCGACTGCGTCGCCGGCACCAGCATGGGCGCCGTGGTCGGCGGCCTGTATGCGAGCGGGATGGCCGCCGACGAGATGCAAAAGAAGCTGTCGGAGGTGAACCTGGCCGACATCGCGTTCGACGTGACCGACCGCGCGGACCTGCCGCAAAGCAGCCGCGAGGACGAGCGCCTGTACATCAACGGCCTGACGCTCGGCTTCGGCAAGAAAGGCGTGAAGGCGCCGGTCGGCCTCGTGCAGGGCAACCGGCTGCAGGCGCTGCTCGCGAACTGGACGGCCGCCGTGCCGACCAACCAGCCGTTCGACCAGTTGCCGATCCCGTATCGCGCGGTCGCGACCGACCTGCAGACCGGCCAGATGGTCGTGCTGGACCACGGCTCGCTGCCGCTCGCGATCCGCGCGAGCATGGCGATGCCCGGCCTGTTCGCGCCCGCCGAGATCAACGGCCGCGCGCTCGTCGACGGCGGGCTCGTCAGCAACCTGCCGGTCGACACCGCGCGGCAGATGGGTGCGAAGGTCGTGATCGCCGTCGACATCGGCTCGCCGCTGCGTCCGCTCGACGCGCTCGCGTCGCCGGCCGACGTGATGCAGCAGATGGTCGGCATCCTGATCCGCCAGAACGTGACGTCGCAGCGCAAGCAGCTCGCCGCGCAGGACGTGCTGCTCGCGCCCGACCTCGGCGCGCTCGCGTTCACCGATTTCCAGAACGCGAAGCAGGCGATCGCCGCCGGCGCGGCCGCCGCGACCGCGGCGCTGCCGCAGCTCAGGCACTTCGCGCTCACGCCGGAACAGTACGCGGCCTACCGGTCCGCGCATGCGCAGCCGCTGCCGCCGCCGATCCGCATCACACGGGTCGAGATCAAGACGACCGGCGGCGTGCCGAAGCGTGTCGTCAGCGACGCGCTGCACGTGAAACCGGGCGACACCTACGATCCGGCGACCGTCAGCCAGGACCTGCTCCGGCTGACGACCGGCGGCAATTTCGAGAGCGTGACGCAGCAGATCGTGAGCCATGGCGACGAGAACGTGCTCGAGATCGATGCGCGGGAGAAATACTGGGGGCCGAATTTCCTGCTGTTCGGCGTCGGGATGTCGAGCAGCTCGACCGACGAAGGCGGCTTCCGCCTGCACGTCGGCTACCGGCGGCCGTGGCTCACGGAGTCGGGCCTCGAGTTCCGCGCGGACACGACGATCGGCAGCGACCTGCAGTCGGCGCGCGTCGAACTGCGCCAGCCGCTGTCGGCGGCGTACGGCTACTACCTCTCGCCGTACGCCGAATATCAGCGCCGTTACGCGAACCTGTACGACAACAGCGGCGACGTGAAGCTGAACCAGTACCTGATGCAGACGACGCGCGCCGGGCTCGACTTCGGCTTGCCGATCGGGCGGCTCGGCGACTTCCGGATCGGCCTCGGCTACGCGACCGGTCACGGCTCGCCGAACTACAACCTGCCGTTCTCGAACGACGACGGCAGCGTCTCGACGCTTCTGTGGCCGAGCTTCACGTCGCAGGCGCTGACCGCGCGCGCGCGGCTCGTCATCGACCAGCTCGACGATCCGATGTTCCCGCGCCGCGGCTACTACACCGAATTCCGCGTCGAACGCTCGCTGCTGTCGCACAACAGCCAGACGGCGCAGCAGTTCGACGCGGCGATCTCCAATACGCCCTTCACCGACATCTACGGCAAGGCGATGATCGCGCAGCAGTTCGGGCGGCACAGCGTCAGCGCGACGATCGAGGGAGGCAAGAGCATCGGCGGCACCAACCTGATCAACGCGTTCAACTTCACGCTCGGCGGCTTCCAGCATCTGGCCGCCTATGCGGCCGATCAGCTGAACGGCAACGAGCTGGCTTACGGGAACGTGACCTACATGAACCAGCTGATGACGTTCAACGCGTCGCCGGTCAAGGCGCTGTCGATCGGCGCCAGCGCGGAAATCGGCAACGTGTGGTCGAGCGGCGAGAAGATCGGCGGCGGCACGCTCAAGCAGAGCTATACGTTCTTCACGAGCCTGTCGACCGCGTTCGGGCCGGTGTACATGGGTATCGCGCTCGCGCCGGGCGGCCGGCGCAACATCTACCTGCAGCTCGGCCGCACATACTGATGGCGACGCGCGCGGATGGCTGCGCCGGGCATCCGCCGCGTCACCGCCCGCGCCCTGCGCAGCCGGACGCCGGCTAGATCGGCCAGCTGATCTCGAATCGCGCGCCGCCCAGTTCGACCGGATCGACGACCGCGATCCGGCCGTTGTGCGCGTGCAGCACCTGCCGCGTGATCGCGAGGCCGAGCCCATAGCCGCCGGTGCGGCGGTCGAGCCGCACGAACGCGTCGAAGATCCGCTCGCGTTCGCCCTCCGGCACGCCCGGGCCGTCGTCCTCGACGAAGATCGCGATGTTGCCGTGCTCGATCGCGATCCCGACGACGATCCGCGATGCCGCATATTTGCTCGCATTGCGCAGCAGGTTGCGCATCGCGTACGACATCAGCCGCCGGTCCATCTTCGCGCGCAAATCCGACGCGATCGCGATGCGCGACTCGATCGCGCGCTCCGGATACAGCAGTTGCGCGTCGCTGACCTGATGCTCGAACCACGCGACCGGCGCGGTCAGTTCGAGGTTCGACTGCAGCGAACTGTATTCGAGCCGCGCATACGTGAGGCTCATGTCGATCAGTTCCTCGAGCTCGGTCACGTCCTGCGCGATGCTCTCCAGCGCACCGTGGTATTCGGCGGCGGAGCCCGGTTCGCGCAGCATCTCGAGCGCGAAGCGCACGCGCGCGAGCGGCGTGCGCAGCTCGTGCGAGATCCCGTTCGTCAGGTCGCGCTGCGCGGCGATCAGCCGCTCCATGCGCATCGCGAGCGCGTTCAGCGTGCGCGCGAGCGGGCCGATGATCACGCTGTGCGACTCCCGTGCGCGCGTGTTGAAGCGCCCGCCGGTGAAGTCGATCGCGCGCTCGCGCACCATCACGAGATCCGACCAGACCGGCCGCATCCACCGATACGCGGCGAGTGCGGGCGCGGCGAACACGAACGCGAGCACGATCCAGATATCGCCCGGCAGCGCGTCGAACGCGTGCCACACGACTTGCGGCGACAGCACGACGCACAGCGCGAGCGCCGGCACGAGCGCGGTCAGCAGCACCAGCCCGAGCAGGTGCAGGTAGGTGCGCACGTACAGGCGCGACCAGCTCGGAATGCGGTCGGCGCGCGTGTCGGTCCACGCGCGACGGAAATGCAGCCAGCGCCATTTGACATAGCGCAGGGTCGGAAGCGGCGGTGCATCGGGGTGCGAACGGGTGCGTCGGATCATCACGGCTTCCGGCTATCGTGCGATGCGGGGAGGCGGCGGCCGACGGCGTCGCGCCGGGGTGGCGTCATTCCCACGCATGCTTGCTGAACTGGTAACCCTTGCTGCGGATCGTCTTGATCCGCTGCGGGTTGCCCGCATCGTCGTGCAGCTTGCGGCGCAGCTTCGAGATGCGCCCGTCGATCGTGCGGTCGAGGCCGTCGAACTCGACGCCGCGCAACTGCAGCATCAGGTCGTCGCGGCTGACGACCTCTCCGGCATGGCACACCAGCACCCACAGCAGGTCGAACTCGGCCGACGTGAGGTCGGGCGAGCCGCCGCCGGGCAGCACGACCGAGCGGTCGGTGCGGTCGATCGAGAACTGGCCGAACGTGTAGCGCTCCGGCTGCGGCGCGGCGCTCTCGGCCGCGCGCGCCGGGACGCGGCGCAGCTGCGCCTTGATCCGCGCGAGCAGGATGCGCGGCTCGACCGGCTTGTGCACGTAGTCGTCGGCGCCGAATTCGAGGCCGAGCAACTCGTCGAACGGCTCGTCGCGCGCCGTCACCATGATGATTACGCCGTCGTACTGCTTGCGCGCCTCGCGGCAGATCTCGAAGCCGTCCTTGCCCGGCAGGTTCACGTCGAGAATGACGAGATCCGGGCGCGTGGACAGGATCGCCGGCACGGCGGCGTCGCCGTGCAGCACAGTGTCGACTTCATAGTCGTTCTTGCGCAGATAGCCGGCGATCAGCGTGGACAGGCGGGTGTCGTCTTCGACGAGCAGGATGCGAAAAGACATGGGCAACGGTCGGATCATACGGGGAGACCGCGGCGGCGGCGGCAGGCTTGCGCCGGCTGCCGGCCATCGGCCGAAACGTACCGCATGATACTGCGCCCGCCGCTTGCCCGTTTGCCGATCTGAAGAATAAGGGCGCAATGGCCGCCGCGCTTGACGAATCGGCGCCGAAACGGTTCCATACGGGCTCCCCGGAAACCGGGCCGCGCGCCCGCCCTGCCTCACGTGATGAACTACCAGCCGATCCTCGAACGCATCCATGCCGAACTTGCCCCCTGGATCGGCCAGGGGCGCGTCGCCGACTACATTCCCGAGCTCGCGAAAGTGCCCGCCGACAAGTTCGGGATGGCCGTCGTGACGCTGGACGGAAACGTTTACACCGTCGGCGACGCGCAGGAGCGCTTCTCGATCCAGAGCATCTCGAAGCTGTTCGCGTGCACGCTCGCGTTCCAGATGTTGGGCGACACGCTGTGGGAACGGGTCGGCCGCGAGCCGTCCGGCAACGCGTTCAATTCGCTCGTTCAGCTCGAAAGCGAGCGCGGCAAGCCGCGCAATCCGTTCATCAACGCCGGCGCGCTGGTCGTCACCGACGTGCTGTGCCGCCGTTTCGTCAAGGCCGAAACCGCGCTCGTCGAATTCGTGCGGCGGCTGATCGGCGCGACCGACCTCGACTACGATTCGCGCGTCGCGCTGTCGGAACTGCAGCATGCGGAACGCAACCGCGCGATGGCGCATTTCATGGCGAGCTTCGGCAACATGCAGATGCCGCCCGACACGGTGGTCGATGCGTATTGCCGCCAGTGCGCGATCACGATGAACTGCGTCGAGCTCGCGCAAGCCGCGCTGTTTCTCGCGAACGGCGGCGTCGCGCCGGTTACCGGCGAGCGGATCGTCGACGCGAGTTCGGCGAAGCGGCTGTCGGCGCTGATGCTGACCTGCGGCACCTATGACGCGGCGGGCGACTTCGTCTATCGCGTCGGCCTGCCCGCGAAAAGCGGCGTCGGCGGCGGGATCGTCGCGGTGCTGCCGGGGGAGATGGCCGTGTGCGTGTGGGCGCCGGGGCTCGATGCGAACGGGAACTCGCTGGCGGGGACGTTGGCGCTGGAGTGGTTGACGACTTATACGGGAAGGTCGATTTTTTGAGGGGGGTGAAGTTGGGCGTGCCTCATCTTGTGCAATGGCGGGAGATGAATAACGACACACTCAATGGGGAATTCGTCATTCGACAGCAAGCGACCCAATCCCGCCGCCGGCCCCCGCACCACCTCAACGGCAGTTCATTGAGCAACAGCGGTCGTCCGTGTCTACATACTGGCCCGGCAAATACAAGACCAAACCGGCCACGCACGCGAGCGGTTTTCCTTCCCTCTCGCACCGACGTATGCCCGTAGCGGGTCTCTACCCATGCCGTTTGGCGGGTTTCCCTATTTTTCTTGTTCTCGACCCGGACAAGAATGTGTTCAGGATTGAGGATGCTCCCGCATTGATGGTAGGAAAGGCGCGCATGGTTCGTCGACGTACCCACGCCAGCGACGAGCAACGACCGGAAGCAGTTGCGTATTCGAGGAGACCGATCATGATGAGTAGACGTCAGGCCGTATTCCTGCTGAGTGCCTCCGCACTTTGCCTTGCTCCGATGCGCGGTAACGCGGGCGAAACACTCCGTGTCGATCTGACATCGACCGCCATCCATCTCGATGCCAACGAAGTCAAGGCGGGAACGGTCACCTTCGAGGTGACTGGATCATCCGACAGCAGCACCACGCATGAACTGGTGGTGCTGAAGACGGACTTGCCCCACGATCGCCTGCCGGTACGGAAAGAGACAGTAGCGGAGAGCAAGTTCAAGAAAATGGGGGAAGTCGAAGACATCGCGCCCGGGAAGAGCAAGCGTCTGACGCTGAAGCTGACGCCCGGCCGATACGTGCTGATCTGCAATCGGCCAGGTCACTATTCGATGGGCATGCATGCTTCGTTGGTCGTCGCGGACTAAACACCTAGCCTGCGGGATTCCGAGGTAAGTATCGGTGCGATCAACTCATTGCTTAGGGTGAATTCCGTAGCCGGCCGGATTCGATGAGAATCTCGCGTGATCGAGTTCGTCGAGGCAATACCGAAGTCTGTCACCGCAATGATCCAGAGGCGCGAATTGCAGGAAGCCCGGAGCAAGGCAGTGCGGCACGAAACTCGATTTGCGGTAAAACGCAAAAAACCCCTCGCACAAGTCGAGGGGCCAAAAGCCCGGCCAAGGGGAAAGCCCCTCGGCGAGAGGCTCAACAGCTTAGGGACGGTCCATGCTCAGGTTGTAGAAGTTTTGAGCGACATTGGCGCTGATCGATGCGGAAAGGCCGGCGGCGGGGATTCTCAGGCCGATCGTTTCGTTGACGTTCGTGGCAGCGTCCCGATGCCGCAGGCCAACGACCGGATTGTCGATGGTCCAGGTATCGACGCGCCCATCCTCGATACGAGTCCGGGTATAGGAATTCGCGGTGGGGTCAACGGAGTCGATCTTGGTACTGTAGGCCGCGAAGGCGCCCATCGAGCCGGTCGGATTGATCGTCAAGTCCCAATATGCACTCGTCGTGCCGACGGTCGGCAGCGTCATCGTGTAGGCCTTGGTAGCAACCGTAAAGCCACCAGGGCGCGTCACGAACATGGAGACGTGACCATCGGTGCCGACGAAAGTGATCGCATACCCAATGCCGCCGTTGGAAGGCGTGCTTGCCAGGCCGTCCGCCCCTTCGGTGAAGACAGGGAAATCAGCGTCCGTCCAGACGTAGCACGGGTTGCCGGCAAAGCAGCGGCTGCCAGCCGTGACCTTGCCGTCGTCGCCGATCGTCATGTTGACGCGACTCGGCACCAGATTGCCAGCGCTGTTGGCATTGGTCGCGTAGGTAAGACCCACCCAATTACCCGCCTTTTGGTCCGTGGAGACTTTTTGCGCCGGTACCAGGAACCTTGCGGACGTGGAGGAGCCACGCACATCGCGCAGGAGCGCGATCCCGCCCTTGCCGACGACCATGTCATAGCCATACTGACTATCCGAATTGAGGAAGCGGCACGCCTGACTGGAATCAGCCGTAAGCGTATCGACGGCGCCATCGCGCTGATAGGTCACGTTCAGCTTTGTGGCGTCCACTGTCACGGGCTCGATCGTGTTGTTGGCCGTATTGACACTGAAGTACTTGCCACTGCGAAAGCTGGCGCAGGACGCAGCCGAAGGTTGCAGGATAGTTTGAATCGGGCCGGTCGAATTGCCGCCGGGATTCGCCGCGACTGCCGTGGATAACTCCTCCAGGGTCGTGCCGGACGAGGTCATCGCGGCACCGAGTTTGTCGATGGCCTGGTCCATGGCGTTGCCGGCAGTGCTGCCAGTTGCTGCGACAAGCGTGTCCGAAATGGGGTTCGCCCCACCCAGATCAACAATGCCGCTAAGCGTGAGGCTGACTGCCGAGACCGCGCTGGTGACGCCATCGGAGGTCAGCTTGCCTTGCGCGGCCGTGTCAAAAGTATTGAAAAAATCAGTAGTACTACCGCCTGCGATGGCCGCCGTAACGAGCTCGGTCAGAGGAGTGATATTGGCAACCGCAGCGGTGCCAGAACCCGCATCCACGACCGAGTGCATCACCGTCCCGTTCGGAACCTGGACGCTCAGCACGCACGGGCGCACGGCGTTCGGAATATCAACAGTGAAGGTGCCATCCGCGGCAGTCGTGGCGGTACCCGCCCCCGTCGCGCATTTGGCTTGAACGGTTGCTCCCGCCAATGCCGCGCCAGTTGCCGCGGTGCCACTGATCTTCGTCGTCGAGGTAGTCGTAGCCGCCCCGGAGTTCCCGCCACCGCCACAAGCCGTCAAGGTAGCCGCAGCGACAGCCACGGCAAGCAGTTCTGCTTTCATTTTTCTGGCTCCTTAATGTATCCGGCGCTCGGATCCGAACGACACGTAGCGCCTTCCCGTCCGCTGTTTTTCGGTTTGGGCATGCGCAGCAAACAACCAGTGCAGCCGGGGGAAAGTATGCGAGTGGAGTCAGAATGTCCGCATCATCAATATTGATAGTGAAACAACAGACGTGTTTCATGACATCGAACACACCTGCCGTAGAGCGGCTGCTCACGCGAGCGAGCGTCAACGACCGATCGGTTTTTCTGAAAAGCTCGGCATCGGCGATGCGTTCGGCAAGGGGGCTGCCGCGAACAATCATGTCCGCTTTGAATTGCCGTGCAGCAACAGGCTCGGCCATCGGAGCGCGGCTGTGCCCGCGCCAGTCAATTAGCCTTGTGTTGCGAGAGTACCGATAACATTGTGCTCACGGCTTTGACCTGCGATCGAGCGTCGGTCTTTGCAAGAATGGCCCGCACCTGGTATCTAACCGTGTTGGGTGAGACCCCTTTGGTGTCCGCATAATCCTCTGGGGGCGTGCCTTCGATCAGTGCCTCCGCCACGGCCGCTTCCGCCGGCGTCAAACCAAAAGCCTGCTGTAACTGCTTGGCGGTGACACGGGGCCCGTTTCCACGCGTCCTTGCCGTGATCAAGACCGATGCCGAGCCGAAAGTGGTCAGCGCTTGCCCCGGAATGGCGGCGATACTCATGAACAGGTCGTGACCGGCTCCGGTGGCGTTTCGCAGCGCCAGGCTTTCCCCGTGTCTGGATCGCGCAACCCGAAGGATTGCCGCGAGCAGCGCGTCATTCTCCGGAGCGTGTGGCGCTGCCAGTCGACCGTGCCTGAGCCTGAGCGCATTGCCGGCTTTCAGCACCGCCTCGCCAGCCTGATTGGAAAACACGAGGCGCCCCTCCTTGTCCAGCGCGAAGACAGCGAGGCCCAGTTGCTCCATAAGTTCAGTCCCCAGCGCGGCGTCCCGGTGCAGTGCCTTGGCATCCTGCCAAAGATTGATCGTTCGGTGCAGGTGTGGGATCAGGCTGGCGGCAGTCTCCCGGTCTTCGTCTGAGTACGGAGTCCGCCCGGCGGCGCGCAGCAGGCCCAGCAGGGTGTCGCTGTTGCCTGGTCGGGTAAGGCGGGTTCCCAGAAGATAGCGCAGCCCTGCGGTCGGGATCTGGTAGTCCTGGTAGAACTCGCTTTGCGCTACGTCACGCTCGCTGATGTGATCCTGGCAGGCGACGAGCGTTCCTGCGGGCGCTCGCTCGACCAAGCTCCGCCTCGGGTCCAGCGCACCATAGTATTGCTCGTAGAGCGTGATGATCGGGTCCCAGTCGATCCCGGGTGAATACACCGAGAGCCCCGGACAGTTATTCGCCGGATCCCAACTGAACATATGGAACCAGGTCGCGCCGATCGCCTCTGTAGTGCGCTGCAGGACTTCCAGGAAATCATCTTGCCGGATGGCGGCCTCGTAGAGGTCCCCAATCAGATGGTCTCTTAGCATGTCCGCTCCCCAACGGATTAGCGACCGGAGCCTGTCGGGCGGCTCTTTGGTCGAGGCTCGTAGATTTACTAGCTAAGAACGATAGCGAACCGTAATAATCCTGTAAAGGCACCTTGATTCGGATGTGCGTAAACGCGAACTTCGTGTCCGTAAGCGATTTTTGATGGATCTCCATTAGCGGGACGGTGTCAAGTAGGCAAACTGCGGACGCAGCCGCTCGCGCGGCCGGTTTTTAATTTCAGGACCCGGATGCAGTGGACTGGCCGCGTCCGTTTCTTCGTCCGTTTCTTCTTTTGTTGGCTGCGACGGATCGCGCCAGACACCCGTGTGGATCGAGCGACCGGCGTACAGCGATTACCTGTCGCCCGAGTGGTTTCGCCATCCCGGAAGAATGTTGGTACCGCAATAGGTCCACGGGAGGCATACGGATGTGCGGGCTACCGAATTGTCGGCGCCAATCCACGACTGGCTCGCAATGCGGGCGGTCCGCTCCGACTGCAGATCGGGGACGGTGCGGCCGCCCTCATCAGTTGTCCAGTGCGCACGGGCCGAGGTCGGGCATTTGCAGGATCCGCGGCTACCCGGCGTGTGCCCGGTCGATGATGGGCTCACGCAGACGTGCCGTCGCTAGACCGGATGCTCACGTGGTTCGCCAACCCGGCGGACCTTGATCTAAACGCAGAAGTATGCGGCGGCTGCGGGCCGGGGGACTTCAAGGTCTCCAAGGGCAAGAAGAACTCGCACCTCGTGACGTTCAAGCTCGCCATAAACATGTCCTTGGAAAAGAACCTCCAGCATCAGGTCAAGATCGACGAGAAGGCCAGCGATACCAAGCAGTCGATCAAGGTGATCATGTACC